>NZ_CP019964.1:317419-634838 GCF_002214165.1 Candidatus Mancarchaeum acidiphilum
GATACTCGGTGATCGATTCCCTAGCTGCCCATACCAGTTTGACCCCATCATCAAAATTAAGGTAATTCATTTTATCAACTTTATTGCCATAATGGGCGTAATAAGACCAATCAAATTATGGGTTTTCAAGATATATATACCTATCAGAAAATCAAAAACTCGTGGAATTTACCCGGGCAATCAAAATAGCATCAAATTTAACAAAGTGAGCGGGAAATCCCACACGCTTTAGCGGTGGGATGAAAGCGAACTGCTGAATAAAGTAAAGGTGTATAAATATGAATGGTTATACAAACAACATGGATTCCACAAGAGCCTATAAATTCAGGATCTATCCAGATACTAAAAGGCAGAATGAGATAGATGAAAGGCTAATCCTTGCACAGCAGTTCTACAACAAGATTCTGGAGAAGTCCATTGAATCCTATAAGAATGGAAAGGCAAAAGCCTCAATGGCACAGTTCAACAGGTTCGTCAAAGAAATAATCCAAGATGACAAGAAATACCTGAAACTATACTCGCAGACGAGATGCGAGATTGAATATAGGCTTCTCAAGGCATACCAGAACTTCTTCAGGAGAATCAAGGAAGAAAACAGAAAGGCAGGATTCCCGAGATTCAAGTCAAGGAACAGGTACAAGTCAATAACATATCCTCAGTACAATGGCTCTTTCTCAATAAAGAGGGGCAGGCTGAGAGTCTCAAGGATAGGAACAATGAGGATAGAATTGCATAGGAAGATTGAAGGCACAATCAAGACGCTTGCAATAAAGAGGGAGGGAAGAAATTATTATGCTGTTCTTACCACAATAAACGAAATCAAAACCCCACAAGTGGAGGACACAAATCCAATCGGAATAGACATGGGATTGAATTCATTCGTTGCAATGTCAGATGGAACAAAAATAGAAAAGCCGAAATTCATGCAACAGGAAAGAAAGAGGATTGCGCATTGGCAGAGAATAGTCGCACGGAGAAACAAAGGTTCAAAGAGAAGGGAGAAGGCAAAAACACATCTCCAAAAAACATACGAATACTCCACAAACCAGTCGGACGACTACTTGCACAAACTTTCAGACAGGCTTGTCGATTCAGGATATACTTCATTCGCAGTAGAGGATTTGCACATTCAAAACATGGTAAAGAATCATAGATTGGCAGGTTCGATACAAAACGCTTCATGGAACAGGTTCATCCAAATGCTTTCATACAAGGCTGAAAGTGCTGGTATGAAAGTAATAAAAGTAGATTCAAGGGACACGACGCAGGAATGCAGTAACTGCCACCATATAAAGGAAGGCAGTGAAAGGTTGACTTTAGGAGACAGGTCATACCGCTGCAACGTCTGCGGACTGGAAATTGACAGAGATATAAATGCATCAATAAACATATTGAACAGAGCAACTACCCTCGGACAGAGGGAAAGTCACGCTCAGGGAGAGAGTGTAAGGCCTCAAAGGGAGGCAGTTCTCGCTGAACTGAGAACCGATAAAACACATCCTTTGCGGGATGCAGTGATTGCATGAATGCAGAGGAAGCCCACACTGCTTGCGGGTGGGAGGATGTCACATCCCAGATATAACTTAAATATATTTACTCATAATTATAATCGACCAGTTCGTGATTTCATGGCATCAAGCGAGGAGGAAGCCGTTGTTGCAGAAGACTTCAATTTAGAGGAGTTTATAAAAAATGCCACTTGGAAAGAGCTTTTGATACATCTGGTAGAGACGAACAAGCTGGATCCATGGAATATCAACATATCAGAGATAGTGGAAAAGTATACAGATACGATAAAGAAAATAAAAATGCTGAATCTTATAATACCTGCAAACATGGTGCTTGCGGCATCGGTACTGCTCAGGATAAAAAGCGACACAATATCGATAGCGGATACAAGCGTCGAAGAAGTTAGCAATCCAGAAGAAGACGAATCCGGAAGCATATATGTGGAAAGACCCAATCTGGAGCCATTGGTGTTCAAGATAAGGCCTGCTCCATCAAGGAAGATAACGCTGGAAGAATTGATGCAGGCGTTGGATCAGTCGATAAAGAAAGAGATAAAAAGGGAGGAGACTTTAAAGGAATCAAATATTGTTCTTGAATTTAAGGTGGACAGAAGCGACATAGACAAGAAGATTGATTCTGCCTATCAACTGATAAAAGGGAATGCAGATAGCTATGGAGTTGCAATGTTCAGCAACCTCTCAAGGAACTTTGAGGACAAGAGCACGATACTTCTTGACCTTTTCGTGCCAATGCTGTTCCTGGCAAAGTACCGCAGGGTCTCGATATCGCAGGAGGAGTTTTTTGGCGATATAATGATAAAGCTCAAGGAAAGCAAAACGGATGGTGATTAAAATTAGCTCATTGGATTCGGACACAAGGAAGTTGATTGAAGCTGCACTTTTCATATCAGCGGAGCCCTTATCCCTAGACGACTTGTCAAAGATAGTCAATATCAGTTCAATAGGTTATGTCAAAAACATGCTACAGGATCTTATAGACGACTATGCAAAGAGAGACACCGCAATGAAAATAGAAGAGCTTGACAAAAAGTACCTTCTTACATTGAAATCGCCTTATATGGAGAAGGTTTCATCATTGGCGGCAAAGCCTGATCTTTCAAAAGGAGCTTTGAGGATATTGGCTTACATCAGCAAGAACGAGCCCATACTGCAGAGCAAGATAGTCAACATATTCGGGCCGTCATCCTATAGTTATATAAAGGAGATTCTAGAAAAGTCTTTTATAGAATCCTCAAAATCGGGAAGGACAAAGAAATTGAAGACAACCGAAAAATTTAAAGAGTATTTTGAGCTTAATCAATAGAAAGGGGCTCGTAGTCCAGTGGTAAGACGTTACCTTCACAAGGTAAAGATCCGGAGTCCGATCCTCCGCGGGCCCATTTTCAGTTTTCGAGGAAGCCTGTTCTGATTTTAATATTTTGAATTACTTATAAGCAACAGCAGGAATATGGACAGATAAAGATAAGAGTATATAAAATGAATGACCAAGCCAAATGAGTAAACTACTCCAGCTTTACAGGCATTAGTTTAACAGTAATTTCATCATTACAAAAAACTACATAAGGTATATTGAAAATACTTAGTTGCAAGATTTTAGGTATTCTTCCGTTCTGAAGTAACTTTAGGCCATGCTACTCTAATGATGGGGATACTTGAATAGTTAGAAGAAGTTTTCCATTATATACTTGAGATTCTGTTCAAATATTCTATCGTTTCCTGCACGAGAATACTGATCCGCTCTTTTATCCAAATGTGCCTTTGTTATGTGGGCGTATTTTATGCAGTCCTTTATATCTTCCATATCAGAATCATTTAATCTTGAAATCTTTGAGCATATAATATCTATAGGGCCTAATATCCTAACATTGATTTTTTTAAAGTTGGTTTTGTATTCTATTGTTGATTTTACATAGTCTTCCGGTAAAATTTCGCTAAATATCATATTAGAAGACCAAGAATCAATTTTTACTCCCGGTTTAATTCTATCATAAACCCGATTAAATTCATTAAAATCATCTTCCAGAGGTATGTTAAAATCTATATCTTTTGTAGAAGCCTTAATACCCAACAAGGTCATTGCAGTGCCGCCAACAGCTATAAGTAAAATCTCTCTACCCAACTCTTGATCAAAGAGATCAAGGAAACCTAAAAGTCATTTTTTTGAAACTCCTGCCATCTAATCATACAACTCTATATATCTTTTAATCAGCTTGCTATCATAAATATATGGCTTATCTGGAATGAGGCCAATATAATATTCGATTTCGTTATTATATGGTTCATTAATCAAATTAACTAAAGACAGCAAAATTCCCTTCAATTTACCCAAACTGTCGTACCTTTTATAAATATAATACAGGTAAGCCAAATTTATTTTGCCGATATCTTTATACAAGAGTAAAATAGCCCCATAATTTATTCTAGTCTCTTTATTGATGCTCATTGAGAATATTATTGGTTCAATAGCTATTTTTTTATTAGGTTTGATATCCTCATTTAGTTGATAACCAAACCTATTATAGTTATATGCCAATTCATCCCTTGTTAAATCTTGTAGAAACTTATTAAATTTTTTATATTTAGTATCTATTTTATAAAGCTTTATTAACTCCCAAAAACCATTGCTATTATATAGGATATTCTTATCCAATAGCAAATCCTTTATTAAGTCCAATTCATCAGATTTCATTGTCTTTATGAATTCATCTATTGTAAATATAATTGGGTCTATTTTAATATTGTAATCAGATTCCACTTTGAGCAATGATTTTATAAGGTTGCTATTTTCATCGTGATTCCTGGTAAGAATCAATAATTCCAGTCTATTAATTTTCTGGTATTTCTCTAGGCCTAAAGAACAAATAGAGAGTATATCGAATTCTTGAGTCAAACTAAGTATACTGTCAAGCAGCTCTTTAGAGGTACTTATTTTTTGATTTTTGTAATTTTCCACCTCCGATATATAGTAGTTAGAAAGTGGATTTTCTATATTAAGTTTTATTAACCTACTATTTCCTTGCCGTTCTATATTTATGATACCTTTTCTTTCAAGCTTTTTTGCAGTACTGTATATATTTGAATAATATGCAGGCCCATATTTTCTATTTATATCTTTTGACATTTCCAATATGCTGCCGCCATTACCAAAATTATCCGATAAATAACTCATTATTTTGATCTCTTCCTTGTTCATTTTAGTCACATATACTATTTACTATACTATTATAGTAATTCTAATATTTAGAGGTTTTCATTAATTAATATAATTGATGTTAGCAAATTTTCAGAAGCCCAAACGGTGGGAATATTTACAATGAAAAAGAAATCATTTTACTTGTCCTTGTAGGTTACCATGAAGCGTGCAAAAGCCACTGCTGCGATAACTACTGCCAATGCTATCATGCTGCCGACCACCAATCCAGAGTCAAGGATTATTATTATCGTTTCTCTAAGCAAAAAGGATAAAGTTGCATCTATGATGTAAATCGTGCTCCTTCCATTTCCATCGAAGAAATCCACCATGCTAAGGTACAGCTCTATGAATACGACCAGCAGCAATGCATTTTCAAGGGTCACATCAACCACTTGGAACATGCTTACCCCAATTGACTGTACTATCTGCTCAGCTGCATTTATCAGCACGGCAACCAGACCTATGAGAAGGAGTACTTCAACTATAAGCGATATGATATTCACTACCATATGCTTTGGCACTATATGACTCTTTGCAACCGCTTTTTTTGCCATGCTGATCTTCCTAACCCTTATTTTTATTTACCCTTTTTATCCTGCTCAACCTTGTCAAGAAATAGGTTTATTGCATGGTCAACCTTTGCGATGCACTCAAATTCACGTGGCTTGTTGACAAGCTTTACCGATTTGAACTTCTTTATTATATCTTTGGCCTTAAGGTTAAGCTCCGCCATTTCAGGAGATTTGACTTTGTAAATGCCATTGATCTGGCTGACCACCAGCTTGCTGTCCGAATAAAGTGTAATCTCTGTATCATTAGGCTTTGTGTTATCAACGCACCACTGGAGCGCATTGATTATCGCATTGTATTCTGCGTAATTGTTTGTCTTTATGCCGTTGTATATCTCCTTTTTGGCTATAACCTTTCCTGATTCATCGTAAATCTGGAATCCTGAGGCACTGTCTCCAGGGTTCCCTCTTGAAGCCCCATCAGTGCAGATTGAAATCATCAAAATACCTCCATTAATTTTATCAAAGCAAATTTATAAACCATACATGCAATTTGCAAGCAGGTTATGCTCCACGATACCTATTTATACCTTCCTTTTTCAAATATCACTATACAAAACAAATTTTTGTACTACTGATTGGAAATATATTGGTGAAATAAATGGTAGCTAGCGCATTAGTTGAAATTGCAGCTTCAATTGCATTTGCTGGAGGTTTAATAGGAACTGGAATGGCTCAGCAAGGGATAGGTGCATCAGGAATGGGGATCATTGCGGAGAAGCCTGAAAAGTTTGGTCAGGTGCTTTTCTTCTTTGTCATACCAGAAACTCTATGGATAATTGGATTCGTACTGGGATTAATACTGCTGTTGCAGATACTTTGAGCAGAGGTATCTGTTATGCATGGTGGTGCTTAAATGGCAATGGAAGATATTATAAGCAAGATAAAGGAGAATGCTGACGCTGAGATAGAAAAGGCAAATTCGGATGCTGATTCTAAGATACAGCAGATAAACGACGATAAATCCAAAGCTATAAGCGACTACCAGTCGCAGATAGATGCGAAATTAAAAATTGAGCTCCAGCAGATAAAATCCCAATCAGATTCAAAGGCAAACACAGATTCCAGATCTATTTATAACAAGGCGCTTGAAGAAAAGCTTGACGAAGGATTTAAAATAATAAAGGATAATTTTGATGAGTTCTGCAAGACTGATACATACAAGGAAGTGCTTGGGGCCATAGTAAAGGATGCGCTCAAAGAACTTGGGGCAGGAGCAACAATAACAGTCAATCCAAGGGACAAGGATCTTTTAAAGGTACCAAAAACCTGTAAGGTTAAGACTGATGAATCGGTATCTGGCGGAATAAGGGCGGTATCAAAGGATGGATCAATGGGAATGGACGAAACTCTTGATGACATATTGGATTCTGCAAAAGACAGCGTAGCTATTGAATTTTTAAAACTTATAAAATGATCTTATGGATACAACATATCTAGGCAAGTATGGTCAACTCAGCTGCCTAAATACAGAATTTCTCAAGAACTCCGACTTGGAAAGCCTGATAAACCTTGAAACAGAAAAGGAATTCTTAAGCTACCTTGAAAATAGGTTTTATAAGGTAGAAGTGCAGAAATTCTCAAACAGCTATACTATGCCGGACCTTTATACGATGATAATAAACTACCATATGGTTAGCCATATAAAGGATGCGCTGCAATCGCTTCCATATGGAGGGAAGGCTTTCGTGAGCGCATACCTAAACAAGTTTGATACTGAAAATATAAAGGTAATATTATCCTCAAAATCATTGAACTACAAAGTGGACCAATTTGAGCCTTTTCTTATGATAAACGATATGCCTGTAGGGTACATAACCGGTTCGATTCCCGAAGAGGAGTACAAAGCTTTAATGGAGCAGCCGGATGTTGAAGGAATTGTCAACAGCCTTGCGGAATACGGCTACGGTGTTGCCCTTATGGAGCGCCTTGAAGATTTCAGGAGCCAGGGCAACCTGATCGGTATGTTCAATACACTGGACAGCTATTATTATACAAGGCTTTTTGAGCAGTTCAATATGTACGTAGGGTCACAGCCTTCGATAGGCAATTACCTGAGGAGCTTGGTAGACATCCACAATGTCTCATTGCTTGCAAAACGCATAGTATCTAGCAACAAGGACAAAGATATAGACGATTTGGATGACTTTATTGTTGACTCCGGAAGCATAACGAAGCAGGAGCTTCTGAACTCCAAATTTGACACCATCGAAAGCCTTGCGGGCCTAAATATCCCAGGGGCATCAAAGGCAGTGGAAGCATACAACAGGAGCGGCTTGCTTGGGAGCATTGAAACGGAGATGAAATATGCGCTTTACAACGAGTACCTGCCGAAGCTGAAGATGTCAAGCATGGGCCTGAATACGGTAATGTACTATATAATAAGGTCTGAGATAGAGAGGGACAACCTTAGGGTAATAATGCTTGGAAAATACTATGACATGGGAAACGAGTTCATAAGGTCAAATGTGATAAAACTTTCAAATGAGGCTTAAATAATGCAATTAGAAAAGATAGCGGTTCTGGGAGAGAGGAAGATTGCACTGGGGTTCGAATTAGTTGGAATCAAGGATGTTTTTATAAGCGAGGACCCAAAAGGAATGCATGACAAGCTGTTTGAGATAATAAATGGAAAAGCTTACAATCTTATACTTGCATCCGATTCAGTTGAGAAATACTTGGGCGAGGATGAGCTCAGGTCAATAGAGACCATGATGAAGCCTGTTGTCATATTCATACCGGTTTCATCGGATGTAGAGAACAAGGAGTCGGTCGAGAAGTTGGCGAAGAGAATATTGGGGATAGATTTGTCGAATCTGAAGAACAGCCCAGCAGGGGCAAAAGAGTGATAATATGGACGGTTATATATATAGAATATCAGGACCTGTAGTAACAGCGAGAGGGCTGGAAGGGGCCAAGATGAACGATGTAGTTAAAGTTGGAAAGAGCAACCTGGTAGGGGAGATAATAAAACTGAATGGCGATGATGCAATAGTCCAGGTTTATGAGGATACCTCGGGGATAAGGCCAGGGGAGCCTGTAGAGGATACAGGGAGACAGCTTTCGGTAACCCTTGCTCCCGGCCTAATGGGAGGAATATACGATGGAATACAGAGGCCTTTGGACAAGATAATGGCAGCAAGCGGAGACTTCATAAGCAGGGGAGTGGAAATACCATCAATAGACTACGAGAAGAAATGGCATTTCACACCAACGGCAAAAGAGGGCGATGCCGTAGACTCGCTTTCGATAATAGGCACGGTCGAAGAAACCAGCATGATAACAAACAAGATAATGATTCCTTACGGCATCTCCGGAAAGATAAAGGAGATAAAGGAAGGCGATTTCACAGTGCAGGAAACGGTTGCGATTATAGAAACAGAGGAAGGTGAAAAGGAGATATCAATGATGCAGGAATGGCCTGTAAGGTATCCAAGGCCTGTCAAGGACAAGCTTCCTCCAGACGTTCCATTGATAACAGGGCAGAGGGTAATAGATTCGCTTTTCCCTGTCGCGAAAGGAGGCACTGCAGCGGTTCCAGGGCCTTTTGGATCAGGAAAGACCGTAATACAGCAGCAGCTTTCGAAATGGAGCGACAGCAAGATAGTCGTTTACGTAGGATGCGGGGAAAGAGGAAACGAGATGACAGAGATATTGACAACGTTCCCCGAATTGAAGGACCCTAAGACGGGAAAGCCGCTCATGGACAGGACTATACTTATAGCCAATACCTCCAATATGCCTGTAGCGGCAAGGGAGGCCAGCATATACACGGGAATAACTATAGCGGAATACTACAGGGATATGGGTTACGATGTTGCATTGATGGCTGACAGCACGAGCAGATGGGCTGAAGCATTGAGGGAAATATCAGGAAGGCTTGAGGAGATGCCTGGAGAAGAAGGATATCCAGCTTACCTGGGAAGGAAGATAGCAGAATTCTATGAGCGTGCAGGAAGGGTGCACTCCCTAAACGGAAACCTAGGATCGGTAACAGCGATAGGCGCAGTATCGCCTCCAGGAGGAGACCTTTCGGATCCTGTAGTGCAGAATACATTAAGGGTTACAAGAGTGTTCTGGGCGCTTGATGCATCCCTTGCGAACGCAAGGCACTTCCCTTCAATAAACTGGCTGAACAGCTATTCCCTATACATAGATGACCTGAAGGGATGGTTCAGCTCAAATGCAAGCGAGTTATGGAGCGGGCTTTATTCAGAATCTATGAACATATTGCAGAAGGAAGCGGACATTAACGAAATTGTGCAGCTGGTAGGGTATGACGCATTGCCCGAGTCCGACAAAGCCGTGCTTGACATTGCAAGGATGATAAGGGAGGACTACCTACAGCAGAATGCTTTCGATGATGTTGATACTTACACATCAATGCACAAGCAGTTCTTGATGCTCAAATCAATAATTGACATAGGAGAAAAGGAGAAGGCTGCGGTGGCAAGAGGCGTGATGACATCCCAGATGAGCAGGATTGACGCAAAGGCAAAGATTGCAAGGATGAAGTTTACTCCAGAGGACCAGATAGATGCATATTACAAAGATCTCCAGTCCTCAATAGCAGATATAGACAAGATTGTGAAAGTTAGCGGTGATTGATTGGAAAATGTTTATTACAAGACAGTGAAGCAGGTAACCAACGTACTGCTTTTCGTGGAAGGCATAAAGGATGCGGCTTACAATGAAATAGTAGAGATAACGCTAGAGAATGGAAGCGTGGTCAGAGGCCAGGTCCTTGACACCAAGGACGGAATTGCGGTTATACAATCATTCGGCGACACAACCGGGATGAACCTAGGAAATACAAAGGTAAAGTTTACCGGAAGGACTGCAAAGCTGAAGGTAAGCACCGACATGATAGGAAGGATATTCAATGGAATGGGCAGGGTAAGGGACGGGGGCCCGGAGATATACAGCGATGAAGAAGCCGATATAAACGGCAGCGCAATCAACCCATATGCAAGAGATGAGCCTTCAGAGTTCATACAAACCGGAATCTCAACGATAGACGGGATGAACACGCTGGTAAGAGGGCAGAAGCTCCCTATATTCTCAGGATCCGGATTGCCGCACAACAGGCTGGCAGCCCAGATTGCGCGTCAGGCAAAGCTGCTTGGCAGCGATGAAGGTTTCAGCGTGGTGTTCGGAGGGATAGGGCTTAACAGCGAAGAGGCAAACTTCTTCATGAATGAATTCAGGAATACAGGCGCTTTGGACAAGTCAATCGTGTTCCTCAACCTTGCATCAGAGCCTTCTATGGAAAGGTTGATGCTGCCAAGGATGGCTCTGACAGCGGCGGAATACCTTGCCTACAAGCACGACATGCATGTGCTTGTCATACTTACAGACATGACAAATTACTGCGAAGCCTTGAGAGAAGTCTCGGCAGCAAGAGAAGAGGTGCCTGGAAGGAGGGGTTACCCGGGTTACATGTACACAGACCTGTCAACTATATACGAGCGTGCAGGCAAGATAAGGGACAAGAAGGGGTCCATAACACAGATACCCATACTGACGATGCCAGGAGACGATATAACAAACCCAATACCAGACCTTACGGGATATATAACTGAAGGGCAGATAGTGCTCAGCAGGGATCTTTACAGGAAAGGGCTTTATCCTGCCGTGGACGTGCTTCTTTCCTTGTCAAGGCTAAGGAACCAGGGGATAGGAAAAGGCAAGACGAGAGAGGACCACAGCAACGTTGCGGACCAGATGTTCGCGGCATACGCGCATGGAAAGGACATAAGGAACCTTACCGAGATAGTCGGAGAGGAAGCGCTGAGCGATGCGGACAAGGAATACCTGCATTTTGCAGACCTGTTCGAGTCAAAGTTCGTGAAGCAGGAGTACTATGATGACAGGTCAATAGACCAAACCCTAGGCATTGGATGGGACATACTTTCAAATATTGACAAATCAGAGATGAAGCGCATAAAGGATGCTTACATAGAGAAGTACGGCAAGTGGAAGAAATGAGCAACATCAACATAAAGATAACAAGGATAGAGCTTATAAAGACAAAGAGCTCAATAAAGGTAGCCAGGAAAGGGCTCAACCTCCTGAAGATGAAGCGCTCCAGCCTTGTGATGGCATTTCTGGACCTGGCAAGGCAGATAGAGGCGATGAAGGAGGACATGCGTAATTCAATAGACAGGGCAATGAACTCGAACAGGATGGCCGACATATCATTGGGAAGCATTGTCTTTGACAGGATTGCATATGAACAGGCCAATAGGACAGCAGTGGTGTCATCAAGGAACATAATGGGTGTAAAGATACCAAATATAGAGTTGGGAAGCACCAAGATGACCACATCGGAAGAGTACCTTCCGCTTTACGCGGTTGATGTGATACATGCCTACAACAATCTGCTCAATATGCTTATAGAGGTAGCGGCGAAGGAGAGCGCGCTGAAGGAGATATTGTACGAGATAGAGAAGCTCAACAGGCGCTCAAACGCGATAGAGCATGTTTCCATACCTGCTCTCGTCTACAAGGCAAAGTACATACAGGCGAGGCTGGAGGACATGGAGAGGGACCAGACGGTCTCGTTAAAGTTTATAAAAGGCAAGCTAGATGAATACAAGGAACCTGCTTAAGTATGGAGGCAAGACGCTGGAGAAGTACGACTACGTATCGAAATACGCAAAGTACGATAAATACGGAGGAAGGGTATTGGACTACCGTGATGACTACGCCAAGGAGCAGGTGAGGAGGTTTGCGAGGATAATCAGGATATCCGAAATATTGAAGATAGCTGTATTAGCAGCTTTAGTGGTAATAATAATTGCATTTGGTGTTTTACATGTCTGAAAAAGATTCAAGTTCAAGCGCAAAAGGGGTCCAGCAGGATGCCGCCGACCTTAAAGTGTTAAGCGACATAAAGAAGGCAGGCGACGATGCCGATGCCTCAATAGCAAAGGCGAAGGCGGATGCCGCGAAGAGAGTTGAGGATGCACAGAAGAGTGCGGAGGAGGAGATCGCAAAATCCAAAGAGTCTGCCATGGAGAGCTACAGCAGCGCGATTGCCAAGGCAAAGGATGAATCAAAGGAATCCTATGATGTAGCGATAAGGGAAGCACAGGAGAAAGCGGCGAAGATAAGCAGCATCGACAAGGACAAGGCGATGGGCGTATTCGAGAAGATAATGAAAGAATTATTTGGTGTATAAAATGTTCATGATGCCTGAACGTATGGTAAAGATAAGGATAATCGTAGCCAGGGATTTCTACAAGCCCGCAATATCCTACCTGTACGATTTGGGCGTGATGCAGATAAACGAGATGCCCCAGGAGCTTAACACTGTAATAAAAAGAGACGAGAATGCAGGCTATAATGAGATATCAAAGTATTCTGCAAAGTTCAGGACATTGAAGTCGACGCTCTACCAAAGGCCAATAGTAAAGAAATACAAGTTCGAGAGCCTTAAGGACCTTATAGAGCAGGCAGACTCTGTGAAGATCTATGACGAAGCCATTGAGACTACAAAAGAGATGGAAAGGTACAATGCGATAATATCAAACGATGCAAAGGCGAAGAGCCTGGTGCAGAAGCTGCCGAAACTTGAAGTTGACCTGGATGCGCTCAACACCGATATAATAATATCCTATGCCGTTTTCAAGAATCACTCGGATAAGGCTTACCGCGCCAGCATGCAGAAATTCCTAAACGAGCTGAAAGGAAAGCTGGGAGATTCGATAATAGTGGAGAACGAGAGCCTTTACCTTGTCGTGATAAAGAGGTCCGAAGAGGGTGTGTTCGGAAAGCTTGCAAGCAACTACAAGATGCTTGTCGAGGTAATACCCCATCTTGAAGGGACGGCGGAAGAGGCTGTAAAGGCGCTTGACAGTGATATAAAAAGTGCCGAGGAAAAGATAAAGAAGCTGCAGAGCAGCATGAATGCAATGTCGGACCAATACTACGACTTGGTTGCCGCATTGGACGAGCAATTCGATATAGAATCACAGGAGCTAAGCATAATGAACAAGCTCGGAATCACAAAATACATGGTGATACTCGAGGGATGGATCGCAAAGAAGAGCCTTGGCAGCCTTGAGAAGATGCTTGACAAGGCCACTTTCGGGAAATACATAATACAAGTCCTCAAGACAGATGAAGTGGCCCCTACAAAGATGGACAACAACAAGCACATAAGGATTTTCGAGTCGTTCGTGAAGTTCTACTCTCTGCCGCAAAGCAACGAGATAGACCCGACTTTCCCATTCGCAATCGTATTTCCTATATTCTTCGGATTGATGGTGGGGGACGCAGGGTATGGAGCCATACTGCTGCTGCTCTCGCTTTTCCTTATGTGGAGGGTGAAGAAGCCTGCCAAAGTCCCCAAGAAAGAGAGCAAGATATCATCGTTCATACATTCTATTGTGAGCGATAACGGGCTGGCCATGATAGCCAAGGGCATACTGCCTGGATCCATACTTGCGATAATATTCGGTATCCTGTTCAATGAGTACCTGGGATTTTCGCTTCCATTCTACCAAGGATTCAACCTTGAGACAAACCTGTCTACAATGCTTGTCATAGCCGGATGGATAGGAGTTGTGATGGTTGCCGCGGGTATGTTCTTCGGATTCATAAACGCTTTGATTGTAAACAACAAGAAACGTGCGGCTGGAAGGATTGGATGGATACTTATAGAGATAGGCATAGTGATGGTAGGGCTTATGCTGCTCCATTCCGGTGTAACCGAGCTTTCAACGCTTCCGGCGATGATATACTACGTGCTAATAGTGATAGGGCTTGGAATAGTCCTGTATTCTGAAGGAGGGGGATCGCTGATAGAGCTTCCTTCTCTGATAAGCAACGTGCTGTCATACATGAGGCTTATAGGGATATTGCTGTCAACAATAATACTCGCTGAGGTAATAGACCAGATATTCCTGAAATCGCTCTCGCAGTCAATACTGTTTGCAATAGTCGGTGTTATAATACTCTTGGTAGGGCAGATATTCACGATAGTGATAGCCGCATTTGAGCCCGGCATACAAGGAGTGAGGCTTATATATGTAGAGTTTTTCTCAGGATTCTTCAAAGGGAACGGCATGCCGTTCAAGCCCTATCACGGAGAAAGGGTGCACACCATAGGGCTTATAGGAGAGATGAATGAAAAGCTGGGAGGGGATTAGCTTATTATTGTGCCCTTGACATTATCAGGGTAGCGGGACAGGTCGTTCAAGTCATTGGTCACAACAACCTCTATATTGTTCTTCTCGCATATCTTTGCCGCTTCAGGATCGAATATATAGTTCATTCCGGGCATCCTCCTGCCACCTGTCAATTTGTAGAGCTCCTTGAAGCCCATCTTCTTAAGCATTCTTGCATCTTTGAACTTTGAAGGATCCTTATTGTATACTCCTTTCTCTTTTGATATGTTGAATACGACAGGGCTTCCGGTAGCGACAGCCGCATACGCCGCCCCCACATCGGTTGTCCATCCTGGCTTGTATCCTCCCGTAGCAATGGATTTCGAATCGAGTTTAATCTTGCGCGGATCGCCCACGTAAAGCTTTGCTTTCAGGAAAATGGAGATTATGTAAGCGTTTATCTCGGTCGACCTTATCCCTATCCTGTGCAATCCCGTATCGTTTATCCCTATCTCCCTGCCGAATTCTATGTAGTCCCTGGCGAGCTTGCCTCCTCCAACAACTATCGCAAACCTTCTCCCGCTGTGGTTGATTATCTTTTTTAAGTCAATCAAGTGCTTGTAATCAGAGAACAAGTATGATCCGCCCAACGAGATCACAAAATTCCGGGAATTATCTAAAGTTGACATTGTAAATAATAAAAGCAGAAAATATATATTACTTTTTATTTGCAACAAAAGCATATCCTAATGCAGTATAGATGAGCTTTGCCGCGATGTAATTAGGTGCGGTAAATCCTGGTATAGGGCAAAGTTCCGTGAAGTCCATACCAATCACCTCCTTCTCTGGGAAAACCTTAGATAATATATTGGATATCTGCTTGTATCTCATCCCGTCTGGCTCTGGGGTACCAACGCTTGGCATCTCGGAAGGATCCATCACGTCCAGGTCGAACGTGAAGTAAAGCTTTTTCTTCGTACTTCTTATTATCATGTCTGCAATGGAATCGTCATCCATGCTATTGATGTCCTTCATGTAAAGTATATCTTTGTACTTCCTGTAATCCTCCTCGTCTATGCTCCTCACACCAACGCTGTAGCAGCTATCGCACAGTTCCCTCGCACGTGCCATTACGCACGCATGCGAGTATTTGCTTCCCATAAAGGAATCCCTTGAATCGGAGTGTGCATCAAAGTGCAGGACGCTGAATCCATCCTTTCCGTACTTATTTGAAACTGCCCGTAGGCTCCCGACCATTACCGTATGTTCCCCTCCTATGACCAACGGTATCTTTTCGTCGTCCAGGAAATGCGACACTTCGGATTCTATTCTTTTTACCATATTTTCCGGTGAGCTGACATCAGGCAAAATCTCTTCTGTTGTATAAATGCCCATCCTGCTTATATCTTTTTCAAGGATCTCGCTGTAAAGCTCTATGTTCCTGCTTGCCTCTATTACCGCATGGGGCCCTTCCCTTGATCCCGACCTATAACTAGTTGTAGAGTCGTATGGTATCGGAATAGCCACAACCTTTGCCTTGTCATAGTCGCTTCCTTCCAATCCAAATAAATTATAAGGGGGCATCGAATTTAATATATCCATTTATTCACGATTTTGGCATTTAAAACTAAAAGCTCAAACAGGTCGGAACAAAAATCATTCGTATTCTTTTGGAAGGTTAAGCTCTTTTCCCGAAGAGTCCAATAGCTTTTCAAGTGTTGTAACAACATTCCCGTCATTGTCGTATATGTAGGCAGGCTCTGGCTTCTCCTGCATAGTTTTTGCGTGATGTCCATCGCAGAAAGGCTTGTTCTTCGAAAGCCCGCACGCACACAGATATATCGAGTAAGACCCAATCTTCTCAAATTTCTCTTTTTCAGCATCGTCCTTGGGATTGCCGAGAAGTGTCTGTATAAAAGGCAGATCCTTAAGCTTCAAAACATACGGATGGTTCCTATCATGTCTTATGAATCTCATATTATCATATATTGTTAGGTTTAAACGCTTAAAACTCTTTCTAATACTCATTTGAGGCAATATCCAATCCATTAATGCAAATATCATATACGTGGTTCCAGTTCTTGGCTATTACCACATTTTCGTTAATCTCTTCGGTTGGGTCCGCCTTGTTCCAGTACTGCTCCATAAGAATTCCCCTGCCTCCGTGTTCTGCGACCGCATTTATGCAGCTTACTCTGTCATCTACAAGTATATCGCAGTATTTGTACTTTTCGCTTGAGTCGCAGTGGACAAAATCATTATACACTATTTCATTATGCTCAAGCCAACGCTTGACATTGCCAGTGTCACCGAAAGTAGCGGTTATTATCCGTATGTTGTAAAGCTCCGCGAGCTTCCTAATGACATCAGATGCCGCATTGTCAACAGGTGCGATTTCATTCCATCTATCCCATGAATTTTCAAAGTACTCCTTTACCTTACCACCATCTATTTCCGGAAGGTTCTTTGCCATTTCATAAAGCTTAAGGTCTTCCTTTGAAGCCTGAAATTTGTGCTCCGAATTGTAAAGTTCCAGTACCAAACCCACGGTATCGGCCAAAGTGCCATCTATATCTATGCCTAGGGTTAACCTTTCATCCTGAATCATGCTAATCAATATAATGTTGTAAATTCACATATTTAAGTTTTTTTAAAGATGGCAAAATACAGCTGCAGCACGGCCAAAGGCAAGATTTAAATATCTAAATAGCCGATAGTGAATTTAGTGGGTTTTATGATAGGCAATACAATGACAAAGGACTACAATAACAGGGATAACGAAACGCTTACATCAAAAGACAGCTACATCAACTTAAGGACCACTGTAAGAAAGGCTTACGAAGAAAGAAACAAGGTTGAACTTAATAAGCAGCTTGCTGAACGCACAAAAGTTTACTTAAAAGCGAAGAGCATAGCGGAGGATCTTGGGAAAACAGATTATATAGGGAGCTTGCCAAAAGGTTTATTCTTAAGAGGTACGAAGTATAAGAGCTACAGGACAGATGACTTTGAGATAAAGCTGGATACCTCTACATATGAGATAACAATAAAGGACAGCAGGAGCAAGATAGTGTTTGAGGGAAAAGGCCTAAGTGCAATGGAGACAGATTTCTACAAGCCATCTGTGAAATTGAACAAGTTCCTTTCAAAGGCGATGGAATCAGCGAATTTGATAAGGCTAAAAAAGCAGCTCAAATACTAAATCAATCTGCAAGCTTTATGTGTATGCCCATAACTCCATATTCTTTTTCTTTATCCTCCGTATAATACTGCCTTGACAATTTAATCTGGTCATCTATGCTTATATTTTCAGGATGCCCGAATTTTGATTTGTCAAAGTTCATGAACAGGTCCCTGAATGACCCGAATACAGAATATCCAACAACCACCACCCTAAGCGACTCGGATTTATCCGGAAGCTTTCTGAACACTATTGCATCCCCTACATTCACCTTCCTGCGTTTTTCATCATAAAGCCTTACCTCTATCGATTTCCTTCCACCCTTAATTTTCTCAAATGGATCCTCATAAAGCGACATTTCATGTATCATAAAGACACCTTACTGTTTTAACAAAAGCAATCCTTTGGAAAAGAATTTATATTTATACTGCTAATCCTTATCAATTCCTTATCCCCTAAATAATAATAACATTTATAAAGGTTAAATCCAAATTTCCAATTATTAAGGGCAGGTAATTAATCAAAGTGGTTAACGTGTATTTCGTAGTAAAAGTGACCTCAGGCCAAGAAAAGATAGTGGCGAGTGTATTGCAGAATAAGGCCTTAAAGTCGGATTTGCCTATTTACTCAATAGCAATAATAGAAGGCATGAGGGGTTATATAATCATGGAAGCGGAGGACGAATTGTCCGCCAGGAGTTTTATAAGCCGTGAAAGAAACGTGAAAGGCATATTGCCAAAGGCCTTGAGCAGCGAGGAGCTTAACAAGATGATAGCTGCAAACAACACAGCCGCGGAGATATATGTCGGCGACATAGTGGAGTTCTCGACCGGGCCATTCAAAGGCTATAAGGCAAAGGTAATAAAGGCCGATACTGTAAAGAGCGAGATAACAGTCGAGCTTATGGACGTTGTTGTACCAATACCTATAACTACAAAGATGAATACGGCTAAGGTAGTGCAGCATGTATCAGCTGAATCCTAACATACTTAATAAGGTGTAATAAATGGCAGAAGTAAAAATATCAGGTTTAATAGAAGGAGGAAAGGCAACAGCAGGACCACCTTTTGGGCCTGCATTAGGTCCATTGGGAGTAAATATAGGCGCAATAATCGCGGAGATTAATAAGCAGACCTCTGCTTATGCGGGAATAAAAGTTCCAATAACCGTAATAGTCGACAATGTGACTAAGGATTACAGGATTGAAGTAGGATCTCCACCTACAAGTGCAATCATATTGAAAGAGCTTAAGCTGACTTCAGGGGCAAAGACAAAGGATGAGACTGTTGGAGATATAACAATTGCGCAGTTAAAGAAGATAGCAAAATCAAAAGACGCCGTGCTCTACGGAAAATCCGAGAAAGAAAAGCTAAAGCAGGTAATTGGGACTTGCAAGAGCATGGGAGTGAAGGTTGAAGGCCAGGACCCGCGCGAAGTAATAAAGAAAATAGATTCCGGAGAAATAAAGGTTTGATCTCTTTTTTGTTTGTGTTATCATGTCAATGATGGATTACTTTGTGCCACCAAAGGAACTTGTAGACCTTACTCCAGAAGAGGTAAAAGAGAGGATAAAGGGCGATTCCTATATGCTTGTTGATGTAAGGACAGACTGGGAGTACAGGAATGGACACATCAAAGGCGCTGTATTGTACCCTCACGGAAGCGAGAAGAGATTTGTGGAGAAATTCGGTGTTCCGGACAATGTAATACTGGTGTGCAAGACAGGGCACAGGAGCAGGGCTTCTGCAAATGAGCTGGTAAGGCTTGGCGTCAAGAAAATATACCATTTGGAAGGAGGCATGGACAACTGGAGGAAAAACGGATTCGAGGAAGAATCGGGGGACTAAATTACCACTATCTGTAATTCGGGCATTGCTCCCGGTTTACGATACAATCATCATGGATGTATAGAACATAATGTAATTTATGTATGCAAACCGAACGTCTCCAATATTATGCTGGACAATAACCAATATAATAGTAATTGGAGGAATATTTTATTGTATCTAAAGGTGATTTCATCCTCTCGAAGGATATGAAAACAATATATAGGCTGCTTAAGAAAAGATTCGGGTTCCTTAATTGGTGGCCAGGAGATTCTGATTTTGAGATTCTTGTAGGGGCTATATTGACCCAGCAGACCTCATGGAAGAACGTGGAAAAGGCGGTTGCCAACTTAAAAGATGCACACATGCTTGATATATCTAAGATATCCGAGTGCGATATAGACTATTTGCAGCAGCTTGTGCATCCTGCAGGCTTTTACAGGCAGAAGGCAATAAGGCTCAAAGAGATATGCTCAGCAATAATAAAAGATTACGATGGATTCGAAAATTTTCTTTCCTTAGACGCAAAAAACCTTAGAGAAAGCCTGCTTTCCATGAAGGGCATAGGAAGGGAGACAGCGGACTCGATAATACTTTATGCGTCAGGCAAGCCAGTATTTGTGGTAGATGCGTATACAAGGAGGATATTGGGAAGGGTTTATAGGCAGGAGGAGGCATACAGAAATATAGGCTATGACGAATTGCAGAAGGAGATAGAATCGGGAATAAAAAAAGATTTAGGATTATACAAGGATTTCCACGCGCAGATGGTGCAACTAGGAAAGGATTACTGCCTGAAGAAGCCGTTATGCACCAATTGCCCATTAAATGGGATATGCCTCTACAGCATTCACAACAATGGTGTGCATCCAAGCAAATGAGTGGAAACATCCTGCTTATACTACAATTTAAAGCATTTTCGTTTGCTTATAAAAATCTATAAATATCTATTAAGCTGATTGTTATTGGTAAAGGTGCATTATAATGAGTATAACTAAAAAAATGATTAAAAATGAAAAGGAATTCAAGGATTTCAAGGACGAGATGAAATCCACCATAACAAATTATCCTTCTATAATAAACGAAATAAGCAATTTTGTAAAAGATCTGAAGTACAATTCAGGAAACATAGCAAGCTATAAGCCTGGAAGCAGCTTTGGAAGCTTGACCCAGCAGGAGTATGAAAAAGCGATGAACATGCTTGAAAAGATGCAGTCATCCGCAATTTCAAAATCCAAGGAAGGGGTAGCGGAAGGGATAAAAGACCTGCAGGATTCCATAAAAGGTTATAATACCAATGACCCAAGCGAGTTCAAGAGATTCCTTAAAAGCAGCATAAGGGGCATATATGATGAAATCAATAATCTGCCAAACTCAAAGTCAGGTTTCAATGAGATAGTGGATATGTTGGGCAATGTAAATGAGGTTAATTTACTTGTCAAAAAATCAAATCCTGCAGGCGTGGGCAGTGTGCTGGCAAGCGCCATATCCGCGAGGAACCGCCGCATAAGGAAAGTGAATTCCCGGATTGAGGAAGGATTGAAGAAAATGGACCAGGTTAAAGTAGACTCCCTAACTGATATGATATCCAAATACTACAAGTTATATAGCGAAGTGGAAATATTAAGAAATACCTATAATGTATTGGCCCAGACAGGATCATCGGCAAAAGCGTCTTTGTATCTAAACAATATCAAGAAAAGTGACGCAGATCAGTTAATACCGCAGGATATGGCAATGGGAAATAAAAAGGATTCACCAAAGGAAAGCCAAGCTCCTGCAAAAGGTCCGAAAAGTAAAAGCACCCCAAGTACAAATACGGATACAAGCAAAGTAAATGCTAATAGTAGCGGCACCACCACAGGAAATGACAGTGAATGGTATGATGGGACAATAAAATACATAAAGCTTAACGGAGGTGCATTGGACAGGATAAATGAAATTTCAAAGAAAGATAATGTAGATTATATAAAAGGCCTAAAAGACAAGAGCCTGACATCCGGCCAGAAGTTTGATGTATGGAAAGCATTATTCCAAAATTGGTACGATACACAATACCCTTCCGAGAAGAAGAAGTTTGATGCAGCTGCAAATAGCGGTTTAACCAAAATAGATGGGTTGCAGCACATCAAAATAGAACAGAGCGATATAGAGGCAGTCTCAAAGGGTGGCGGGCGCAGCAAGGCGCTAGAGCTTATGAAAAAGGCGGTAGCGATAACGGTAATTGAGAGGCAGGCGGCAAATGGAAGTTTTGACAGAAACCTGCTCACTGCTGTAGAAAACGCAGTGAAAAGCGGAGATTACTCCGAGAACAAGGACAAGGACCTATGGGAAAATATATTCAGAAACTACCTTTACAGCATAACGAACGGAAAACAGACAAACAACACGCCACCTGCCCTATGATAAGGCACCCTATTACCCTGTTTAGAGGTATAGGCAATAAGCATCTGCCGAAACCAAATCGCGGAATGCAAAAATCCTATGCCCAATTGCAAGGTAGACCGCTGACAAGAAAAGTATTTATAGCTGTATGAAAAATATAACTTAGCACATTTGAGCGCGCTCAAATACCAAATAACCAAGATTGTTTTCTTTTGTGGAAGGCCCTAAAGAATATACAGGTTAATATTCAAATGTCAATTATAACCTATCTATCTAAAAATTTGAAGGATGATAGCAGTATGTTTTTGCATAGATCGTGATAAGGTGGCGGATGACAAAAGTTTGCTTGAAAAATTAGTCTACAAATTAATTAAAAAGCATATAGCCGGAGTCACTGCTGCATCAGCTATAAGAGTTGCAAAGCAGATAAACAAGAACGGCCTTAGGGCTTCACTCACATTTCTGAATGATTCAAGGTATAACTCAGCCAGCCCTAATTTTCATTATAACTATACGTCATACTTGCAGCTTACAAAAGAGCTATTCAGGCTTGGGATAAACTCTGACATATCGTTAAGGTTGTCGCAGATAGGATACCCGGACAAGCAGGGCATAGACGAAATGATACCTGATATGCTGAACTATTTATCTTCAAAGAATGTTCTCTGGATAGAATACGAGGACTGCTATGACATTGATTCCGTAATTAACTTTGCGAGCGCGATAAAAGACAACAAGATAGGTGTAGAAGTGCCTCTGGACAAGTTTGAGTCAAAGAAGCTTCTTAAGAGCATCCCTCTTGTCAAGAACATAAAAATAATCCCATATGAGAGCAGGAAGCCTGCGGATATCATGGACACCAAGCCAAAGAAAAAGACAGACCTGTTCACAGAGTACGGAAATGCAGTATCAAAGCTTAAAGGGCTGAAGGTCAACATATACATCTACATGCAAGATGAAAAGATGGTCCAGAAGTTCATAAATGCCAATCGTGCAATAAAAAGAAATTTAACTTTTGAGATTCCATTAGGGTACAGCAACAAGAAGATAAGCATGTTGCTAAAGAACAACATAAATTTATGCATTTATACCGCATATGGGAAGGATTGGATACCTTATGCGATAAACAAGCTTACCAGCGGGCGTATAAAGGAGATAGCTGTAAATCTGTTGGATAAAAAAGACAAAAAGGTTGATTACGATGACATTAAAGACCTCCCGATTGAGAAAATCTAAGCCTGGCAAGGATTCTGGGCAAAGGATTGTAGACCTTGTTACTGGGTCAACCTCAGGGGTCGGAAAGCACCTCATAATCGAACTTCTCAACGAGGGGCACGAGGTGCGTGTAATACTCAGGAATCCACCCGATGAAAGCGGAGATCTTCTTAAAATGCCTCCCGGCGTAATACCTTATATATCAGATATTACATTCAAGAGGGAGTCAGACGAGCAGAACCTGATAGAAGCATGCAAGGGTGTCGACAACGTATTCCACATTGCAGGAGCAACATACAATTCCAAGTACACTTTCAATGAACTAGTTAACATAAATGTGGTAGGCACGGAGAACCTTCTCAATTCCTTGGTAAAAGCTACATCAGGATCAAAGAAGAGCGTTAGGTTCATATTCGCCGGAAGCGTTACGGTATACGGTTACACAAGGAAAGAGGAGAAATTGACCGAGAGCTCCGAATTCAATCCAAAAAGCCCTTATTCAGAGAGCAAAGTTATGGCAGAGCAGGTAATAACTTCAATATGCAAGGCAAATAAAAACATAAACTATACGATATTAAGGTTTGGCATATTCTACGGCTACGATTACAAAGGCCCGTTCTACAAGGTATTCTCATTAGTCCACAAGGGCAAAGCCTATTACGTAGGGAATAAGGGAACAAACCACCTAATACTTGTATCCCAAGACGATGCAGTCAAAGCGATGATTTTGGCAATGAAGCTAAACGTATCAAAAAATAGCGTTTATAACATATCCGATGGGATCCCTTACACTCTTAGGGACATTTTTGAGTTTGTCGCGAAAGAGCTAAACGTGCCGCCTTCAAACCGCACCATACCAAGGACCGTGGCAAATTTGGCAAAGCACATAATGAATATAAATAAGGACGAATTCGAATTTTTGACAAGCGATAGGGTACTCGATATATCAAAAGCGAAGGCGGATATGGGATTCCAGCCCAAGGATACTATATACACAGAAGGAAAGAACCTTATCGATTCCTATAAGAAGGAAGTACTTAAAATTTAATGATAATTACGGTGTTGTTAATGCAATTTAAAACCAAGATAGGGAAAGTGGAAAAGTACATATATGAAAAACTGGATACCCAGGGATCTCTTCTGCTTTCTGTAATAGACCCTCTGGATTATAAATCGGAGAAGGATGCAATAAACTCTGCGGTTTCCATAAGCCAAGGAGGTGCGGACCTTATAGTGGTTGGGGGAAGCACTGGAGTGCAGGGAGAGATACTTGATGACCTTGCACTGAAGGTAAAGGAAAAGGTTGACACCCCAATCGTCCTTTTTCCAGGGAACATTGCGACGATAACCAAATATGCGGATGCAATCTACTTCATGTCGCTGTTAAATGCAAGGAATCCTTATTGGATAACACAGGCGCAGATGCTTGCTGCACCTTTGATAAGGCAGATGAACATAGAAGCGCTGCCAATAGGGTACATCGTTGTATCACCGGGTGGGACTGTCGGATGGGTAGGGGACGCCAATCTTGTGCCAAGGGAAAAGCCGAACATAGCCGCGGCACTTGCTCTTGCTGGCCAGTACCTGGGGGACAGGTTTATAATAACGGATACAGGATCAAACCCGAGGATGCAGCATTCAGGTCCGGTTCCCGAAGAGATGGTGAGAGCAGTCAAATCCGTTATAAATGTCCCTTACATAGTTGCCGGCGGCATAATCAGCGATTCTGACATCTCAAAGATACTGAAAGCTGGGGCCGATATGGTCCAGATAGGAACAGCATTTGAGAAATCTGTAAACG
Organism: Candidatus Mancarchaeum acidiphilum; assembly: GCF_002214165.1. Lineage (NCBI taxonomy): Archaea > Nanobdellati > Microcaldota > Candidatus Mancarchaeum > Candidatus Mancarchaeum acidiphilum. Next base: position 342,232 of record NZ_CP019964.1, read on the forward strand.
TAAAGAAAACAATAGAATTATTCTCAAGGACGGTCAAGGAGGAGGGCAAGAAAAAGCTCAAAGCGAGCAAGTAAACCCTATGAGACAATTATCAACCTTGGAAATAACCGCAGTTATAGAAGAGCTTAAAAATGTAGAAGGCATGTTCGTAGACAAATTTTACCTTGTTTCAGAGGATGAATTCAGGCTGAAGCTTTCCAGAACAGGGGAAAAGGTAAACATATCGTGCAAGCTATGCTATTCTTTCAACAAGACAAAATATCTAAAATCAGCGGATAACCATAAATCGACATTTGAATCGGCAGTCCGCAAAAGGCTTAACGGTACACATGTAGAGGAAATATCGCAGATAAATGATGACAGGATAATAAAGATAGGGTTTGCAAAAGGGGAAACCAAAAAGTATATGATAATAGAGATGTTCGCAAAGGGAAACATGATAGTTGCCGATGATCAATCCAAGATAGAATTGGCATACAAGCAGCACGAGTTCAAGGACAGGAAAATCCGGGTAAATGAAATCTACAAGCCTCCGGAAAAGGCGAAAATAACAATAACGGATGCGATTGAATCAAGGATGCCGCAGATGCTAAACGAGATTCTCTCCAATGCGGACGGATCGCAGAAGCTGATAAAGTTCCTGAATTCCAACGTAAACATAGGGCTGCCTTACATTGAGGATTCCATTCTGGAATGCGGAGCAGACCCAAACTCAAAATTGTCCGAAATAAATGAGAGTATGCTTTCCAGCATATTGGACAAAATCCACCTAAAGACCAATCTAATACAAACCCCCCAGCCAATAATATATTTTGATGCAGCTGACGGGATACTTGATTTTGCAATATGCCCTTTAATCAAGTACAAAGATAAGAAGTCCCAGACAAAAAGCAGCATAAGCGAAATGCTTGATGATGTAAATTACGGCGAGGGTGCGGAACAGGCAATCCCAAAGGTCAATGAGAAGGCAGAAGAGGCTGCATCAAGCGTAAGGAAACAGATGGAGATAATAGAGAGCATGAAGGAGAGAGTGGAGTATGACAGGCGGGCAGGGAAGAAAATATTCGAGAACATGGCGGTCCTTAATGAGGTGCTTGAATTCGCGCTTTCGCAGAGGCACATAACGCTGGAAGATTTGAAATCCAAATTTCCTTACCTGAATATAACTGGCATAGACTTAAAGGATAAAACGATAACGGTAGATTTATAACAGCAATAAATAGCCAGCATCAACGAAAAGCATTTATAAGTATTATTAAGATAATATAATGATTGCTAATTGCTTAATTGCATTCAAGTTAATCCTGCATCTAATGAAATAGCAGGGATTTAGTGAAATATGCTTTAAGCTAACTGGAATTAAGCTTATCAAGTGATAAAATGAAGGTAGTATATTCAGATCCAAAAACGGGATTGACCGCACAGAAAGAAGTAAGTGATGAAATATTGGCATCCCTTATAGGGGCCAAGATAGGAGATGTAGTAGATGGATCACTGTTTGGCCTTAACGGATGCAAATTGAAGATTACGGGAGGCTCCGATGACAGCGGATTTGGGATGGAAAAAAGCGTCAGCGGATCAATGAAAGTTGGAGTTCTGCGCAGGATCGCCAATGCCGGAAAGGACAAAGGGCAGTACGAAAGGGTCACAGTAGCAGGCAATACCATAAACGAAAAAGTGGTGCAGCTCAACACGATGATAGTAGATTATGGGAATGCGAATATCAGCGAGATGTTCCCGAAGAAAGAGAAAGCCGAAAACGAGAAAGAGGCCGAGAAGAAATAACAAGTGATTTGTTGGATCAGATAAAGCATAGCGTAATCAATATAGGCACATTAGGCCATATAGACCATGGAAAGACATCGTTGGTCCAGGCTTTGACGCACCAGTGGACAGATAGGGATAGCGAAAGCTTGAAGAGGAATATGACTATAAGGTTGGGCTATGCAGACACAATAATAAACGAGTGCGAGGACAGCAAAGGGAATAAGGTATATACCGTAAACGACAAGTACGAAGGATGCAAGAATGCGCCAGTGCCTTTCATGCGCATCTCAATACTGGATGCCCCTGGGCACGAGACATTGATGGCTACTGCAATAGCAAGTGCAAATCTGATAAATGCACTGCTTTTTGTTATAGCAGCAAACGAGCCCTGCCCAATGCCTCAGACAAAAGAGCACCTGATGATAATCAACTTGCTAGGGATAAAAGATGTAATAATAGTCCAGACCAAAATAGACATAGTGGGGGAGAAGGCTGCGGAGGAAAATTACAAGCAGATAAAAGAGTTCATAAAAGGGAGCATAATAGAGGACGCCCCCATAATACCAGTAGTTTCAACAAAGAATATAAACATAGACGTTCTTCTTAAGAAGATAGTCGAGATGCCAAAGCCAAAGTTTGACGAGAACCAAGACCCGTTCATGTATATAGCGAGATCCTTTGACGTTAACAAGCCTGGGAAAAAGATAAACAAACTTGTAGGCGGGGTAATAGGAGGCACACTGATAAGGGGAAAGCTTAATCCAGGAGATACCATAGAGATAAGGCCTGGGATAAAGGTTTCAAGCCCTAACCAGAAGCGTGAAGTTTACAAGCCGGTAATAACAAAGATAGTGGAGATAGACAATGGAAGCGATAAGCTTGACTATGCCCTCCCCGGAGGGCTTATAGGAATATCAACATTGATGGATCCACAGTTCTCCAAGGCAGACGGCTTGGTGGGAAACGTTGCAGGATTCCCGGACAAGCTGCCGCCCGTGATAAACAGCATGAATATAGCTTACCATTCATTAAACAGGCCCGATATGCACGATAATGCATTCTCGGTGAATGAGCCTGTGATATTGAGCATCGGCACATTGACCGTTGTAGGATATGTTGAGAAAGTAAGAAAGAACAGCATAGAGATATCAATAAAGCATCCAGTGTGTGCCGAAAGCGGGCAAAAGATAGCCATAATGAGGAACATAAACAAAAGATGGAAGCTTACCGGCTATGCAACTCTTGAAAAGCCAAAAGACTGAAAAGCATTATAAGAATAGTTTAGGATAGAATATTCCTATCAATTTTTGGTTTTCCATTTAAAAACTTGTAGGCCTCAACGGATAAACTTTGCAAAATAACATTTCATTCTCATTTCTGCAGATAAGTAGTAAATATTTTTATATTTTTATAATAAATGTAAAAAGGCTTTAATATGGACAAGCGTGTAGAGAGAAATTACGAATCAGAGTACTCCAAATCTATAAGCATAGATGCGTATATGAAAGTAATAAACCTGGAATATGTAAGGGATAGCGACAGCATTGACAATAGGGTAAGCCATAGTGGAAGAAACATGGACCTTCTTGTAAAGATGCTTAACAGGGTAAATAAAAAGCCAAAGCCACAGAACCAGAATCAGAATGGGAACAAAAACCTGTTGAGGGGGAACTTTTCATCCAACCCATACGTAAATTTGAGCCTGGCGCGGACAGGAGTGATTAAGTCTATGGGGGTATATGATGATTATTATAGCAGGGACGACCCAGAAAAGTATTTTTATCTGCATTCTGATATAGCCGATGGCATAATCTACAAGGTGCTTAACAGGGAAGAATTATCTGCTAAGGAAGCCAAAAAGGTAGAATCAATAAGCAAATACATTCTTGATGAAGGGATAATAAGCTTGTCAGGGAAAAAGTACCTTGTTTTAAAGTACAACTACGATGACAGCATTCAGCTAATTGGATTGACAAAGAACGAAAAGGTGCCAGTCGACAAGATAGAAACCGATGACGGAAAGCTCCTTGATGCAAGCCCGCTGCATATTATAACCATAGATTTCTCCGATCGCCATACTCTATTTATGAGTTCGGATGATCTGATATATGCAAATAAGAATAATTTGCCAAAGAACCTATATTATATGGACGAGCACGATGACTTTGAAGGGAATAGCATCGATTATGATTTTATAAGCGAGTTGGGAAACCGCAGGACAGCAATGTTTGATGTCAATTTTTCAAGAGAGATGCATTATGGCGGCAGGATGAATCCGGAGATAGCAGAGAAAGTTGCCAATTTCATAAAGTCGCACGACAAGTTCATCTACGATTTTTGAAAAACAAGTTCCGGCAGGTTAAGGCATGTTGCCTTATCCATTCAATTCTTTTTTACCTGAGAGACTTTTATATTGAACTTCAGGACCTTTCCTGCCAGGGGTGGATTAAAATCAACCGTGGCCTCTGTATCATTAACATCAGTTATAATGCCTTGCTGTCCTTCTTCTGTCTCTACGCCCATACCTTTCACTGGCTTGCTGTCCCCAAACGTCGATAGAGGCACTTTGATTGAAAGATCATTGCTGTACTCTCCATAAGCATCTTTTGGCTCAATCTCGACATCCTTGGATTCGCCTTCCTTCATGCCTCTTACCGCATCGTCAAATCCCTTTATTATCTCTCCTGAGCCTACCTTGAATTTAAGAGGTTCACTCTTTTCATTGGAATCAAAGACTTCGCCGCTCTGCAATTTACCAGTATAATATACTTCTACTTCATCTCCTTCTTCAACTGTTGTTGGCTTCTGGTCTGTGTTTGAATTTTGCTCTTTCATGAAAATCATAGGTATATCTAACTAAAATAATAAAAACGTTAGGACTATAATCTTTTAGCTTATCTATGCATAGGAGATCTGCCAATGCAAGCGTATTTATTGCTTAAAATAAAAATATTATCAGTGATGTTATGGATCTCAATGAGTACCAGAAGGCAAGCAGGAGGACAAAGATGTATCCGGAAAAACTGGATGGAGGAATATATTATTCCACATTAGGGCTATGCGGAGAGGCAGGAGAACTTGCTAACAAGGTCAAGAAGATAGCAAGGGACAATAATCTCGACAAGGAAGGGATAAAAGGAGAGCTTGGGGACATACTGTGGTATGTTGCATCCGTATCAGAGGAGATTGGATACAGCCTGGAGGAGATTGCCAACTATAACCTCGAGAAGCTTAACAAGAGGATGGAAGAGGGAAAGATAAGCGGCAATGGGGATGAAAGATAATAAAATAATGAATTGCACAAAAAGTTTAAATTCAATTTATTTTCCATATTCGATAGGTGGCCGGATATGGAAGGTAAAGAGATTAATAAGCTTACGTATGAGATAGAAGTCAAGGCACAGCTCACGGATGCGGAATACAAAGGGCTTGCCAATGTCCTCAAGAAGTACAATGTAGAGAGTATAATACTGGAGGAGGATAAGCAAATATATAAATTCGTAATAAGTGTGAGCCATAAGGCATAGCGCATCCGGACAACAGCACAATTGCCTGCCTATTGCAGCTACAAGGACGTATACAACATTCTGCTCAATGCGTATCCTTTGCCCTATATTCATTGAACAGCTTTATGTTTGCCTTCATGAATTCTACAGATTTTGCTAGCTGTGGCCTCATCACATCGGAAGGCTTGTTGGTCCTGAAGAAGTCGACAACATCTTCAAGCACTATAGGATCTGAAACTGTTTCCAGCACCTTGAGAAGCCCGCTCCAATAAGAGGAATTTTCCGGATAAGCATTTCTTATAATGCTCCAATTCTCCTTGATCCACCTCCATATTATCTTTTTGCCATAGGGGTTGGCTATGAAATGCTTGAGTGAATTTGAGGTTATATTGCCAGAAATTACCTGGGGTATCTGCAATGAATCCTGCAGCCTAACATTATTAGAGTAAGATATTGAAAGTGCCTTCTCCTGCAGGGAAATATCCTTAAACAAGCCCAACGAAACAAGCATCTTGAATTTCTCCTCAGTCACTTTTTCCCTTAGATACATCCCAAGCATTTCATCAAATTCCTTTTTCCCTCCATTGAAGGCAACTGTGGAATATACCGCAAAAGTCAAGTTCCCGTGAAGACCTCCCAATTTCCCTTTAAGTAAATCCTTGTAATAAGCTCTGGCCTTCTTTACAACAGGAGCATATCCAAGCATCCCAAGATTGCATATCACGTTCAGCTTAAAAATCTCATCTGTATTATTGGTAGGTGTGTAATCCCAACTATACCTCTTGAACTGCTTCTTTAGGTAGTCCAAAAGCAGCACCCTCACATCATCGGCTCCGTTGTCCGCGTAAAGAACAGTGTACAGGCTGTTCAAGGAATCTATTATGCGGTTATTTGCCGGATATCCAACATCCATTGCATACCGCTCTATGAAGTGCAGATAGATATTCAGTTTTATACTGCCAGCGCGGACATAATTGTAAAGGTCATCCAATACCCCCCAAGCGTCAATATCACTTAATTCCTTGTTTCTTATTAATTCACCTATCCTTGATAGAAGTTCGCCTTCATAATAAACCCGGTATATGCCCTTTTGCCCGAAATTTAATTTTATGGCACCTATACCAATTGCCTTTAAGCTTCCTTCCTTTCTATCGAGTATGAATAATGATTCTGAGGTTTTTTTCTTGTCTACTAAAGCATATTTGATAGGAATTTTCCAAGTGCCTTTGCTATTTGAATCATGGCTGCCAGCCATTATGAACCGCTTTTGGGACACCCTTATGAGTGTTTCATTGCTCTCTGAGGATAAGCTTGCAGGACCTACAATCACTTCGGGATAACCCGCTTTTGTTATCCACGATTTCATCATTTCCTTGACTTCCTTTGAACTGCCCCTTTTACCTGATTCATCTTCAAGAGACTTCCAAAGGTCTTCTTTGGCGGCGTTTGAATATTTAAATGAGTTAAGGTAATTATGAAGCCCCTCCCTGAAATGCTTTTCCCCCAAGTAGTTCTCAAGCATAGCCAAAACGCTCGCCCCCTTCTCATAGCTTATAGAATCAAACAGGGAGCTTATCTGCCCCGGGCTGCTTACCTTTACGCTGATCGGGTGTGTTGCCCTGAATTGGTCATAGTACATTGCGTTTTTAAATTCATTCTCATAAAATTGGTCTTCAGCGCCTATAGACTTTATTGTTGCCGATACAGCCTTATAACTCATGAACGTGGCAAAGCTTTCGTTTAGCCATAAATCGTCCCACCATTTCATAGTAACAAGGTCCCCAAACCACTGGTGTGCCAATTCATGTGCCACTGTGATTGATATGCGCTCCTTTGTTACCGCTGATGAATTTTCATCCCCAAATATAACAGTGTCCCTGAAAGTTATTGCCCCCCAATTCTCCATTGCGCCCGCAGAGAAGTCTGGTACTGTTATAAGGTCAAGCTTTGGCATAGGGTAAGGAATGCCAAAGTAATTTGCGTAGAAATCAACGAATTTCCTGCAGTACTCGAGAGCCATAGAAGCATATGGCTTCTTTCCCTTCTGCGTGACAACTCTTATAGGCAGGTCGCCAAGGCTGCCATTCACGTAATCAAATTTTCCCACCCCTAAATAGACAAGGTAAGTTGACATTAATGGTGTCCTCCTGAATGATACAATCTTGTTTGCTCCCTTATTAACTACCGATTTCTGTGGCATATTTGAAATAGCATCAAATTCTTTAGGTATAAGGAATGATATGTCAAAGGTAGCTTTCATGTCTGGCTGATCAAAGCAAGGGAATGCTGCCCTTGCATCGCCTGCCTCAAATTGCGAAGAAAGCATATACTCCTGCCTTCCATTATAAGTATAAGAGCTCCTATAAAATCCATACATTTTGTCATTGTTTGATCCTATGAATTTGATCTTTATTACCGCGCCTCCCTTGATTTTTTTTGGTAGTCCCAGTTCTACAGTCTCATTTAGCTTATTGTATTTCAATTTTACGCTGTAGGATTTTTTTCCGGATTCAACCATAGCTTCTTTGATTGCAATCTCCCTGCAATTAACCGCTATTCTATCAGTAGATTTGGAAATGTTTACCTCTATTTCCTCATCCCCCATATAAGTAAATTTATTGAAATCCGGCTTAAAAACAAGTTTATAATTTATGGGTTTTATACTTCCGGTCAATAAATTGGTTACTTCTGCCATACCACTCATCATTTATATATAACAGGCAAAAGATTTATTTATATCACATATGTAAAAACAGAGAATAATAAAAAATAGGAATTAATACGTAATTTTTTGGCATTATAAAGCCAACCATAAAAAGTTGCTTTCTTCAATGCCAAATCCTATATGTTTTATGCCATTTTCGATAAAAACCAAAAAAGCCCTAATAAATAAGGAATTACTTCCTCAATTCCACAGGCATTCTGCTTTCCATGTACGTTTTTTCCACAGCCCCCTTGTCATATATGAACTCTTTTAACTGTGAACTATCTATCCTTGAAAGCACGTTGAAAATCTCATCAGAATTGCCATCAAGCTTCTCTATCAAAACGTTAACCCTTGCGGGGTTCATCCATTTCAAAAACTTATCAAAGTATTTAGGGTCGGAATACACTTTTTCCGTCTTTCTAATCAAGCTCTGGTATTTATCAAGATCCTTAGAATTGGTTTTTGATAACTCCTCCTCCCATGACTTTAAGTTTTGTAGGTGATTTTTAATCTCTATGCTATACATATCTTGAAGCAAGTAAAAAGTAATTTTTATCTTACCTCCAAATATCCCTTTTTTATCTACACTGCCAAATACTCCAACTCTATCCTTAAAGGCAGTATAATTTTCCATATAACCTCTTCCCTTTATAAAGCTTTTTAAATTACCGTTTTCAACCTCTTTCAAAGCTATCTTGTTATGTCTACTTACTTCTCGTACGCTTTCCTTTGCCGCATCCAAATTCAGGCTTATCTCGGAATAAACATCCCCTTTCTTAAGGTTGTCTAAATCTACCCTTTTGCCTGTAAAAATTATACGTTGGTCCGTGATTATAACATCACCAGATTTTGGTGAATTTGTATCAGTATAACTAAAATCATATTTTGCATCTTTAAATACATCAAGTACCTTTTCTCCATCATGAAGTAACTTGCTATAAAACTCACCGCTTTCCTTTTCTATCCTTTTTTCTGCCATTCCTTTTTGAACCGCTTTAACGAATCCCATAACATCACTAAATAAAGTTTAGATTTTATATAATATTTATATTTATCTTAACCTCTATGCTAGGTTTATTGGAATAAATATTTTGCATAATATAGAATAAATATTTTTAAACTTAAATAATTGTATGGCAAAAATACTTTCTATAGTGATGAGTGGAGAAAAAGCGAAGATAAAAATGGCATTGAACTTTACTTCCGAAATGCTGAAGCAGGGAAAGGATGTAAAGTTGATGTTTTGGGGGCCCAGTGAAGGAGTTATTGCAGAGGATGCCGAACTGCAGGAGGGGTTAAAGAAGGTTTCAGAGGTTCTTCATCCACTAGCATGCATAAACTTTGCAAGAAACAACAACCTTGAGGAGAAATTGAAAGGAAAAGTTGACCTTCAGCCAATAGGAAAATACATAGCAGAAAGCGTAGACGATGGGTATTCCATATTAAGCTTCTGAAACGCTTGCTTAAAGTTATGACTTTATTTTATTTTTCTAGTTTTTCTGCCCTAAATATACTTGCGGCGGAATAGCACAGGATACTCTACTTATAATAAAACCAGAACTGCCAATGAAGCCCTGGAATTGAATCACAAACTGAAATGCGCATTTGCCAAAATCAATTCTCAATTCCATAAATATAGCGCTTTCCTCTTAAAGCCGAAGCTATTGCAGCTATAAGAGCCATCCCTGAACCTATATAGAGGACCAATTTCATACCATCCATAAACGGCTTTGAAAGCAGATGTGGGAAGAAGGAAAGTCCTGTAACTTCTGTTTTAGTCGAATTTGGCAATGCACTGTAAACGCTTGCGGGAAGCAGCGTCTTCATAGGATTATACCCAAGGAATGCAGAGAACAAAGCCGCGGTGGGAGGAAGCTTTGAAATTTGCATGGAGGCATTTGCAGGTATCCCTGCATTAACCATCCCGCTGTAAAGTGCGGTTGATAGCTCTGTAGACATGCCAAGGATCAGTATAGTGAAGAACAGTGCCATGCTGAACATGAAAGATATATTCGTGAATGTGGATCTCATGCCCGATGCCGACCCTCTTGTATTTTCAGGCACCGAATTCATTATAGCTGTTGTATTCGGAGCGGAGAACAGTCCCTGCCCCAATCCAAGCGAAAACGTTATGATTGCGAATAAAATGTAACTGAAGTCCGCAGGCAATGCTGCCAAAGCCAAGAACCCAACGAAATTGATAAGCATTCCAAGTGTTGAGAATAACCTCGCTCCATACCTGTCTGAAAGGTAACCGGAGATTGGGCCAAAGATTATGAATCCCATCATGAATGGTATTAGGTCTATTGCAGCATCAAAAGGTGTCTTGCTGAAATGAACTCCATGAAGTGGAAGCCATATGCCATCCAGCCAAATTATGAGCATGAACTGCAACCCTCCCCTTGCAATGCCTGCTAAAAGCAAGCTCAAGTTACCAAATAAGAATGCCTTAATCTTAAATAGCTGGAGCCTGAACATAGGGAACTTGGATTTCAGCTCTATATAGGCAAAAGGTATCATAAGCACTATGCCAGCTATTATGGTTCCATATACAAATGGATTGCCCCATCCTGTGGGATTTCCATTGTAACCAACTATGGAGTAAGTCAATCCCAAAAGTATAAGCATTATTCCGGCTGCAAATAGCACATTTCCAGGAATGTCGAATTTCTGGTCCTTTTCTATAGAAGCTATCTCATGTAGCTCCAAGTATGCCCATAGGGTTCCGGCTATGCCAAAAGGTATACTTATCAAGAATACAAGATGCCAGTCAATTGCAGCTAGCAGCCCACCTACGATTAAGCCTATAAGGCCGCCCCCAACTGCAGCAATCTGGTTGAAACCCATAGCCCTGCCCCTCATAGTATGAGGGAAGGCATCGGTAAGTATCGCAGTGCTATTTGCAAACAAGAAAGCACCTCCAACTCCTTGGAATAGCCTCAATAATATAAGGGACAATGCACCATCAACCCCAGTAATGTAAAGCGAGGATATGTAAAGCGCTATTGATCCAATTGTGAATATCAAGAATCCGAGGTTGTATAATTTCACCCTTCCAAACATATCAGACAGCCTTCCTATTGTAACTGTGAATATGGCAGTTATCACATTGTATCCTAGCAAAAGCCAAAGCAGAAGGCCGAAGTTTGAAGACACCAATGGATTTATGTTCAATCCCCTGAATATTGCAGGCAACGCAATTAATAGTATGGATCCGTTCATGGCAGCCATCAAGGCCCCCAATGTAGTGTTAGTCAATGCAACCCACTTGTAGTGCTTCCCATACCTGCTCTCCTTTTCCATCTCCTCTTTTTCGAGTTTGTCCTCTCTTTCTTCGTAATTACTTTCGTCTTTAGAAGTAGGTTTCTTTTTATTTAAGCGAGTGCCATTGCCGGTATCCATTTAACATGCCCTGCGAAAATTTGATTGGTTTTATTTTAAACTAAATCTATATAAACGTTTGTAAAGCGTGCTTTTATTTAATATTAAAAATATCCCAATTGCTTAGGCAAAAACTATAATGTAAAATATTAGAATTGAAGCTATGGAAAGAGTAATATTGTCATCCATCTTTATAGGAAGGCTCTCAACCAACGCCAATACTACGGATATTAATATGGCGATAGGCCCAACCAGCAGATAGCCCAATATGCCCCCTATTGCGAAGAATGCCAATGTCCCAGACACTGTCTTTTTACTATTGTAAGGCAGTTTTAACTTGTTGAACTTAATCCCGAATATTGTTGCTGCCGAATCAGAAAAGAAAAGCACTATAAGGAAGAATGCGGCGTAATTAGCAACTGTTGCAAATGAAATTATCAGCATTGTTCCAAAAGCCAAGGTCAATGCACCGAACCCATATATATCAGACCTCCTTTCCAGTTCATGGAATAATGATGCAAAGCCTTTATCTGTATCATATATGTAGGAATTGAATATGTATCCAAGCAAAATAAGCATAGGTATAATTTCCATATAATATTTAGGCAAAATAAATATTATCGATATAACAATAACCCCAAGCGTCAATTCAAACAAATCTCTATCTGTCTCTATGTGGGTGGTGCCGTTTGACTTTTTGCTGAAATTCAAGTACACTGCTTCAAGCCCAAATAATGACCCTATGCTTATGGATCTAAGGGCAAGGTTCAACAGCAACCCATTATTGGCATACAATATCACCAATGCGATTAACAATGCAGTGAAAGCGATGAACAGCTTCTTGTCAACACCATATAAACCTAGTAGGAGGTACGAGGAATCAGCAATGAGAATTGATGCCAGGACCAGGAGAGTTGAATGGCTGAACAGTGACACCGCGCCGATTACCAATGAAAGGGCAATTACTTGCACCAACTTTTCAAGTGCCAAGTTATTTATCCTAAATATTGATGCCTTCCTTTTCTTTATTAAGTTGAATTTATACTTATACTCAATTAAGATTAGCAAGAATAAGATTAACGAATAGGATAGGTAAACCAAATAGTTCGCAGAGAAATTCATTATCACACTAAATTACGTATATTATCCATGCAGCCAAAAAGAACCCTCCTATTATTACAAGAGGTACTGCCAATTTTGCTATTGCTATCATTGAATTTAGGGTTGTAACTATCTTGTCTCTTCCATTTGCACCCCATATCTTGAAGTTTTTCATCTTTATGCTGGAATGCCCTATGGTGCATTCCGACATGTCCTCAACTGCAGACTCTATGCCTTGATCTACCATCTTTTCAAGCTCTTTTGAGTACTTTGTGTGCAGACCTAAGACATTGCTGGCCGTAAGCTTGAAAGAGTTTACAAAATGTGTATCAGTAGAATACACTTCACCATACATCCCGTATTTCTTCCGGATGTGGTTAACCAGTGATTCCCTAAACTGTGGTTTTACATTGTTTGCATTAAAATATATCATGCAGTACTTGAATTTGCCAAAAGAAAGCACAGATATATTCATGTTTCCCGGAGCTATATCCACACCGCAGTTAATTTTTGATGCAGGGTTCACCGAATAAAACCCTGCCTTAAGCTTTCCTTTGCTTATCCTGTGCAAAGACGATATAGCTTTAATGTAATCGTTTGCGATTCCCGAATTTATCTTCACAGATTCCAATTCCTTCTTTGGGGCAGATTCATACCTCGCATTATGTGCATCAATCATAATAGGATGTTTAACATATGCCTGTAAAGCACTTTTAAACAATGTTGCTGTCTCAGGTGCTATATCCTCTGTTACCCTTGGAGCGCGCGTAAAGGTCGCTATACCAAAAGACCCAAATTTGATGAGTGTAACCTTTGCAGTTTTATAACCTCCCTCATAAAATTCAGAGTTATCTGAAAAATTAAGCCTGATGGAGGATTTAACTCCTTGCGACAATGCGGATTTTACCTTTCCGTATTCGCTGCTTGACACTGCATTATAATCATCGCTTACAGTCGGGTGCATTATAATTGTAGTTGCCTTATAATTCCCTACCGAATACTTTTCCAGCAGGTAAGGGAAATTGCTACTACCTATAGTGCCCATAGGTCCATAATGCAAATTCGGCACAAAAAATATGCCTTTAACCTTGCCAGAAGGGTCCTTGAACACGATGGTGTCGGTATTTACATTATAACTTGGCGAGTTGCTCATGATAGGCTGTGGAATCATTATATTAACATTAAATAGCCAATCCTGAAGCATTTGAGTAAACACATCAAATCCGCTGTATCCAAGAGATTTTTTAATCGGCGAATCTATAAAGTAAATTATCACATATGCAATCAGAAGGAATACAAATATCCCAAAGTATAATTTCACAAGGAGTATCTTAAGTGGAAGCACCGGTATAAGCAGTATCTTAAATACCGGAATAAGGAAAAGAAGGTTCAAAGTTGGCTGTATCAGTGAGGTCAATGCCGATGCCTTCCTTTCATTAAGTAGTATCTTTGATACAAAGAACCACCATGCGTATATTGCAGCATCTCCTAAAAGTATTACAAGGACGCCCAATGCAGCTATCCCTGTCAATGAGGCTATTGAAACCGATAGCATTACAAATACCCCATATGAAAGCAAAGAAATCATAGAAGAAAATAGTATGTACTTCAAAGTCACATACCTTTTCATTGCCTTAAATGCAATTATTGTCATGGTAAATGGCACTATAAGTGCGACTATGCCAACCAGTACTCCGCTTGCCATGACGCTTCCCAAGTTGCTCAAAAATATGCTGTGCCCCGCAATTGAGGAGGATATGATTCCTATCAGCAAGCTGTATATTATTGAAATAATAAGCAGTGTACGAGTTCCCGGCAAACTCTTCGAGAAAACCTTTACATTGCTCAATGCCCCTTCGTAGCTTTTAAATTTTGAAGCTTCAGATTTTTCCATCAAGACACTCCTTAAATTTTGCAGCCTAGTCTGCAATGTATATTTAAATTCCGGCTGCCTGCTTAATATAAATAGATCTTCAAAGCATGCAGCAGATTGCTTTTAATATTTTACACTATGATTTATTGATACATTATATAAATGTTTTCTAAAAGTTCTTCCAATCCGGATACTTATGGTATAGCAACCATCAATACGTTTTTAAAATTTGAGATATAAATAAAATTGATTCTATGCCTGATAAAATAAGATGCTCACACATACTAGTTGATAAGGAGTCAACAGCAAAGGAAGTTCTTGAAAAGCTAAAAGGCGGGGAGGACTTCTCAAAACTTGCTTCCGAATACTCACTTGACGGCTCAAGAAGAAGGGGTGGAGACCTTGGATATTTCGGGAGGGGTATGATGGTAAAAGAATTCGAAAATGCTGCCTTCAATCTTAAGAAAGGGGAGGTTTCAGGGATAATAAAGACGCAGTTCGGCTATCACATAATAAAGCGCACTGATTGATTATATATCTTGGTCCCATGGCAGAAAACAACCCATCTAATAATACGGCAGACAATAATGGCAATTTAGGAATAAATCCTGTTTCTGCTTCTGATAGCCCAAGCCAAGCTAATACTGTAGAGACATCCAGCCAAGGCGGCGAGATATTCAATGGCAATATAAATAAAATAAGCAAGGAGCTTGACAAGGACAAGAAATCTAATGACAAAGCGGCAGCTAGCGCAGCAAATGGTGCTGCCAGCAGCCAAGCAAAAGGTGACAAGGAGGAGGAAGACGATAAAGAGAAGAAAAAGTTGGGCTTCAAAGAAACCTTCTTCCTTGCATTCGGAGGGCAGGCCCCTTTCATATCATTGCTTACATTTGGCACTGTAATGATAAGCATGGTGGGAGTAGCAGGAGCGTTTGCCATGATAATAGCAACCTTTGTAGTGCTGATAAACGGGCTTGTTGTATATGTGATGTCAAGCAAGTTCAAAAGAGGGGGTGGATATTATATATATGCGTTCTATTCACTGACATCAAAGCTTGGGCTGGAGACAGGATGGAGCTATTTTCTGTACTCTCTGGCTTACGGAGGTGCTCTTTTAGTTGGGGGTGCATATGTACTTTTTACATTTACAGGGATCAACCAAACCTTCCTTGCGTTGGTTGTTGCAGTAATAGCATCCGCATTTGTCTTAAAAGGGATAAAGATATCCGCAAAATACGCAATGGTAATGTCAATAATAGAAATAACGGTAATAATTGCGCTTTCGATATTTTTCCTAAATACATCGCATTGGCACTTCTACGACCCTATAAGCTTCCCAGCATTGCTGTTTACAGCCGTTATATTCGGTTTGGGCATACCTACAGGATACGGGTCTATTGCCCCATTAAGCAGTGACATAAAAGATTCGACTAGGACAATAGGAAAGGCCTCAATATCTGTTCTCTTGGTCGGGGGTTTCATAGCAGCATTTTTCTTCTACTCCTTGGGTGCATTGAGCTTTACAGGGAATGTAATAGAGCTCATGGCAGTCAAGTTCGGCATAATCGGTGCGATACTCATAGGCTTCATAGCATTGAACGATGGCACTCTTGGAGGGATGGCCTACATGATAGCGAACTCCAGGACTTTCAGCGCGATGAGCTCTGACAAGAAATTCCCTACTATATTCTCAATCAATATAAATGACAAGCCCATACTGTCTGAGATATTCATAGTGATGGTCTTTGTAATCGTAATAGTATCGGTGACGCAGTTCATAGGGCTGTATGCCGCTTTCATAGCCCTTGGTGCACTTGCAGGATTGACTAACTTGGTTGTTCATATATCAGCGGGTATATCATTGGCTAGGATATCAATAAAGAAGCTGCACAAGCGTATTGTGGAGTTTGGTATAGGTTTTCTCGCAAGCCTTTTATCGTTCATAGTTTTAGTATTCTCATTGCCTGGAATAGACAAGTACACGGTTTACCTGTTCTTTGGGTGGATAATACTAGGATTCCTTTACAGCGAGGCCTTGGATATGGCAAATGATGTAACTGATGATAGTTGATGCAATGCAAACTTCAGGTTTAAAGCTTAATAAAAATAAGGTAATCGAATGGATGATCTTCATAAAAAGTACGATACTTCAAAGCTAAGGCAGGTCAGCCTCTCATTGATATGGGATGAAAGAAAGATACTGCTTGCAATGAAAAAAAGAGGGTTTGGAGAAGGCCTTTGGAATGGGTATGGAGGAAAGCAGAAAGAAAGTGAGACAATAGAGGAAACAGCAATCAGAGAAACCAATGAGGAGATAGGAATAAACTCTACAGAGATTGAACAAGTAGGAACTTTAAGCTTCTTTTTTGAGGGGGTCCCATCGGACCAGAACTGGAACCAGAAAGCAGTCATATTCAGGATTAACAAATGGGTCGGTGATCCTGTTGAAAGTGAGGAGATGAAACCCAAATGGTTTGATATAAGCGATATACCCTATGACAAGATGTGGCCGGATGACAGGATTTGGCTTCCCAAAATTCTGAAGGGCATGAAATTAGAATGCATTTTTGTATTTGACGCAGATAAGAGATTGAAGGAATCGAATATCAAGGTGCTATAAAGCATAAGTTTTATTTGCGCAGTGTTTACAAACATTGTTAATGTGTAGGATTTGGCGTTTATTTTTCAATAACTTATAAATAGCTTTCGAATTCAATAATAGTTTAAATTTAATCTTTTTATTCAAAATCGCTTTTCTTAAAAGAGGGAAAAAATGAACTGGTCAAAGGAAGATACTATACTCGCCGTAATAGTCATAGGCACGCTTATGGCGTCAATAGATTCTACTATCGTGCTTCTTGCGTTTCCAGCGATGACGCAGGCACTGCATTCTACAATATCAACCATAATATGGGTAATACTAATATACATGATTGTTGTCGCAGTATTCTCAACGCAGTTTGGCAGGATAGGAGATATATACGGAAGGAGCAAGATGTTCAATCTTGGATTCGTAATATTCACTATTGCGTCATTCCTCTGCGGGATAGCCCCAACAGATATAACACTTATAATATTCAGGGCTGTTCAAGCAATAGGGGGAGCATTGATAGCATCGAACAGCAGCGCCATAATAGCCGATACATTCGAGAGGCACAAGATAGGAAGGGCGTATGGATTCACAGGGATGAGCTGGAACATAGGGGCCCTTCTTGGAATACTGCTTGGAGGTGTTATAACAACATACATAGGATACCGCTACATATTCTTCATAAACGTGCCTATAGGGATAGTTGCGGTAATACTTGGCCTTAAGTACGTAAAGGACAAGAATAAAACAAATGACAAGTTGGATCTGTACGGGATGGCAGCATTGGGAATTGCGATAGCCCTGATATCATATGCAGGTATAAACTACGCTTCGGTCGGGTTAAACTCTTTGAATGTGGTAATGCTGGTTATAGGAATAATATCAACCATTATATTTGTGATTATAGATAGGAAAATAAAGATGCCGACAATAAATTTCAGCATGTTCAAGAACAAGATATTCAAGAATTCTCTGCTCGCATCATTATTCCAGGGCCTTGGGTTTATGGGAGTGACATTTCTTCTTATAATGTACCTGCAAGGGGTGCGCGGATACTCGCCTCTATACGCCTCGCTTGTCCTGTTCCCGGGTTATGTTGTCAGTGGTGTACTCGCACCTTATATGGGAAAGTACTCGGACAAGTTCGGTGCCAGAATTCTGTCAACAATAGGAATCATGTTTATGGTATTGGGTGTACTGTTCTACCTGCTGGTACTTGGTGTCACAACACCGATATACTACGTTGTGATAGGCACTATAATAACAGGATTAGGAGGTGCCATGTTCTGGCCTGCAAATAACAGCGCGGTGATGGCAAATGTTTCCGGAGAGCTGAGAGGATCTGCTTCTGGGACACTTAGGCTGTTCAGCAGCTTGGGTTTAATAGGCAGCTTTATAATAGCTTTTGTGGCAGCCGCATCAGCCGTTCCAAGGTATCTTGCGTTTGAGATATTTGCAGGCACATCAAAGGTCATTGGAGGGATAGGCAAAGGCTTTGTTGCAGGAATGCATGTCGCATTCATAGCATTGATTGCAATGCTCATAATTGCAGGAATATTTTCTTTTGCAATAGGTAAAGAGAACAGGATGGAAAAGTTGCACCATCCAGGAGAGACAGGAACTTATGCAAAATCCAGAAATCTGTCAGCAGAAACAGAGCGATAATCAAGACTTATCCGAAGCTGTTACGGAGTCCAAATAAATCTTCATAATGCCTACTGCTTCTTTTGGGCTTAGCACTTTGCTTACAGTATCCTTTATGCTGTAATGGCTATTGGAATAAGCTAAAAGCATGACGCCATTCCCATTGTAAAATTTGCCATTCAAGGGCATATACTGCTTTGATTTTAGGTACTTAATAATCTTATACTTCCTGGCACTTCCTCTGAGATCTTTAGTAATATAAGATATCGCAAAGAACATTGCGGAGCTTTCAATTAAATTGTCAAGCAGATCGGATAATCTCTCAGAATTTAACCCGCTTCCCAGCCCTTTCTTTATCTCTTTCAAATAACTCTTATAAAACCCAATCAAAAAGTACTGTACCTGATGAAAATAGCCATGTGCCAGAAGAGCTCTGTAACTTATCCTGTTTCTGCCTTTTAAATAAGAGGGATTTATCGTAACATATCCTGTAGATCCGTCATTGGAAGATACCTCCGCATCATCAATCTCATTGGAAATACGTGCTTTTGGCAAAGGCAGTTCTACATTGATTAGTGAATGGAAGAACTTGTCAATGTTTAAAATCTCCTTGTCCAGCAACGAGTCGTTTATCATTTAGTCTAACCCTAATAAAGCGTTTAATCATAAATGCAAATAAAAGCTTAAAAATCCTTATCCAAATTGAAGGTTTTTGACTTTATCTAAAGTAACGTAAAACCCACACGCTTAGCGGTGGGATATAAGCCACCGAAATGCAAGTAAATATTAAGGTAAAATTAACTGGTTTGCTATTAAAACCGCATACAGGTACCATGCATACCCAAAGAAGCGGCAAAACCCAATCCGACCAATTACGGCCAACACAGTGTCCCAGAAATTCATTCATGGTATGGTATCACAAAATAAATTAACACCATAAATAGAGTCAATCTACCTCCTTGTTTGGCTTCATAAATAAAGTTAATATTATACCAATTATGGAAAATACAAGCCCTATGTAATATATGTAATTGAATGCAGTTGCAGATGGAAAGTGCCTAATCACAGTCGGAGCAACTTTAACAGAGATAAAATATATAGTTTCAATTACACCTCCAATTGCTGGTGCTATTGCCATACCAATATTTCTGAATACATCATTTACTCCTGAAGCTTCCCCTGCATTTTCCTTTGGGACTGAGTTAAGCAGCTTGTTTATGACGCCTACAAGCATGAATGACATGCTTGAACCAAAAACTGCAGATCCTATTATTATACCAGTTACGGTATAACGATAATCAATAAGCAATATGAAGGAAACTAAGGCTATTCCAAAACCAATTAATATAGATTCTTCTGCACTTTTCCTTTTTATGACCGTTGCAGCTATAGGTGCAAATATTATGTTTAATAATGCTAGGGGCAACTCAATTATGCCCGATTCAAATATTGTTTTACCTAAGCCTGAAGGAGAGGGGTCCTGTAAAAATGTAGGTACTGTAAAGAATAAAATATACATCAATGCCATTACAAATAATCCAACAATATTGCTCAGCAGAACGTTCCTTGTTTTAAGGAGTTTAATATTTATGAAGGGATTTGTAAAGTTCATTTCATATCTTACAAAATATATAAGAGATATAAAGGATATTGCCAAAGTAAATAGCATATAAAGTTTTGTATAACCAACTATACCACCTTCTGATATGTAAAATATGATAGAAAAAAGGCTTATACCAAGTGCTGAAGCCCCTATATAATCGACTTTGCCTTTTTGTTTAAGTGCTAAATTTCCTGGATAAATCTTATCTTTTAGGAATGCATAAGTTAATATTACAAGTACAAATGCTGCAGGTATTGTAGAATAATATGACCATTGCCATCTATACGACTGTGTTATCAATGTACCAAGAACTAGTCCAAGCCCTGCCCCTATGGTTAATGTGGCCCCCATTATTCCTTGAGCTAATGGTAACTTATCCTTATCAACAAAATCGTTTATAACAGCGAAAGCCAATGGGAACATACCTGTACCAATACCCTGTATAGCCCTTATTATTATCAGTTCATCAAGTGTTCTCGCAAACCCTCCCATAGATACAGCCAAAGCATAAAAAAGTGCAAGAGCTAAAAACACTTTTCTTTTTCCATAATTGTCCGCAATCTTACCCGATAATGCAGCAGATATAGTACTACTTATTATATAAGCTATTAATATCCAGGATACTGAGTCATAGGATACATTAAAAAATTTTACTAATATTGGAATTTCAAGAACTATTGTAGTTTCTACATAACTGATAAGTATGCCTGCAAACGCCATAATTGCAATTATCAGATAAATATTCTTTTTACTTAAATATTCTACCTTATTTTTATCATTAATAGGTTTGTCCTGCATAAGCTTTTTCCCTTTTGTTAATATTCACAAATCCAAAACTCTTTTAACCAAGTAAGTAAGAACTCTTCCTAAGCAATTAGATGAAAACGGACAACCATTTTACAATTTATAAAAAATATCTAGATAAATGTAAAGCATATTCAAATTTTATTTTCTTATACCCAAATTTATTTTATGGCAATTCAAAACTTGTTTAGTAACTTATCTTTTTATTTTTTAATACTAACAGTTTTTAACTTTTCATGTACTTGTCAGATATATCGAAAAGCTGGTCTAGTGACATAATGCCGCTTACCGTATTCAGGAAATCATCCAAGCCCCCATTAAATCTGTCATATATATTGTAGACAAGCTTTTCCGTTTTAATAATGTCCGCAAGCTCTTCTCCAAACATAAGATCTTCATGGTCCGATTGTGAGCTAAGAACAGAAACCTTTCTATATGAAAAAGCTAGCTCTTTTTTAAAATCTTCGTATTTGATTATTCTTGAAAAATCAGGCAATTTATGGGCAGGACCAGAACATTTTAACAAATCCTGGTTAGATGTAAGTTTTTTTGCTATTAAGTAAGATATGAAATACACCATCGCTTCGTTTATTAAATAGCTTTCATCATATCCAATCGGGTAAGGAGCTTCTTTGCCTTTGTTCAATTCGTTGATCTTTGCATGTAAAATTTCATGCAATGCTGTCAAAAACAAATCAAACCCAAATTTGGTCCTTTGGTTCTTGTTTTTCAAATCAATTACATCGTTTTTTTCATCCCCTAAATAAATCGTCAAATTTCCATTCTCTTTTCCAGGTACCCCAAGCGTATAATTCACTACATCCTTGTTGTCATTTAATTTTCTTAAGTAACCTTTTTCATTTGTAAAAGACCCTCCAAGTAACGTGTCTTCCTTTTTCATATGAACCTCTACGTTGTATGAATTATCTAATGTAAGGAAAGGAAAATTCTCGTAAGCAAATCTAACTGTCGCATCAACAAATTTCTTTACAAAATCAGACTGATTTTTATTATTAATATCCAAGATTATAGCATCTGTAGCTTTCAGAATTTCCTTGAATCCAGCCTTGCTTTTATATGCCATCATACAATTACTATTAAATTTTATAAGTAAATAGGTATTTAATCATTCTTTTAGATTTCCATCCAATTACCGTAATTATCCCCTATCCTGCACCAAAAATCAAATTATCATATCTTAATAAGGATAAACGACGTAGTCCATGCTTTACTATATTTAAGCATGAATTGTATAAAACAAATAAAAATCAATCTATTGTAAAGATATGTGGTGATAAAGTTGGAGAGCCCAAGTAATAGCACAGAGAACAAGCTTAGCTTGATAAAAAGAAGTCCCACAGAGGAGATATTGACTGAAGAGAGGCTCGTTGAATATTTAAACGCAGGTACCAAGCTCAACCATTATATAGGATTTGAGATTTCGGGAATGGTCCATCTTGGAACTGGATTAGTCGGAATGCAGAAAGTGACTGATTTGCAGGAAGCTGGTGTTAATACAAGCCTATTCCTTGCTGACTACCATACATCAATAAATAACAAATTAGGAGGAGATTTGGATAATATAAGAAAAATTGCTTTGGGGTATTTCAAGGAAGCGCTTCAGCAGTCAATAAAGTGCGTAGGAGGGGACCCGGATAAAACAAAGGTTGTACTGGCATCGGATTTCTATGAAAAAGAGGGCATAGAGTATCTGGAAAATGTTCTTAAGGTTGCAAAGGGAATGAGTTTAGGCCGTGCAAAGAGGAGCGTAACGGTTCTCGGAAGGAAAAGCGGCGATGATATAAGCCTTGCACAGCTGGTCTATGTGCCAATGCAGGTAGCTGATATATATGGCCAGAAAGTGAATCTCGCGCATGCCGGTATGGACCAGCGCAAAGCCCATGTTGTTGCACTTGACACATCAAAGAACTTCAGTTATACCCCCGTTGCTCTGCACCACCATCTCCTTATGGGGATAAATATAACCGAGGAGCAGAGGAAATTGGTCATAGAAGCAAGAGCTAACAAGGATAGGGAGCAATTTGAAAATTCGATAGTTGACATAAAGATGTCAAAATCAAAGCCTTACAGTGCGATCTTCGTACACGACAGTGAGGAGGAGATACGCGCGAAGATAAGCAAAGCCTTGTGCCCACCCAAAGAGACAGATGTCAATCCTATAATAGATATGATCAAGTATATCATAGCACCGACATTCTTAAGGAAAGGCGAAAACATGAGGATTGAAAATGCCAAAACTGGGTCAGCAGTGGAATTCGGCAGCATGAAAGAGCTTGAAGAGGCATATGTCAAAGGAGGAATACATCCATTGGACCTGAAGAATATGGTAGCTGAAAGCCTTATATCAATATTGGAGCCAGCGAGAAGGCACTTCTCTTCAGGTGAAGGGTTAAGGCACTTGAATGAGCTAAAGGAGCTTATGATAACAAGGTAACCCTTTATTTGCCTTTTATTTTTAACTAAATGAGTGGGAAGTCTCCCTTCGCAAGATCAGGGGATGAAAACGAACAAAAACATTATTTATCCTTTCTTAACTTTGATTTCGGTCCTGGAACAGCAAATACCCCAGATTCAGATTCTGCTTCTATTTTTATAGCACTTTTGATCATTTTGATTTCTCTATTGTTATTTAAGATTCTGTTTATAATCTCTGATGCAGTAACTCCATTTCCTAAAGCTATAACTTTCACCGCTTCTTGTTGATTCCATAATACCACCAAGTAAACATTGTTCTATTTATTTAAGCATTTATTTAGTTTTAAACTTAATCTACAGCAAAATATTTTAGCTAAAACAATTTGAGGGGCTAATCTTTTTCTTTGGAAAGTCTAATAATACCATATATAGATCGCTCGTAAAGGTATGCTAGAATTTGCCTACCTGTCTTTTATTTCCCCAAGGACCGCTTTCCCATACCCTGTCCAGAGGATAATTATAATCTATTGGTGTGTCAAAAATCATAGATCCTGTTTCTAGCTATTTCAGGCATTTTTATACGATTTGCGCATTTCCCTTATCATGTCCAAAAGTAATCTCTTGTTTGTACTGTATCCCGCTTAGATATCGCCCATCTGCCCCGTTATGAACTGCCTCAAGGGTTACAGTATTAGGAATTTGCTCTCCACTATGTCAAGAGCCGTTTAGAAATATGCCCTTAAAACATACGGTTGCATTTTCATTCCTACCTTGTATTTGTATACCTCACATCCCTTGTAATGAGCGTTGTCCTTAGAAAGGTATTCTTATTTATTGCTCGGACGTCAAACTGCAGTAACGGCGAATCATAGGTCAGCTCCTCTCCTTGCTTCCTTCTTTCTTCCAGACATTCTTTTATGCATATTGCTACTTCCCAACCAATGAACGAGAAATAGTGATGCCTAGCCTTGCTCAACTTGCTCTTAATTATTACAGTTATAGGAATCTTGCCGAATTGCATCTAGTCTAATAGTTTCAGCTCCTTTAAATCTCCCAATTGCAATCAATCAGTGCCTTCATAATCACCAAGAGATTCCAGTATCAGTCCTGAAAAGAACATTAAGCTAAGATAACCATCCCTCGCGATGTTGCCTTTCTTAGTATTCTTGCCAATTCCTCCTTGCTCAGGACTCTTTCGTCGGAACTTGATTAATGTTTTTAAGTGAATATTGCTGTCAATCAACGGATATATAAATTCCACATAATGAAGCGAAAACTGAGTTTCAGGCGATAATTTTATATATATTATTATGCAATATAAAATTGTAAGGGTTCGCAAAACAAAGATATAAAAGACATAGTTACCGCCACAAATTATGTATTAGAAATGAACTCTTACAATAATCAAACAGGTGATAGTTTTTGAATATGAATCGTTTGGAATTTAATGTCTGTAAGAATTGTGGACATTCGGTGGTTAATTTCAATTCAAAATGGTTGCATCACATCTCAAGAAGTAAACTCTTGGGTTTCCCACACTGGCCTGCTGGACATGTAATTACTTTGGATTGCAAGTGGAATGGATGTAAATGCAATATTCCTGAACCGGATCATACTAAGCCTTCGAAAACTAAGCTGGTATATCTAGGTAAAAGGACAGACAGGTAAGACATTTCATCCAGAAATTGGTCCTTATTTGGGGTGCCAATCTTTATTAATAATTTGCCAATCCAGAGAAGGCGAGGTACGAATTCAGGGGGAATACCAAAAGAACCAAATCTAATGCCACTGATAGGTAATGCAAAGATGTAGGGGAACTCGTTCATTTACCTGTATTAAATGTTTGTCAAAGAATTCAGCAATGGATACCACAAATATTAAATAAAAGCAGAATGTTTCCTAAATAAGCTTAGTGTTATTGTTCACCAATAATCTCAGAGTCGGTTTCTTACTATTGTACTGCTATCAAGGTATACGATTTTTCTGTCATTTCTATACTACTTGCCAGATCTGATACGCCGCCTTTGGATTTGATTGTTTCAAAATCTAAATTATCCTTCTTTATTTTGAATATTTTATTAAGTATTCACCCAAATTTAAATAAAGCTTATTTTCTTAGTTTCTTTTAGTATTGAAATTATACAATTACCACGCTGCAATTTAAGATTCTTGTGTTCTGTCCAAATCTATTTTTTTATCTAAAAATATATTTAATTTAACTTTATACATATTATTTAGATATCCATAAAGAAAACCTGTGTCTTTTTATTAGAAGAAAATTAAATTTATAATAAATTTATAGCCACAGTTGATTTTTGTTTAAAAGTAGTAAAATCCTAAAGATTTAAATATTATTTAAGCAATAAGTAAATATAGGTGTTTTAATGGCATTTAAAAATATTGCTAAAAACGATAACAAAGTGGTCATAATCGGCGAAAGACACAATAGCGAGATTGATAAAAAGGCAGAAGTTGAACTAATAGAAACTTATAAGCCTGGATTAATACTTATGGAAGGGTATAACAGTAATGACAGAAATAAGGAAAAAAACCCATACTTCGATAATGATAAGCTGATTTTTGATGTTGCCGAAAAATATAATATTAAAATAGAAAACCCTGATTTAAAAGTCGATGAGTTGCCTGGTTCAAGTTCTATAGCAAAGAGGCATGAAGAGCTAGTAAGCAAATATAATTCTTTCCTTAGTGCTGAGGAGAACTCAGAATTGAGAAATTCAAAAGATGAAATCATCGCAGAAATGAGGGAATTAGGTGAAAAGCTTAAAAAGGTGCAAATGGAGGAAAAGCCAATAAGGGAGGAGCACATGAAAAATGTGATAGTTTCAAACCTTAACCTAAATGAAACAGAAAAGTCAATACTTGTAATAGTAGGAGACACGCATGTAAAGAACTTAAAGACTCTGCTTAGAAAAGAGGGTGTAGAATCTGAAACCTACAGATCAACCCTGAACTAAGGGCAACATAGATTTTTACTGCCTAAAATTATTTTAAGTCCAACTTAGTTATCTTTAAGTTCTGATTTTTGGTTATCTTCTCCTTCAAGCTCCTTAGATCTGGAATAAATCTCATATAAATCCTTCTGCCATCCGCCATCATAAATAGAGGCAAACAGTTTATTATCAACCGCTTTCCTCTCTCCATATTTGCTTATCTTAGCTACAAGTTTGCCGTTATGGCTGATATCTATATACACATCGTTCCTCCTATTTGATATTAAATTTATACTTATCCTCTTTTTGTAAAGTGCCTCTTTTATCTCATCAAATTTTGACGACGCATCATAAACGTTGATAGATTTGTCAAGCAGGTCATTAAGGCTTCCATTATAAAGCTTCTTCTCTGCTTCCTCTGTTCTGTACTTTACTATTTTTTTGTAATCAATTGCAAGGGAACTATGAGGATCTTTATTTATTTCACTTGCCGTATGCTTTCCAATCAAACCTGCCTCTTTATAGATATCATCAAGCTTTTCTCTCCAGCCATTGTCCTTATAGACGGTTAATTCTGCACGTCCTTTATCTTCAATAGAATATTCAACTAATGCTACTTTCTCATTTTTGTAGGATATGAAAAGTATATCAATCATGCCGCCTTCTACCTGCAGTATATTCATATCAGCGTTATCAAGCATATGCTGTATTTCTTTGAAACTCTCCTTCTTTGCATAAATATGCATAGCTTTATTACAAATATCCAAATCTTCGTTCTTATTAAATACTATTTTATCGACTTTGTTCTTAAATACCATTTTATCAACTATGTTAAAAATATATTCGATAATATTTAAATATTGCCTTAATTACTCGATTTGGTAATTAACTCTAAAAATTATTTAATACTTATTGTTTATGGTTATAACAAAGGCAGAGATGATCCAAAGATTTCAAAAGGCTCAATCTTCTTGTAGATATGGCATTAAGCAGGCCTTATTCAAGTGACGAAAAATTTTCATTCAAGGTAATTAAATTTTTAAGAACAGACTGGCATTTTTATTACTTTACTTAAAAGGGATTTCTTCACAAAATCCCTTTTCAATTGCACTTACTTCCCTCTAAGTTCTGATTTTTGATTATCTTCTCCTTCAAGCTCCTTAGATCTAGAATAAATCTCGTATAAATCCTTCTGCCATCCATCATTAATATAGATAGCTGCAGCAAGTTTCTTTCCAAGTAACCCCTCATTCCCATATCTACTTATTTTGGCTGCAAATTTGCCGTTATGGTAAACATCTATATACGTATCGTTCTTTGCATTTGACTTGAACTGTATATCTATCCCTTTTTTGTCAAGTGCATCCTTCACTTCACCAAATTTGGATGATGCACCATAGACATATATAGATTCGTCAAGCAGGTCATTCAAGCTGCCCCTATAAAGCTTCCTCTTTGCTTCCTCCGTCCTGTCCTTTGCAACTCTTTTGTAATCAAGGACAAGAGAGCTATTCGGGTCTTTATTCCTTTCCTTTACCCTATTTTTAGCGATTAAACGCGTCATCTTATAAATATCATTCAGTTTTTCTTTCCAGTCATTATCTTTATAAACAGTCAATTTGTAGTACTCTTTATCTCCAAGGGAATATCCAACTTCCGCTACTTTCTCATCTTTGTAGTATATGTCAAGGCTTTCATTCATGCTGCCTGAAATATACATATCGCCCTTTATACCAATATCATAATCATGGAGCATATTTCGTATTTCTCTTAAACTCTTCTCTGCATCTGCTATGTATAGAACTTTATTGCAGATTTCCAAATCCTTGTTTTTGAATACCATCTTGCCACCTGTATAGTTAAAGTATTTCATAATATTTATATATTGCTTTGATCAAGTAATTGGGATAAAAAATAAAAATTTGTGTAAATCAACTTTAAAGATCATTCATAATACTCCTTGCTTATGATTCTGGCAAAGGCGGCTATGGTGGCCAATCTAAACGATTCGTCCCTATTAAGTGTGCCTTTGGTCAATATGCCAACCGTGCCTGAATCCTGCTTGATATCTTTCAAACCTGTAATCGAATCCATTACTGGACCCAATTCCTCTCCTTTTCTAAGCCTTTCTGCTACCTTTTCTGGAAGCATTACTCTTTCATGTGAAGCCAAGCCAATTCTTCCATAATTGTCAACTACCGCAACCCATCCGGAAAGCATCATACCATAATCTGTTTCCTGCACAGACCCTTCCAAACCTATGCCTATTTCAGATTTGAGCAATGCTTTGGCATTCTTCGCCCTGTTTATTGCACCCTCTATCCCTTCATTATCCGTCATTGGTTGTTTACGCACTCCCGAATCAACCTCTACTCCTTTAATCTCATATCCAATACCAAGGTCATTCAAGGCCTGTCTAACAGCAGTAATCTTAGCTTTATTCGTTGAGCCAACAGCAACAATCATTTAAATCCCTACAACATTTTTCCACAAAGTTTTAAAGAGTTTTTTAAAATTGGATAAAAAAGCAAGATTTAAATATAAAAAAATACAATCCTGTGTGGTGTGTTGCTTGGAAGCTTCAAAATCTAAAGAATCCCAAGAAGAAATTATAAACAATATGGCTTACTACATAGAGAAAGGGTTAAAAGTTGACCATTTGAGCAAAGATTTCAAAAGGCTCAACCTTCTTGTAGATATGGCATTAAGCAGGCCTTATTCAAGTGACGAAAAATTTTCATCAAAACTAATTGAATTTTTAAAACGATCAGATCTTCAAAAAAATGACATTAAATTTTTGACAAATGAGGCAAATTCCAATACAAAATTATTCATAAAAGCATTTGATAAAATTGCAGATTCAAATGTAGAATATATCACAACTTGTGTAATAATGTGGAATTTACATTTGAAGCATAAACCGAACAAGAATATAGACTTTGAAAAAATATATGAGATATCAAGCACTCCAGAAAATCTGATAAAAACTCTAGACCCAAAAGAGGAATTTGGGGTTCTAATACCAATAATGTCCCTGTATGATAGAAAGTTAATTGATGCTATTTCATCAAAGCACAGTTCACTGAATTCAACAAATTCCATTGATGAAGCAATAGAGTTTGGCATCCTAACGACAAAGTACAATTACTTGAACAGAGTAAGGATTGGACCCGAGGAGCCTGATTTAAAGTCAACCATATCAAGAAAAAAAGAGCTTTATACTTTTATAAAGGAGGTCTTGCCAATAATCTCGCGCAACATAAACGAGGAGAAGATGTTTTTGGTCCATAAAAATGACAATGCTGCCAAAAGCCTTTCAGATATAGAGAACGATTTGAATAGAAGGATTGAAGTTGGCTCTATATATCATCCGGATGTTGCAAGGAAGTATTCAGTTAATGCAGTTATAAACAGCAAGAATATGTTTGAGTGCATGGACAACCTTGACTATATTCTGATAGCGGATATTTATCAGCTAAAGGAGCTATCTGATGTGATGAAAGATTTGGATCCCGGAAAAGAAATGGAACTGCTTAAAGAAAAAATCTATAAGGTCATATATACCATAAATGAAGATATGGATAGGGCAATAGAGAATCTTGGTGCTATAAGCAGCCATTCATTGCTGCATAATTAATTGTAGTTAGGATTTATTGCATAATTAGGCATAATTGTCTGACTGAACCAAAATCAATACTACCAATTTAGCCGGTATTAAGAGAGGTTCAAGGAAAATTTTAAATATTACCAAATTTAAACTGCTAATACTAAGAGGTAATAAAATGGACACCGTAAAAAACAAAGAGAACAACCAAATATTAAACAAGTCTGATCTTATAGAGGAACTTGACGCCCCATTTTATAGCTCCAAAGACGAATCAGGTAAAAGGACAACTAATATAAGCAAGCATCCAAGAAAAAGCCAGCAACTCATTGAAATGGAAAAACTGGTTGATAACAATATTGCATACCTGAAGGAGCAGGCCCCAAGGCAGTTCAAGGAATTCAATGCTTTAGAAAGCTCTATACTTAATTATTTCAATAAGCTAATTGAAGAGCTGGAGATAGGGAAGGATAAAGAGAATACACATAGGTTGTTTTGGCAAGTGAAAAGTGTACTGCAAAACGGTTTTGACAGCATAATGGCTGCAGAAAAGAACGCTCTGCTTTCAGATAAATACATATTGGAAAACAAGTTGTATAAAAATCAAAGGAATAAAATTTATAAGGAAAACACCTCAAAATTCTACGGATTGATATACAAGGATCTTCCTGAATACATAGGCCAATTCAAGCAAAGAATCAACGAATTTATAGAATCCAAACCAACATATGAAGAAATTGAAAACTTTTTTATAAAGAATAACCCAACATCTGAATTGTCCAGAGTGCAGAGGGATTCAGAGTACCATATGGAGTGGCTTGAGAGTTTCAACAAGGAAAGGTTGATAAGAAGGATATTCAGGATATAAACAGATATAAATAGTGCAATCATAAAGAAATAGAATTATGTCCGCTTCAATACTAAAAATAGATGAGAAGGATCTCCACAAATCTTTAGACACAGCTGCGAATATAATAAAAAATGGGGGCACTGTTGTTTTCCCAACAGAGACTGTTTATGGCCTTGGTGCAAATGCATATGATCCTGAAGCCTGCTTGAAAATATTCAAAGCGAAGAACAGGCCTGCCGACAACCCTCTTATAGTTACAGTATCAAACTTTGATATGGTAAATGAGGTTGCTTACATAGATGCAGATCTACTAAAAATAATGAAGAAGGTTTGGCCAGGGCCACTGACCCTTCTCCTTAAGAAAAAGGATTCAATACCATCAATAGTGGCATCGGGTATGGATACAGTATGTGTAAGATTCCCGGACAACCAAATCGCTTTATCTTTAATAGAAAAATCGGGTGTCCCTATAGCCGCACCAAGTGCAAATCTGTCAACAAAGCCATCAATAGTCGATTCGAATGATGCGATAGAGGATCTAAAAGATAGGGTAGATGCCATAATAGATGCTGGCCGCGTAAGATATGGAGTTGAATCAACAATACTCGATGCAACAAAAAAGCCTTATGAATTGTTAAGGCCAGGCGCATTTTCGGTTGAAGATTTAAACAAGCTGTTTGGCAAGATAAGTATAAATGAAGCTGCAAAGGGATACAAAGAGTCTAAAGTTGCGTTAACTCCTGGAATGAAATATAGGCATTATGCGCCTAGCAAGAGACTCTTCCTAATAGAAAATGAAGAGCAATTTAAGAAATTTATCTCATCAGAAAGATCAAAGCCTTTTACAGCATTATGCAGTGAAGAGAATGCCAAATATGCAAAATATGAAAAAATAATCCTGGGCTCTGACATATACGAAGTTGCACATAACCTGTTTTATGCGTTCAGGGAACTTGATAAAGGCAATAATAAATTTGGCGTGATACAATCTTTTCCAGAAAATAGCATAGGTTTTGGTGTGATGAACAGGGTAAGGAAGGCAAGTTATCTCATAATAAAAGAAAACGGAGATTTAAACGGTATAATTGATGCAAATATACAATAATCAGAAATCGTGACATCCTCCCACCCGTAAACGGTGTGGGCTTCCTCTGCATTCATGCAATCACTGCATCCTGCAAAGGATGTGTTTTATCGGTTCTCAGTTCCTCGAGAACTGCCTCCCTTTGAGGCCTTACACTCTCTCCCTGAGCGTGACTTCCCCTCTGTCCGAGGGTAGCTCTTTTGAGTATGTTTATTGACGCGTTTATATCCCTGTCTATTGTCAGTCCACAGACGTTGCAGCGGTATAACCTGTCTCCTAAAGTCAACCTTTCACTGCCTTCCTTTATATGGTGGCAGTTACTGCATTCCTGCGTCGTGTCCCTTGAATCTACTTTTATTACTTTCATACCAGCACTTTCAGCCTTGTATGAGAGCATTTGGATGAACTTGTTCCATGAAGCATTATAGATTGCCTGCGCAAGATTATGGTTTTTTGCCATTTTTTGAATGTGCAAATCCTCTACTGCGAATGAAGTATATCCTGAATTTACCAATTTGTTAGAAAGTTTGTGAGAGAAGTCATCGGATTGCTCTGTAACGTGTTCCCATTCCTTTTGTAGATGATTCTTTGCATTTTCCCTTCTTTTGCTGCCTTTTTCCCTCTTTGCAATTCTTCTTTGCCATCTTGCAAGATGCTTTGCCCTCTTCCTCACAAACCTTGGCTTCTCCATCTTCATTCCAGATGACATCGCAATAAATGAATGCAAACCCATATCTATTCCGACAGGGTTTGTGTCATCCAATTGCGGAATCTTTATTTCGTTTGCTGTGGTGAAGATGGCGTAATAATCCTTTCCTTCCCTTTTTATTGAAAGAGTCTTGATTGTGCCTTCAATCTTCCTGTGCAGTTCTATTCTCATTGTGCCTATCCTCGAGACTCTCAGCCTGCCCCTCTTTATCGAGAAGGACCCATTGTCCTGCGGATATGTTATTGACTTGAATCTCGGGAATCCTGCCTCCTTGTTTCCTTCCTTGATTCTCCTGAAGAAGTTCTGGTATGCCTTGAGAAGCCTGTATTCAATCTCGCATCTCGTCTGTGAGTATAGTTTCAGGTATCTCTTGTCATCTTGGATTACCTCTTTTACGAACCTGTTGAACTGTGCCATTGAGGCTTTTGCCTCTCCATTCTTATAGGATTCAATGGACTTCTCAAGAATCCTGTTGTAGAACTGTTGCGCAAGTATTAGCCTTTCATCTATCTCATTCTGCCTTTTAGTATCTGGATAGATCCTGAATTTATAGGCTCTTGTGGAATCCATGTTGTTTGTATAACCATTCATATTTATACACCTTTACTTTATTCAGCAGTTCGCTTTCATCCCACACGCTTCAGCGGTGGGATTTCCCGCTCACTTTGTTAAATCAACCACTTTTACCTGACAGGTTTATAAATAGTTTATCGACTTAATGTAGGATAAAAATTATAAGATATAAATATTTCAATAACCTAATAATCTAAGGAGTGTTAAAATGAACATAAGCAAGGAAATGGCCATATCTGACAAATACCAATTTTTAGATCATTTAAAGAGTTCTAATGAAAGTTATGACATGGATAAATTAGATGACAATAAAAAGAGCTCTTATAGCATTTTTAGGAGGGGCGCCAACACTAAAAGAGAAAAGATGGAAGAGAAATACAAAAACGATATCGAATATTTTAAGGAGCAGGTCCCAAAGCAGCTAGAGGAGTTCAATGAAATAAATGATTTGGTGGCAAGCTATCTATACAAATTAAATAAGGATCCCAATAATGAAAAACTGTTCGCACAGATAGAAAATATAGTTCAGGATGGATTCAACAATGTGATAAGGGCGGAAAAGAACGCTCTGCTGTCCGATACCTATTTCCTAGATAAGGCACTTTATAATGACAGGAAAATAGAAAAGTACGATAGCAGCTTTGGCAGATTTACTGATATCATATATAGAGAACTGCCGGAAGATATAGAGAAATTTAAAAATTCGGTAAATAATTTTATAAAATCCAACCCAACATACGAGGATCTGAAAAATTTCTTTATGAAGAAAGATACAACCTTTGAATTTTTCAGGATTAGAAGAAGTTCAGAGGAATATATAAAATGGTTGGCCGACTTCAATAGTGACAGATTTATGGGATGGTTTTTCGGAGGTTTTAAGAGATAAATCTTACTTTGCTGAAAAAGCTTGCCCTGTGCTTTTATACAATGGTAAAATTTTTCAGGCTTTTAATATAAAAGTTTGTGTATCCTTTATGGTGAATTGATTTTAAATAAAGATGATAAAATGGCAGCCGACCAAGAAATAAATGCAGGGGATATCAAAAAGGATTTTCCAATATTCAAGATAAAGATGAGTGGCAAGCCAATCGTTTACCTAGACAGCGCTGCAACATCGCAGAAGCCAAAGCAGGTAATCGATTCCATAGTAAAGTTCTACTCCGAATATAATGCGAACATACACAGAGGAATATACGATATAGCTGAGCGTGCAACCGATGAATACACCAATTCTAAAGGCAAGCTTGCAAAGCTTATTGGTGCAAAGAGCATAAGAAACATCGTATACGTCAGGAACACAACGGAGGCAATAAACCTTGTCGCTCTTTCCTGGGGAAATGCCAACATCGAAAAGGGCGACCATATACTTATATCGGATATGGAGCATCACAGCAACCTTGTCCCTTGGCAGCTGCTCGCAAAGAGAAAAGGCGCAGTCTTGGATTACATAAAGCTTGATAAAAGTAGTGAGAAATTAGACATGGATAGCTTTAAGGAGAATTTGGAGAATGACCCAAAAATGGTAGCAGTAACTCAGGCTTCCAATGTGCTCGGCACCATAAATGATGTGAAATATATAACAAAAGAGGCGAAGAAGCATGGATCCGTAGTGCTGGTCGATGGAGCGCAATCCGCACCCCACATGCCGGTTGACGTACAGTCGATAGGATGCGACTTCTTTGCACTCTCCGCCCATAAGATGCTTGGACCTACGGGGATAGGAGCACTCTATGGCACCGAGGAAATACTCAATTCGATGGAGCCTTTATTTGGTGGCGGAGACATGATAAGCGCGGTCACAAGGCAAACCCATAGCTGGAATTCTCTCCCTTGGAAATTTGAGGCAGGAACATCCAACATAGAAGGAGGGATAGCGTTTGGCGCTGCCATAGATTACCTCAATAGCATTGGGATGGAAAAGATACGCAGGCATGAAGAGAAGCTTACAAAGCATGCACTCGAATCCTTGGAAAACGTGAAGAACATAGAAGTATACGGACCAAAGAAAGACGAGATAAATATAAAATCAGGGGTAGTATCATTTGGCATAAAGGGCGTACATCCCCATGACGTGGCCCAGATATTCAACAATGAAGGTATTGCAATACGTGCCGGGCATCACTGTGCAATGCCTCTGGTGACCGAAGTATTAAGGCAAGGTGCAGTATCAAGGATGAGCTTTTACCTTTACAATGATGAAGATGATATAGACAAAGCAGTGGCAGCCATAGATGAAGTAAAAAGGATATTCAAGCTTGAATGAAAGCCATCCTCCGCCGCTTTGCATTATGCAATTTTAGAGGTATTCAGATTTTGGAATTTGATCCTAATGCCAAAAGGACCGAACCTGCAAGGATTGCCATCGCAGCCGCAAACCCATATGCATAAAGAGGGCCTATAACGTAAAGAAATCCCAATGCAAGGTTTGCAACAAAAAGCCCTATGCTCCTTGACGAAGTTAGTGCACCCATCCCGCTTCCCGAATTAATCTTGCTTTTTGCGAGCGAAACTATCGTCGGCTCAAGAGTCTCTATTGTGCCTACTGCTATCCCTATTACAAATATTCCTATGTAAGATACTACTATCCCAAGGCCAAAATGATACGAGAGCCCTATTATCAATGATCCTATGCCAGCAAGGAAGTATCCAAATACTGCAAGATTCCTTACAACCCTTTTCGCGAACACTCCTACAATATAACCCACTATGGCGGATACCAGCAGAAATACCGCATATGAAAGAACCCCGTAGAAATCTGTTGATTCTTGGGCTATAGTGAGTACAGGGAAGCTCAAGCTGTAGAAGCTCAACCCGTATATGCCTGTTGCAAGTATCACGCCTTTGTAGGCTCCCGCCTTTGCCTTAGCCGCCTTTGTTGCTGCCTTGATTGATGAAATGGCCCGCTTGCTTTTGCCTTTGCTTGGAGATCCTTTGTAGCTTACAAGGAATAGGCAAAGCGACGATATCAGTATTGGTATTGCAGTTGCAAGAAATATGAGCTTCAGGGCTATGCCAAGATATATTCCTATAGAAAGATACGCAACCGCAACAACGCCTCCCCCTACGTCAAGAGCATTCAGGAATCCATACACCCTTGCCTTGTCGAGCCTGCTTGATATATCTCCTATCATTGCCCTCCTTGCAGGAGTCCTGAAGTTCCTTGCCCACCACCCTGCGGAGAATATAGTCGTGGCCTCTGCCGCAAACAAGGCAAATCCAGTAAATGACAATATAGGTATCAGCAGATTTCCCAGTATTGCTATTTTCTTCTTGCTGTGCCTGTCGGAAAGTTTACCTCCGTAATATGCGAAAACAGACCCTATCCCATAGGCCAACGCCATTGCTATTCCTAAGTAATATACAGGTGCCTTTAGGTAAAGGACAAGGAATATGGGAAACCCGGCGATAAGCGCTTGGTATCCTGCATCTGCAAAGAACGCTGATAACGATATAAGGAGTACATCCTTGGTAAGCCATTTTCGCATAATCAGTTTCGGCCGCCAAAATTTATAATCGTTGCTATCTTACTTTTGTAAACGCATCAAAATAGCAATATTTAAGATTTGAAAAATATAAAGCGCATTGGCGGTAATGCGAGATCAATAGTATCATTTGCAGATATATCGGTTGATGAATTCATACCTATTATTTCAAGGGGAATTTAGATAAAGAAGGCGATGAAGGAAGGCAAGAAATCTCAAATTCAAATCACATTAATATGTTAGGATAATCCTGTAGGTTATTCTTATGAAGATAAAAACCAATTTGGCGAAAACCTAAATCTTGTCATAGAAGGCAACGAAGAATCAGATAAAACCTTAATATTTGTCCATGGCCTTGGAACAAATAAAGACGAGAACTATTTCTGGTGAAGCGAGAAGCTTCAAACTTTCGGACGTGGAAGAAGCCCCGTCCGTAAGGGCGGAGTAGTCCACCTGCTTATTCGCAGATGCAATTAATAATATTATTTATCTGTCGTCAATAACAATTAGATACAGATTTATAAAATTTTTTACTAACCTATACTTAAAAAGATAGAAACATATTTATATTAATCAGTTTAATTTTGATTGTAGTAATTAGTGAGGTGGGTATATGAAGGGACCAAATGGTACGTAATAGATGATTGATAAAAAGAATAACTTTATTTAAATATAAGTTTTTGAGTACTCTTCTTTTAGATAGTTAATAGGTGTAAGTTTCAATTATAAATAATCCTTTCTCTGACCTTTATAGATTTATCTTTTACTAAATTGATATACTGTCTACTATACAGGTTATCAAACTTCCTATAATCTATACTTCCAGATATAATCTTCTCTACCATTAGAGAATTGAATTTTACCCCGCCTATCGTTTGTGAAAGTTCACTTTCTATTTTCTCTCTATTCCCATCTTCTAGTACAGGGAAAAGATAAAATATCCCATCAGGTGTTTCCATATCGCAGATATAAGAAAATTTATTAACAATTTTATTGGGCTCACCTATTATATAATTACGATGTTTATTTTTAGTTTCTGCAAGTTTTCCTTTATTTGTTAGATTTGCAATTATTATACCATCATATTTCTTCTCAGGTATGCTTATTGTTAATGTTGACCTTACTATTACATTCTTTCCTTCTTCATTTGTAAGATCTTTGTACGCTTTCTTGGCGCTTCCTGCTGGAAGGTTATATTTTTTATCTATAAAAGAGAAACTATTTCTGCTATCTTCAGTCAGTTCACGAAGAAGTACATACTCCCTGTACATTAAACTTGATGAGTTTGGGTGTTCGTCCTTCTTTTTCCTCTGCCAGATTTTTTCTTTGAGTGCATCAAAGAATTCCTGCCTTAAAGGTATAAAACCATAGTCACTAGAGATAGGTGTTATATACCATTCTGCTTCTAAGTATTTCAAATATTCTGAATTCCTTACATCATCCAGAACATCTGCAATTATGTTGTTGTTTTCCGCAACACAGAAAATTACCAAATCGTATATTCCATTAGTTGCAAGTGCAAGCTGGACCCTTAGGTTTTTCTTTAAAACTCCTTTTATATCTTTAAGGTTAAGCTTATTGCCTGTGAACTTTGCAAGAATCATATATTCGGAGAATCCAAGGTTGTTCATGTTTAATTCAAGCGTATACTTTATCCCAAGCAGTCTTTCAAGCCTCTCTATCCTGTATTCAAGTGCATGGATCGATATTCCTGTTATCTCTGATAATCTTTTAAAGGAAAGCCTTGAGTTCATGCTCAAGGCCTTAAGCAGGTTTATGTCATCTTCTCCTATGCTGTTCCATACAACCGCATTTTTTGCTTTTGATCTCCTTTCCTTAATATTGGTTCCTTCAGAACTAGCCGATGCCTGCTTAGAATCTTCAAGTATAACTATTCCATTTGCAGTTATATATCCCATATAACAATCTGCTTGCTCGGACGCATCATTTACATTGATGCGGAAAACACAGAATTTATCATTTACCGATTTAATCTCCAAGTCATTTCCGTATATGTTTTTTAGTTCATCAAATGCTTCTTGAACTTTTTCTGGAACATCCACCATTTAGAGGCCTTAAAATAATATAATGCATTTAAATTATTTATTGGTTGCTGTATGCGATTGTTTTAGTGGGTTGAATTTTATTCTTTTGGTTTTTGATACTCCAAGCTATAACAAATCACCCTCTTTCTATTGGTGCAGTCATGCAGTGTGCTCCTCAATAACCACCTGTTAAATTAACCAAGTCAAGTGCACAGAAATCTATTCCATTCTGGTACATTTCTGTTTTGTTTAGGAATAACTGGCTTGATAAAAGAGATTCTAGATAATCCTTCTTTGCCTGCAGGAACAATGCCTTATACCTTTTTGGATCTTTGCTTGCCTTCCAAGAAAGATGCAGATAGGTGAACGTCATTCAAAGAGAGCACAAGATAGTTAGGTTCTGCAACAATAACAAAGATACATTTCAAATAGAATTTACAACTTGTTATAAAAATGCCGAAATTAAAAAAGCTAAAATATTAAATATTAAAAAATGTTTTAGTTAATAAGATTTTATGGTAATCTTATCAAAGAAGCATGAAAATAATGCTTCCTGTCAACGTAATGCAAGAAATGGGGGGCTATTGCGTAATACGGACAACAAAGCGAACGCAGATCAACTGTTATTCGAAAACTTTAAGGACAGCAGAGCCGAAATTCACAAAATTTCACAGCGTCTGGAATCAGGGCAGGGGATAAACAAAGTAATGGATAAGCTTGGCGATGAAAATTTTGTTTACTCAATGCTCAATGATATAGGAAAGCTTGTGCTTCATGATCTGAATTATATGATGAAAACTGTGGCAGGTCCCGACTGGGTTGATATAAAACCCACAGAATTTGGGATTGAGCTTTACAAACCAGAGGGTTTGAATAGCGAATATATAACAGGAGAGTACAGCAAGGAAAAAAAGAGGTGCAGCATTAACTTGGATCTTTTCAAAAAAATATTCCTGAAGTCCGAGGTAGGGCAATCTATCACTATAAGTGAAAAATCCATCCTTGAGTTTTTAGAAGCGGTTTACTCTACAATGATGCATGAGGGCTTTCACGCAGTACAAGATAACAGATTTGGATACATAGACCAAATAAAAAATTTGGATAACCCAAATGATAATATTATTTTCATGGAGGGAAGCGCTAGGTTTGTCGAGTTCTTCGCAGATTCATTGATCACTATAGGCAGATATACAAGACTGGATTGCAGTAATGCAATAGAGAAATCATTCCTGTGGCATTTTGCAGTCGAGCCTGTTTCAAGCTTGGCTTATGAAAGACCTGACTTAATAAGAAATGGTATAAAAGAGTTTATTCCATACAATATAGGTATGTTTATATTTGTGACAAGGTACGTTGCAAATGGAAGCTTTATAGAAACTTTAGGTGAAATTCGTAAAATGGCAGAAAATGGAAATATAAGCAACGATAAACTTTATGATATGCTTGACAATGAAATTAAAAATGGCAGTATATCCAAGCTGAAGCAAAAGATCAGCCTTGATTATATAAGAAGCTAAAGGCAAAGTCAAATTCCACCGATTAACTGCGAGGGTTGCGTTAACCATTCTAACTTAAGTATAAACTAACAAACAACATACAAATCATAAATATAGCAGGGGTTTCGTATGTAATTGCAATTTGTTACTAATCCTTTCTTTTATCCATTTTCAAACGAGGTTTCGGCAAGATCCCACCAGCCGATCAATTCTTCCTTTGAATCTAGAGTACATTCCGGCAATTCATCTCTTTCGAACCATCCATAGCCTCTCGATTCATCGTTTAGCTTTATTTTTGTATGCTCGTCAATCGAGGTTGCATAGAAATATATTGCCCATTTATGTGCACTTCCTTCGGGTGAAGTTTTAGTCCCTACTGGAATCAGCTTATTTGGATTCAAGTCCACTCCAATCTCCTCTTTTGCCTCCCTTATGCAGGTTTGCAGTGCAGTCTCCCCAGGCTCAAAGGACCCTCCGATATTTCCCCAGCCTTTGATCTCTTCCCCATTCCTTGTCTCTTTGGTGCGCCAAAGGAGCAGCATTTCCGAAAAGCTGTTATTGAATATGCAGGTATATGCGCCCAAGTGCCCTTTTTCTTGCTCTTCCATAAAATCATTAGCATATCAATATAAAAATTAATATATTTACTAGTAAAATATACCTGCTTCACAATTGCCGAATAAATTGGCTAAATGCATTTATATTACATTAATATCATTAAGAATGGGATCTTTATGAGACAAATTTGGTGGCTTTTTATATGCTTGGCTATTATGATTCTCTTAATCCTTTTTGCCACGTTTATAGCAACAGGTTCCCTAATGCCTCTATCTCTGTCAGGATCCATAAATCCTGTAGTGCAAAGCAATGAAGCTGCCTTTTTTATGATATCAAATTTCATAAATGATGGATGGACAA
The DNA here is from genome assembly GCF_002214165.1 of Candidatus Mancarchaeum acidiphilum. Classification (NCBI taxonomy): domain Archaea; kingdom Nanobdellati; phylum Microcaldota; genus Candidatus Mancarchaeum; species Candidatus Mancarchaeum acidiphilum. The sequence goes on from NZ_CP019964.1 coordinate 383,356, forward strand.
CTTTCGGTTTCGTAATAATAGGGATCGTGCTCGCTTTTGTAAGCATCGCTGTTTCAGAAATGAGCCCTATATTTAAAAAGGTGCTAGTATACTCAATAATAATTGTCATATTGGCAAATTCCGCTTATTCAGTAGTTTCAAGGACTATGGGGCGAGGCATATCCGGGCTGGCGATGGTGGAAGGCGGAATCGTGCTCGCTTTTCTATCATACATAGTTAATTCTTATATGAAGATGAACTTCAACTATGTATCGGCCGCTGCAATGCTGTTTGCAATATCCTACATCCCATTCATATACGGCAGGGCCTTATTTTCCCTGCTGACAATCATTATTGCCATAGCGTTGCTTCTCTATGCAAAGCTGAGGATTTATAACCACGATAGAAGCGGAGATGCAAAGGATAAAGAGAATCCAAAAAGAAAAGCGATAACAGTCTGGAGCATGGAGGCGATGTTCCTGGATTTATCATTTTTGGTGCTGCTGTTGATCTCAGCCTTCCCTAACATTGCAGTGGCCAGCAAATATCACCTTGATATAATAATCCACTATACTGATTTCATAATAGGGTTCTTAGTCTCGGTGCTATATATTTATTTGAGCAATCGAAAATCCCCGTTTTCAAAGAATAAACCCACGCCCGTTTAAACTGAATTATCAAATTTGGCGTAAAACCCACACGCTTCAGCGGTGGGATATACCACCACAACATGTATAAATACAGATAATAAAATATACATGTTTTGTATGAAAACGGCATACAAATATCGTGCATATCCTTCAAAGGAACAGAAGGGAACTCTGAATAGACAGATGTATCTTTCAAAGGAACTATACAACCTGCTTCTTGAAAAGTCAAAGTCATACTATAATGAGACAGGAAAAACCTTAACGGAATTCAGGATGAACGTTTGGATAACCAAATTAAAGAAGGAAAAACCGGAATTTGCGGAAATCCATTCTCAGGTGCTTCAGAATATCTCAAAAAGGGTGTCAGATGCATACAAACATTTTTTCTTGAGGTGCAAGGAGAAGAAGCAAGGAAAGAAGGTAAAGGCGGGATTTCCAAGATACAAGAAGTTCGTATCATCTTTGACATATCCTCAAACCAATGGCTTCAAGATAGAGAAGAAGAAGGTTGAACTTTCAAAAATAGGGAGGATAAATTTCGTGAACCACAGAAATATTGAAGGAGGAATAAAAACATTAAATATAAAGAAGACAAAATCACAGGAATGGTACATCACGATTGCTGTTGAAAAGGAGGACAAGCCATTCATTTCAAACGGTAAACCGAAGGTTGGTATTGATTTAGGAATAATGCAATATGCCGCGCTTTCGGAAAATACAATACTCCAAAACGCAAAGATAACAAAACACCAGAGGAAACATTCAAGAGTCCTTCAACAAAACATATCGAGGAAAGAGAAGGGATCATCCAACAGAAGAAAGGCAGTGACAAGATTTGCAAGATACTCAGAGCATATTTCAAGGATAAGATTGGATTGCATACACAAGCTTTCAAATGAATTGGTGAATTCTTATTCATTCATTGCATACGAAGATTTAGAGATAAACAATATGGTGAAGAACCACAGATACGCAAAATCGATAAGTGAATCTTCTTGGGGAAATTTCACACAATTGCTGCAATACAAGGCTGAAAGCGCTGGTTGCGTGGCAATGAAAGTGAATCCTCAATACACATCAATGACATGCAGCAAATGTGGCAATGTGCAAAGCATGTCAATATCCCAAAGGATATTCGTCTGCGAAAAGTGCGGGATGTCAATGGACAGGGATGTGAATGCGGCACAGAATATACTAAAGAGAGCTTTGGACTCCATCAGTCCAACTACCGAAGGGCATTCGGGAAGTCAAGCCTGCAGAGACGACATAAGAACTTCCGCAGGGAAGGCAGTTGCCTATGAAGCAGGAACTATACGGGTGGCATCATGACGACAAATCATAACCACCCTGGAAACCCACACTGTTTACATGTGGGAGGATGTCACAATTAATTACTTGGAATTTGAAAGGCTGCTTATGACTATTATGCCAGCAAGCATCAGTATCCCTCCAAATATCTCTATTGGATAAAAGCTTCCAATTATTATGCTGCCGAGCAATACAAGGAGAGTGTCGGAATACTCGAAATCGTTTATGAAATTCCTTTTTATCAGCATGTTTGCGGTTCCCCTTGTTTTTGTCATCTCCATAGCGTGCAGTTCCATCACAGACGCAAAGGAGAACGTGATTCCCCCAAGTACGCCAATCACGAAGTAAAGGCTGCCTATATAAATAGGGCCTCCAATAAACAGTGCAGCCATTATGAGGAAAATTGGCTGAAAAAGCATCTTGGTTCCTATGCTATATTTCTTTAGCTTGTAAAATTCCATATAGTACCCTATACCGCCAAATACGGTTATCAGGAACACGAACGGGAGAGTGCCAATCTGGAATTGATATCCATTGCTCTCAGCATAGAATATGCCTACAACTATAAGGAGAACTCCTGCAAGCAGTATCGCCGTTTGCTTGAGCGCCAGAAACCTTCGGTACTTTACAACATCTATTACAAAGAACACGATTGCCGACAATCCTACCAATGGGTATATGCTTGCCAGCGTATAGCTTTTATACGCTATGAAGAGCGGGATGGTATAAGCTATTATCATCAGTGCTGTAAGGGCCCCAAATGCATACTGGCCTTTGCTCTCTGCCTTGACTTTCAACCTGAAAACAAATTTCACAGCTATGAAGCCAATCAAAATTCCAATACTTATAGATATAATAGCTGCACTGAGCGGAAGCCTGGTCACCACTAGGTAATCTACAGTTCCGCTTATTGCATATAAGACCACTCCAATGGCCATCAATGCAAACACAATTTTCATAAAATCATATCAGAACCTGCACAAAAATCCTTAAAACAAAGCGCAGGACATTTCGCAATCCTCTGTGATGCTATAAACAATGCTTATACAAGTTCACTTTTTGCCAAAATCTTTTTAGCATGCGATTAACTTGCACCAAAGCTGATAAAGGCATCTTTAAGGAATGCTTTGCAATTATGTAAATTTCTCAACCACAATCTATAAACCTTGCTATGCAGAGAGAGTCATATCGAAAATATTAGATATATGATTGTATTCGGGGCTTTTGCAAAAATAAAATTAAATATATAAATCAAATATATAAGGACCTTATAACCAATTCACAGTACAAGGTACTCGTAATTTTCGTGCTTTTTCGCTATTACCTCTTTCAAGCTGGCAGGCACGTATATTACACCTTCTGCAAGTTCATCCTCGCTTATGTTGCGGGCTTTCATCGATGTGCCGCATGCAACTACCTTTACTTTTTTATTTTCGAGCAGAGGTTTTATCCTGTTCTTTTCTACAACTGCAGCTATGCCACCATTCAAGTACACCACTTCAACTTCTTCCGTATCATCCATCTCGGAAAGATGCTGCACTGCCATTATAGACATCGCAATTTTCTCTTCAGAATCTACAGTCAATAAGATTTTCATATCTACCACAGTAGTTATTATTTATATAACTATAAACATACCAATGTTATCCTGTTTTACAAAAGTAAAACATCTAAGAAAATCCAATAATTTAAAATCTTTTTTACTAAAAGTAACTTAGCGAATGACATTATTTTAGGTGAATAGCTTATGGAAAATGCCGATAACGTAACCTTAAAGGAGGCAACTGACAGTGATGAGAAAGGATTGACTCGATTGTATAGAAAGCTATACGAAGGCGATGAAGACCAGGATTTCTTCAAGTCCAAAGCAATACCCAGCTATTTCAAATCAGGAAGCAAGGTGTTCATAGCAAGGTCCGGCAATGATACAATTGGTTTCGTATGGGCCATATATTACGAGCACATAAAGAGCAAAGGTATAGGAATAATAGAGGAGCTTTACGTCGACGATGGCTATAGGGGAAGGGGCATTGGAAAGGAGCTGGTGTCAAAGGCTATAGATTACCTGAAAAAGAAGAAAGTGCTAGTTGTGATCGTAACCACAGATCCCCAGATGGAAGATGCCCAAAAGTTCTATAAAGCGGTGGGATTCAAGGTATCAAGGGAGTGGTTCTATTATCCATTGCCTTAGAAAAAGGCAGGAAGCTTAGAGCAAGCCTCATCCCACGGATATCGATATGTAATATACGGCAACTAACATTATTGCAACCAAAATAAGTCTTCTCCAAAGCCCTGACTCCTTGAAGATTATTCCCCCTGCCAGTGTTGTTATTATCACATATATGCTATTCCTGAATGGTGCCACCACGCTTATGAGCATCAGTGATGCGGAGAAGTAATAGGTTATCCGGTATGCCACGGTAAAAAGCGATATTGTCCCGATCTTGCTGAAGTTGTGCGTCAGATTTGAGTATACCTCTTTTACCCCTCCGTACTTCTTGGTCATGTATACCATGTAATTAAGGGATATGAAAAGCTCCATCAATATGATATATGTAAATTCGTTGAGGTTTGACATGAACAGGTATTTCATCAGGACCGATCCCAATGCTATTATTAGGCTCACTACCACAAGCAGGTATATGTATTTTCTCCCATCGAACGCTTGCTTTCCTCCATCCTTGAATATTATTAGGTAGCTGCATGCTATTATTACAGCAAGCGCAAGGTACTGGAAAAGTGACAGCTTTTCACCAAGAGCGAAGAAGCTTATTATGATTATGAATACCATAGGGAGGGAGCTCATCACAGGTGCGGATATTGAAAGATTCCCGTGCTTGTATATCCTTGCCGATAACAGGTATCCTGCAGTTGAAAGCAGTGAATTGACATATATGTATAGGACAGTGACGATTCCTATATTGAATTTAGCGAATGGCAGGAATACAAGAGATATAAAAAACGTCAATATTGAGAAGCTGGCGCTGTATGCCGATGCGTGCTGCTCTTTCAACGCATATTTCTCGATTATTGTGGATATGCCCATGAAAGTTGAAGACAAAAGCACTAGATAAAGCCATTCATACATCTGTACACCCAATCAAACGCTTAATGGATTTGTAATAAATGCTTATAAATGCAATTGCAGAAAACTCTCTTTTAAATAGGGATTTGAGTAGGATTTGGCAAATCAAAAGAAGGAAGGAGAAAATGATCATTATTAATGCGATCCGATCAAATAATCTAATGGCTGCTTACAAATGTGCTATTATACTGCTTATCTGCAATCCTTTTTAACTCTATTTCCAGATTGGCTTTTATTGTTTGGAATTCACCGTAAATTGCATGCAGCACATCTGAATCATTGGCAGGTTTTTCGATATAAACAGGTAATAAGCTTTGATCGAAAGGCAATCCTTTCTTTTTAAGATTCTCCTTATAAAAATAAGCGATTCTATAAGATATTGTTTTGATGGTCCTTTCAAGTTCGTATCTATTAATCTTAAAAATCAAAAACTTGTATTTTTTGTATACAATTAAATCGTTATCATCTGTTAAAAGCTGTTTAGCTATTATGCTATTTACCAAATCCCTCCTAATTAGCAAAACAGACATAAATCCATTTTTTGTTTTATACACCGGCAAATCAAATGCCTGGTAATCCCATCTTCCAATCTCCTTTCTTCTAAATATTACAGTTTTGCCATTGAATTCTGGGATTGTGCCATCAACTTCATCATTGTCTGTTGCCGTTGATATGCCCTTCTTCAGGCTATTCATCGAATCTTTAATCGTTTTTCCCTCGCTTAACAACACTAAGTAATCATACACACTATCCCCACAGTCTCCATTCATCTTTAAATATATATAAGTTGTCCCGGTTACTCCCTTTCATAAAAATAAAATAAATCTTACTTGACAATGCAAAGGCCTTAATAAAAATAGAGCAATACCCGAAATACAAAATATACTATAGTATTGCACCTTGCTCCTTTAAGGTCTGCTGAAGCTCTTTCACGTTCACTTCCTTTGCAGGTGTGTTGTCCCTTATGCACATCTTTGCGGCAACTCCTGCCGCGTGGCCCATTGCCAGTGCCGTCCCGCTGACTCTTGCGCTTGCCTGTGCGTCGAATTCCGCGCTCAGGCACCTTCCTATTATAAATAGGTTATCGATTCCTTTCTGCACTATCGACCTATATGGTATCTCATACCAAGAGGAGTCTCCTTTGTTAAGGTGTATGTAAACGAGCCCCTTGTTGGGGTCGTGTATCTCAAGAGGATGGCCGCACCTGGCGATATGGTCCTCAAATCTTCCACCATTCAGCACGTCATCCCTTTTAAGAACATATTCGCCTATTCCCCTGCGGGTCTCTCTCATGCCTATCCCCGGAGAGGAATCCATAAGGTATGAGTTTTCAAATCCCGCAATATTTTTCTTGAGGAACTCAAAGTCCGATGCCACCTGGTGCCTTAAGTCGTTTATTGCCTTTGCTACCTCCTGGCCCGACTTGTAATCCTTTATCTTTGCGTGTGTAGCATTGCATATGAATTCGCCTTCCCTGCTGGTGTTGAAAAGAAACTCAGTATTCTCGTTTGGAAGATAAAGTTTGTTCTCCTTTTTAGCTTTCTCGACCAAAGGCGGATTTATATGTATCTTTGATACCTTGCCTTCTATTAATGGAGCGGATATAAGTTCAGGATGCTCCTTTGAGAAGTTTATTAGTTCCGCTTCATTGACATTTGCAATCCTGAAAGGTATGGTGGCTTCCTGGTGCCATCCCTCCCCTTCCTTGCCCTCCATTGCATTGGAAGCCGTATAATAAGACAGGTCCGCGTCTCCGCTGCTGTCAACAAATTCTTTGCCTGATACCTCGTGCGTGCCATCTTTACCGACAACCGTGACAGAAGTTATCCTATTGCCTGACAACTTGCATCCAATCACAAGCGAGTTGAAATACGTGCTTATCCCGTATTTGTCAGCTAAATGAGACACTGCCAATTTCATTTCATCCGGCCTGAAAGGGATGAAATTTCCTACTTTTCCCTTGGTTCCACCAAACCCTTTTAAGGTCTCAACTATCTCGTCAACGATACCTCCAACAATTTTCTCTGACCCGTCATAGGTATAAACTCCAAGAATAGATACTACGTAGCTATGAGTCCAATTGCCACCAAGCATCGGATTCCTCTCGATTATTGCAGTTTTTAATCCATTCTTTGCTCCAGCCAATGCCGCTCCAAGGCCTGCTGGCCCACCACCAACAATTACCAAATCATACGAATCCATGAAATCCACATTATAAATATCTCATGCAGGTTTTTATTATTTGACAAAAAATTTTATTATTTAAATAATTTAAAAGAAGCAGTTTACATCAAAACCTCGGCTTTACAAAAGGTTAGCGGATTAATAATAAGCCAGCATCATTTCAAGTGAATTTATCCTCTAAATTTATAATATGCATTTTTAAGCTTATACTCTTAATTAATAAGAGAAAATTAAATGTAATGGTGTGGATATGAATAAGTGGACGAAACTTCTTCCGTATTGGTTTTTGCTGTTTACGATAGGGTTTGGGTGGTTTATACTTGCGCCTCTTGTGCCTGTCTTAAGCACATCGTTAGGCGTAGGGACTGCTTCCATACTTCTATTAGTGAGCATGTATGGTTATACTATGGTAGTGCTCGGCCTTCTCGCCGGGTGGATATCGGCTAAATTCACAGTTAAAACTGCGATATACGTTGCCGCGGCCCTTTCAATAATAGGGTTGATAGGCAGGAGCCTGTTCTTGACAAATTATGCAGGATTCCTTGTATTCCAGATAATAGCTGCAGCCGCATACCCGCTTGCACTTGCCCCTGTTGGAAGCGTTGCTGACTCAATATACAAGGAGCACGCACATTCAATAGTGGGAATCAGCGTGGGTATACTTTTCTTCGGCCTCGCGATAGGCGCATTCTTTGCGTCAAGCATAGCAGCGGCAATAAGTACCGTAGGGCTTCTGTGGTTCACGGCGATACTTGCGATAATAGCCGCAATATGGGTAGTGCCAGGAATAAAGAATTATCCTACAAACTACAAAGGCAAGTCCCTTAAGGGCGTGTTCAAGGTAGGAATGATAAAGAACTGGTGGGTTGGATTCTCTATAGCATCAATGTCAGTTATGTTTGGAGGAATCGCATCAACTATGCTTCTTCACTTCCACTTTGCATTAGGAGAAGCTCTTACATATGGAGGGCTTTTGGGAGGATTGGCATTCTTGGGGTCCGCACTGGGAGCAATAATACTGCCTCCAATATTTGAGAGATATAACCAGATAAGGGCAGGGCTTATTTCAACATCCCTGCTGTCTCTTATATCGGTGTCTCTCCTTGCGTACTCATTGGGATTCGGCCCTAACCTGGGATTGCTGGTAGCTGCATTCTTCCTGTTTGGGTTCTTCGGAAATGCGTTCTGGTCAATGGCACTTACTTCGACAACGAATTATGTGTCGGATCCGGCGCAGTCGGGATTTGCAACATCAATGTATAGCGTCATAACTAACTTGGGTGTTGCATTCGTCCCTGTATTCCTTGGGCCTGAATTTGCTGTCGATGCAACAATAGCTGTCATTGTGGTATTCGTGATAGAATTCATAGCATTCATATTGTCTCCAATGCTGAAGACAAAGAATGATGCAGAAAGCCAGCAGCCTCCAAAGGCTGCAGCAGCCAAGGCAGCAGCAAAGGCTTGAATTCTTCTTTTTCTTTTCTTTATCCTTTATTTATTCTTATTTTGTCTGAACCTTAAGTGCAGTTCTTGAATTAAATGGCAATTTATAAAAATATAAGAAGCTAAAAATCCTTATGGTGGATTTATGGATGATCTAAATTCTTACAGGAAGCAGATAGACGAAGCCGACGAAGGGATAATAAAGCTCATAAAAAAGAGGTTTGACATTGTAAAGGCAGTAGGGGAATTCAAGAGAGCGCAAGGAATGCCTTTGAAGGACAACAGCAGGGAAGATGCGCTTAAAATCAAGTGGAAGCAGATGGCGGAAGAAAATGGTGTGGATGGAAATTTAGGATTGAGCGTGATAACCGACATACTTAGATTCTCCAAGGAGCAGGAAATGCCCAAGAACGAGAACCGCTTGCTGGTTATAGGGTACGGTGGCATGGGCCTTTCAATCGCCAGCTATTTCCACAAGCACAATTTCAGCAATGTCTATGTAACCGGAAGGCATGTGGACAAGATGGAAAGCGGCATTGCAGATGCAGGATGCATTCCGATAAAAGATCCCAGTGCCAAAGACTTTGACACGATTATAATGGCAACGCCGCCAGAATCGGTAAACTCCGATATTGTTGAAGGAATATTGCAGGATGCAGAAGGCAAACTGGTGATGGATATATTCTCTGTGAAAACAGATGCGTACAAGAAACTTTTGGATTATTCGAAAAAACTCAATTTCAAATATGTAAGCGTGCATCCTCTTTTTGGACCCAACCAGCTTGAGGATATAAAGAAAATTGCAGTCATCACCGATGGAGTTGACGAAAAGCTTTTGGCGGATGCTGAAGGAATATGGTCCTATGCGGGATTTACAACGATTAGGACAACATTAGACGAGCATGAGAAGGCGATGGCTATAGTCCAGGTATTAAGGATGCTCGACTTCGTAGCTTTGAAGAACAGCATAGGGGATCTCAAGGGAAGCCTGAACGTGGATTACTCAAAGCTCGCAACGGTAAGCTTCGAGAAAGTGGAGGAATTAATAGACAACCTATCAGATGATAACGATTTGATACACGAGATAGTAAGCTCGAACAGATACTCAAAGCAGGCGATTGAGGCATTAGCTAAAGGAATAGAAAGCATAAAATCGGAAGTATAAAGCGGTAAGGCATTATTCCATTTTCTTTGATTTTTGTCTTAAACATTAAAATATTTGATTTTAAAAATTCGGATGACACTATGAGAATGATATCGCTTAACCTTTGGGGTGGAAGGGCCTTTGAAGGCCTTAAGGCATTTCTAAATAAGGAGAAGGGGAGAACAGACATATTCTGCTTTCAGGAGACGCTTCAATACTCATTAGGCAGGCCGGATAATGATTCCCTAAAAGCGAAGACGATGCACCAGCCAAAGGAGTTTTCGGAAAGAGAGAATCTTTATGCGGATCTTGAAGGGATCCTGGACGGCTACAAAGGTTTCCTTACCGATCCATATAGCTCGGGAAAGGAAAGGCTATCGATGTTCATCAAAGATGGGATAAGCGCAAGCGAAGATGCCAATAGGGTAGTAAATGATGTAGGAGTGACGGTGGACAATTTGCCATATAAAGTGGGGTGCATAATGCAGCATGCATCGGTAACGTTTGAAAATAAAACCTATGATATATGCAATACTCATGGCTTGTGGCAGCACAGCAGCAAGGAAGATACGCCGGAGAGGCTTCAGCAATCAGAAAATATCATAAAGCTTATGTCGAAGATGGGTCCAAGACGGGTGCTTGCAGGAGACTTTAATTTGCTGCCTGACACAAGAAGCATAAAGATGCTTGAGGATAGCGGTATGAGGAACCTCATAAAAGAGTACAATATAACAGATACGAGAGGGAAGCTGTACACCAAAAAGATACGCCATGCGGATTACACATTTGTTTCCAATGCGGTTGATGTCAAAGGGTTTAGGGTATTGCCAGTCGAAGCTTCGGATCATCTCCCTATGGCACTTGAGTTCAATTGATTTTGTTTTAGAGGATCCTTTTACTATAAAGGAATAGGCATATTTATTTTAACTATCATAATGATTTCGATGCGCAAATACCATTCAGTAAAATTTGATGTTGTAGAGGAAAAGGTTAAGTTGCCAAATGGAACCGAATATATCTCTTCTATAGTAGTCCACAAGCCGGTAGCGGTAATAATACCCGTGCTCAACGGCAAGATATTGATTGAGAGGCAATATAGGCATTCTCCCGGCGGATGGATGTACGAGCTGCCAGCAGGCTTCCTTCAAGGAAAAATAACGCTTGAAGGGCTGGCGAAGAAAGAGCTTCACGAAGAGACAGGTTATATTGCAGACAAGTTAACTTTCCTCTTCAAGGCTTATGCGGCTCCGGGGACAAGCACGGAAATGTACTACTATTACCTTGCTGAAAACTTTAGGAAAGAAAAGCAGCATCTTGAGAAATACGAGATAATAAAGACAAGATGGACAAGCATTGAGCAATTGCTTAATATGATAAAGAAGAATAGAATAACAGATGGCAAGACTATAATAGGAATACTTTATTATTACAATTTTTGCAAAGTGGAATAAGAGGAAATAACATGGGAAAAGCATTACTGGTAATAGATATGCAGGAAGGATTCAGGCACAAAGCATCTGAAGCCATTATAGACAAGATAGCAGAATTGGTAAAAGGATTTGACGGCAAAGTGGTATTCACGCTTTTTGTCGATGAACCCGGCTCTATGTTCGATACAGAGCTGCATTGGCCCAAGTTCCAGTCAAAGGATATGCAGAAGCTTTTAAAAGAATTGGAGCCGGTTGCAAAAGGCAAACTTGAGGCAGAGCATAAGGGCTATACTGTGCTTACGGATGGGCTTAGCAGAATGCTTAAGGAAAATGGCATTGATACTGTTTATCTTTCAGGGGTATATACAGATGTCTGTGTTGTAAAAGCGACGATGGACCTGTTTGACAAGGGCTTCAAGACAAAAGTGGTTGCCGATGCCTGCGCTTCGCTTCATGGTGACAATAACCACAAGTATGCCATAGATAGCTTGAAGCACATAATAGGAAGGGGCAATGTCATAGAAACAAGCGAAGTGAATTAGGATTACCTATAAACTTTTAAAATCCATTCCAAGTATCTATAAGCAGTAACAAAATTTTTTAAAATATTTTAATTAAGAAACATTTTTAATGTTAAGTTACCAAATCAATTTGTATCTGTAATTGGTTAATATCAAATCAAAGTACTTAAATAAAAATAAAATTAATTTAATTTATACTAATTATATGCTTATAACCTGTGAATTATAAACGGTGAGTTTATGCAATTTAAAGAATTAGGATATACATCTGAAGAATCGTATTTTGAGGATTTCTTTAGTAATTTATTGTCTACTAATAGGACTTCTCAATTTTTTGTAAACTGGGAAAAAGTTTATAGAAATATAAAAACCCATATTGATGAAATATCCTTAATAAACGGTTTAATAAACATTCATGATTTGAATGAAAGGAAAAACCACTTAAAACAGATATTAGAGAAATATCCGAAAACCAGACTAATCTTGCCCCTTATGATAGCTACTAGAGATAATAAATTGGATCTTTTGGTAATTAATGAAAAAGATGATATTACCTATTTGGATATAGATTTTGGCAATAGTGATATTGAAAAAATAATAAAATTTTGTGACGAAACCCATATAATAGAACTTTTGGGTAACATAAAAGATTTATATTCATATCTTTTAGGGGTAGAAGTCGGTACAGATACAAATGCAAGAAAGAATAGATCTGGATCCATGTTTGAAAAAATGGTATTAGAAGAGCTTAAAGCTAAAGGGTTAGATGTAAGAAAAGCAGATAAAAAGTACCAGATAGGAGGAAGGTTAAAGAAGCCAGATCTATTACTTTATAAAAACCAAAAAGAATTTGCAATTATAGAAGTTAACTTTTTCAATGAACTCGGTAGCAAGCCTTTGGAAACCATACAAAGCTTTATAAATTTACAGAAGGATATAAAGGCATTGGGGTTGAAATTTATACTAATAACCGATGGTCCAGCATGGAAAACTGGAAAAAGCGAACGTATAAAGGGATTTGAGCAGTTAGATTATCCACTTAATTTAACCCTTGCAGTAAAACTTATGCCAAGGTGGATAAATGGACAATGACTATATAAAAATGCAAGAGATAACACAGGAGGACTACGAAAAATTTATAATTGATTATAAAAAAGTTACAATAGAAGATACTGAATTAGAGATAGGAGGAAATCATAAGATAAATTCTTTGCAGCCCGAAGATTTTAAATTAGAAACAACTACAGTTTGGAGTTTCCCTAAAAGAGGAAAATGGGCTACTCATTATCTTAATGCCAAGTATAGGGGGAATTGGGCTCCTCAAGTGGCCCGAAATCTAATTCTGAGATACTCAAAAGAAGGAGATACCGTTCTTGATGCGTTTGCAGGTTCTGGCACTACTATAATAGAATGTAAGATTACAGATAGAAAGGGAATAGCTGTAGATATAAACAAGGAGGCTATAATGGTTGTTAGGGATAGGCTAAATTTCAACACCTTAAAAAGCGATTTTCAGGAGCAAAAAACCTTTTTGGGAGATGCAAGAAACCTAAATCTTATAAGTAATAATAGCATTGACCTTATTGCTGCCCACCCACCTTATGCTAATATAATTTCTTATACTAAAAATTCAAATCACAAGTCTAATGGAGATTTATCAAAGGTATCCTCAATAGATGAATTTTGTTATCAGATGGGAAATGTTGCAAGCGAGTTCTTTAGAGTTTTAAAGCAAGGAGGTTATTGCGCTATATTAATAGGAGATACAAGAAGACATAAGCATCAAGTTCCTATATCCTTTAGAGTGATGCAATCCTTTTTAGATAAAGGGTTTGTGTTAAAAGAGAGTATAATAAAAGTACAGCATAATACAAAGACCGCAGGGCTTTGGGCTAATCTATCAGTAAAAAATAACTTTTTGTTATTAATGCATGAGCATCTATTTGTATTCAGAAAGCCATTTGAAACCGAAAAACAGAAAGATTTAATAGATAGCTCTAAGTGGTGGAAAAATAATGGTATAAATTATCCAAAGGATAAATTACAACCTGATGAAGCATTAGGGATAAAATAATAACTAAATAGCAATTTATAAGATTTGTAATATATTACAAATTATTCTAAATATGTATTATAATACATATTTAAGTTTCATAGCTTTAAATATATAATTTGAGCGTTGAGGATATTTGATGGATTAGTAGAAAAGTTTACACGTTACCCTGAGTTTAGCTGTGAATGGTATTTTCATTTAATTTCAAAAATCACACAAACTTATATAATAAAATCACAATTATTACAATAATAATTATTAACACCCACATAATATTTTTACTAAGTGATAAAGGTTTTGATACTTTATTTATATACTTACCATTTGTATTAGTGAAATATTTTTCGTAATTGAAATTTATAAAATCATTGTACCTATTTTTAAGTTCTGCTTCATGTTTCTTATTCCAGATAATTGTGTATGCAGGACAGGGGTGCCCATCCGTCCTTTTCCAGTCTTTTGTATACTTTTCATATTTTTCAGGGTCTGATTTCCTTATCTGATTTAAACTCCAAACCTCCTGTGTAGACATAACCAATACAGGATCTTTATGTTCTTCACAAAATGCTTCATTGCAGTATTTGCATTTTGCAACTGCCTTCTTATTGCACCCATTCCTTTGGCAAATTATAATGTCATCAAAAGAATTAGCAGTGCCATTTTCCATATTTAGCCCAGTTTTTATCCTTGATTCGCCAATTCCTGCTTCATCTATTTTACTATGATTTGTTTTATTATATGCTTTCTTTGTTTCCTGATAATCTGTATCCTCTATTCTGCTATCATCAGTTTCGAGTTCTTTTGTCGGAGTTCTCTCTTTGGTGGTTTGTTTGTCTGATGCTTTGCCCTCCAGGAATTTTACAAGGTCGCTGTCCTCATTTACCTTGGCATATTCTTCTGGATCATTCCTAATTTGATTGCTCTGCTCATTTATTGTATATCCATCAATAAATTGAATGCCTGAGCTTTTTGGTGGTTTCCAACCCTTTAGGATTAGTTGATTTTTGACTTTTTCAAACTCTTTTCCATGCTCTATCATTCCAATTAAATGAGTCATCTCATGGTTTGCAGTTTCTTTTAAACCTGCTGAGTCTTGCAGTTTCAATTGCCTCTCGGAAATGCAAATTTTATATAAATCCGGATGGGAGTGGGCAAGTTCATTGGGATTATTATCATCATCTCCGCTAAAATTAATTTCAGGCACTGGCAGATGAAGAGCATCGCAAGCATCCATAACCGCTTCTGTAAAGACGCGCTTTTTAGCCTCAATTATAATTGGATTGTCCATAGCAAGCCACGACGTTTTGATGCGCTATATTACTTTTATAATATTTGAACATGCCTAATAACTATATTATTTATAAGAGATTATATATAAGCTTTTAAAGGCTTTTAATTGTGTAAAATTGTTTTGATTATTGAAAATCAAATCGAAATCTAATCATAAATAGATTAGGGATTTACCACAATTATTATAAAATTTGATAAATAAAAAATAGGTAAAATGAATGATACAGGAAATGCATATAAACTTAAATTCTGGTGCTAAAGCACCGATTGACCTAGTTGGAGGTAAAGGAAGCTCATTGCTTAAGCTTTCATCTAAATTTATGGTTCCTAAAGGTTTTATTATTACAACATTTGCATTTGACGCATTCATTCAGGAAAATGGCATAAATAAACTTCTGATAATTGACGATAAATCCACCCATTTAAATTTGGGTAAAGTTAGAAGCAGGTGCAAAACCTCCAAGCTTCCTAAAGTATTATTAAGGGATATTAAAAAGCTTTTAAAGGAAAACGGCATCTCAAATGTGCCCCTGATAATTAGAAGCTCTGCCACTATAGAGGATTCAGGCAAAGCTAGCTTTGCTGGAAGGTTCAGAACAGTAATAAATGTAAAAGGGATGCGCAATATAGAAAATGCCATAAAAGAGGTTTATGCGTCGGCGTTCACCAAGGATGTCCTGTCTTATTTTAATGGTATCGATAAAGGAATTGAAAGAATAAAGATGGCAATAGTAATCCAGGAGCTTATAATAGGAGAAGTATCTGGAGTCATGTTCACTAGAGATCCAAATACATCTGATGAAAAGACATTGATTGAAGCAGTTGTTGGCCTCAATGAAGGATTAGTATCAGGAAAGATTACACCTAGCAAGTTTGTTTACGATAATAATAGGTACACCGTTGAGAACGCTGAATACATAAAGCAGCCTAATGCTTTTGCCATTAAAAAGGCAGGGATTAGGATTATAGAAAACAGTAGAGATATAAGAGATTTCCTGAATAGTAAGAAGATTAAGGAAATAGGGCAGTTAGGGCAAAAGATAGCGGAGATTTTTGGAGCACCGCAGGATATAGAATGGACAATGAGCGATGGGAAGATATACATATTGCAGAGCAGGCCAATCACAACATATAAATCCATCTATGTCGACCAGACACAAGTGAGCAATGCTACGGATGTGTTTAAGGGCTATGCCGCATCCAAAGGGGTTGCAAAGGGCAAAGTAAAATTAGTGAAAAGTCCAAGGGACTGGATACCAAAAGGCTCTATATTGGTCGCGGATGTACTGGAGACAGATTACCCTATTGATACTATAAAGAAGGCAAGTGCAATAATAACAGAAGATGGAGGCATTTTATCTCATGCTGCTATAGTTGCTAGGGAGCTGAGAATACCGTGCGTTATAAGCGTAAAAAACGCTATGAAGAGCCTAAAGGATGGCGACTATGTTGTTGTAGACGGTTCAGCCGGAGTCGTCTATAAAGGGGAAAATTCGTCAATGGCCTTTGATACCGTCAGATCCATCGATTATTCATTTATATACGATTTTAGCAGGATGTCAAAACTTGGCGGTACTGGTGCGTATTACGAGGAGTTTGACAAGCTAATCATATATTATGCGGAAAAGGAGATAAGGACCTCAGAGCTAGAAAGTAACCTCAAAGGCGGATTTAAAGGCAAAAAGATAATCTTTGGAAGCGGGCCCAAGTATTTTATCTACAAAATGTTCTTGCTAAATAATAAAGATCCTGAGATGTATAAGCTATCAATTGGCGCGATAAAGGCTTCAAACTCGTTCAATGCCAAAAAGTTTGATTCATTCTCGGATATCCTCTTAGCAGAGGCAGAGCATTATTTGGAGGATAGCAAAAAATTTTCAAATAATAAAACAACCACAGGCAAGAGAAAGGCGCTCCTGAATCTTATGAGGGCAGGATGGTGCTATACATTATTGAACTCTATAATGTGCGAGGGGTATGCTATAACAGCAATATATAAAAGATTGCAGTACACGTTTAAAGGTAACGAAAGTGAAATATTGGATTTTCTTTCTGATCTTGATTCTGGAGAGGCTTATGAAAATGATAAGCTTGGTCTAAGGCAAAAGTCCAGATTAGAGAAGGTAAAGGAGTTCTATGCCGCTGTAAGAAAATGGAGGCTAAATTCATATCCAATGTTTAAGGACAGGGGCGCAACAGGGGAATTATATTATAAAAAGCTAAATAAGCTTATAGAAGAATTATCAAAACCTAAAGAGACCATGGATAAAGTAAGGGAAGAAGCTATAGCTTTCTCCAATCCAAAAAGCAATTAGAAATATTTAAATTATTTAAATTTAGTAGGGTTATTTTTAAATTAATTTAAAAATAGCAGGGTTATTTTAAAATAGATTTAAATATTACGTGTATTATATAATAATTGATATTATGGCTGCTAAGGAAAGGTTCTTTTATAGGGATATTGAGGATAGGATTGTCCCTTTTATAAGCAGAGATGAAATTATAATAATAAGAGGGCCAAGGCAAGCTGGAAAAACAACGCTGATGAAGCTAATTTCAGATAAAATAAAAGATAAAAAAGAATTTGTAAATTTTGATATACCAAGCAATAGGAGCAACATTTCCGAATCACCGATAGATTATGTGAGAAAAATTGCAGATGGCAATAAAATTACACTTTTCCTTGACGAAGTACAAAGGCTCGATAATGCCGGTGAAATATTAAAGATAATATACGATACGTTTAAAGGGGAGGTTAAGATATTTGCATCCGGATCGTCTTCGCTTGAAATACGGCAGAAAGTGCTTGGGTTTTTAGTTGGGAGAGCCATAATATTTGATCTCTATACATTCAGCTTTGGAGAATTTATCCGTTCAAAAGATACTGGATTATACAATATATTCAAGGAAAGAAATGACTCCCTAATAAACTTTATTGAGAATGGCGAAGAGGTATTGCACACAGCATTTTCAGAGGATCTACTTAAGATGTGGAAGGAATATGTTGTTTATGGAGGGTACCCAGAGGTTGTAAAAGCAGATAATTTTGACATGAAAAAATCCTTGCTCTTGAATCTGGTGAACCTTTACATAGAGAAGGACATAATATCATTTTTCAAAATTGAAGATACAAAGGAGTTTGAGAATTTTTTAAGGATCCTTTCGTTCAACGATTCTCAGATGCTGACAATCTCCAATGTAGCCAATGATTCCGGGCTTAGTTTTTACAAGGCAAATTCGTATTTAGAGATAATAGAAAACACCTATATTGCAAGCAGGGTTTATCCATACTATAATAACATGTCCAGCTCAATAAAGAAAACCCCAAAGGTATATTTTTTTGATCTTGGGCTAAGGAATGCAGTGCTAGATAACCTATTGCCTTACGAAAAAAGGGATGATATCGGAAAGTTAGCGGAAAACTTTGTTTTCGGAGAGCTTGTAAGACTGGGGAAAAAGGTTAGATACTGGAGGACAAAGGCTGGAGCCGAAATGGACTTTGTAATAGAATATAATAATGAGGTTATACCTGTAGAAGTAAAACTTGGTGGTTCCAAGGCAATAGGAAAAAGCTTTTACAGTTTCCTGGAGGTATATAAGCCTAAGATGGCATTGGTTATAACTCTGGATGAATTCTCAAAAAAGGAGGTTAATGGCACTCTGATATACTATGTACCAATTTTCTACTTGTAAATAACTATGAAATTACGCTTCTTAATAAGATTAAACAAAACAAAAGTATATACAGATATAGATATGTATATATTTGGTGTTAGTATGGCTAAGCAAATAATGGTATCAAATGAGGTTTATAGATTATTATCAAAAAATAAAAAGAATAAAAGTTTCTCAGACGTTATAAAAATGCTTTTAAAATCTAAAGAGCAAAAAAGGCCAAAGGCATCCTCTTTAGCAGGGTTGCTAAAAAACGATAAAAAGTTATTAAAACTAAAAAAAAAGCCATAGAAAAAGAGAGAGAATAACGTAAGTAGAACTTTCGAAAAGTGGTAATTTGGTAATTCTAGATACAAGTATAATTATAGATTTATTATATGGAGTCGAAAGTATTGAGAAAAAAATAAAGCAATACGAGGAGGATCATGAAGAAATGAATATAACATCTATAAAGGCTTATGAATTACTAAGGCACCCCAAAGAGATTAAGCGTACTACAGCAAATTCTATATTAAAAGTCTTTTCAGTGTATAGTTTTGATAAGAGGGCATCAGAGAAGGCAGCTGATGTATATAGAGAACTAATGGCTAAAGGTGAACAAATAAATGAAAATGATGTCTTAATCATTGGAATTGCCATTTCTAAAGGTGAAAAGCTTTTAACAAGAGATAATAAATTTGCTTTTATTGATGATTCTAAAATAGAGATAGTATAAATTATTCAACAATTAAGACATTTAAATATTTTTTGCTCATATAAAATAGGGTTTTAATTATAAATTAATTAGCTAGTTGCTTAGTAAATTATTTGAATTTATAAATTGGACAAAATTAATTAATATAAAATTTATCATTTTTATGCACATCTTTTATAATTTATCGTTAAATAAGATACAGATGTTAAATTGTTTTAATATCTTAGTGAGTTTATGAAACTGAATTTTGATCCAAAAAGCAATATTAGAAGTTCTGACTATAGTTTAATTAAGCTAAATAAAGTAAATAAGATAAAAGATCTTCTAAAAGTACGATCAATAGTTAAAAATTGGCCAACAGTTCTTGCTTTCAGAACAGGGTTAAAGAATGCAAATTTTATAATGGAGCTACGTAATGGAATAAAAGTTAAAATAACCAATCCAAATGATTATTTTTCGTGGTGGGAAACAATACAGGCACAAAATTCCATTCTCCAACAAGCAGGTCTAGATAAAGCAATACAGATTGATAAGAATAAAAAGATAATAAAATTTAAATTTAAAAGCAAACCTGTGCATTTATTTTATGATTCAGATAAGCAACTTAGCAACACTATAGGTATGGTGAGAGAGCAATTTTTAGAGGAGCAATATAAATGGCTAAATGTTAAAGGTAAGGATGTAATTGATATAGGGGCCAATATAGGTGATAGTGCTATATATTTTGCATTGAATGGGGCAAAGCATGTTTATGCTTTCGAGCCATATCCGTATTCATATAAAGTAGCTAGTAATAATATAAAATTAAATAAATTAAATAAGAGGATAACGCTACTTAATGAAGGCTGCAGTGATAAAGAGGGCGGTATTAATATAAAAACGGATTACCAAAACTTTGGAGGTACTGATTTAAAGGAATTTAATAAGGAAACTAAAATAAATTTAACAACACTAAAAGGTATTATAAATAGATTTAATATTAAATCTCCAGCTATTTTAAAAATTGATTGTGAAGGCTGCGAATATAGTGTTTTGCTCAATGCCAATAATTCAGATCTTAAAAAATTCGAGCAGATACAAATTGAATATCATTATGGATATTTGAATCTAAAGAAAAAATTAATTGATGCAGGATTTGAAGTAAAAAATAACAATCCAAAACAGACCTTTAATAAGTTAGCGGATAATAAGGAACTCTTTATTGGCCTTATTTATGCAAAAAAGAATTCAGAATGATAATATAAGATATTATTAGAATAACTAAAATATTATTGGAATTTAATAGTTTATCATGTTTAAAATGCTTAAACCATTATAAAACTAAAATATAGTTAGAATAACTAATAATATTTAAGAATTATTATAAAATAAAAATTTAGGTTCAAAATATTCCATATATATGAAAAATCTGTAAAGCAATTGATCTAAATTTAAGATTCCATAAAAATGAAATAAAAATTAAAGCAAACAAAAGTTGTTCTTTCAAATTTATGGAAAATATGCCATTTTGGTTAAACAAGTCATATTGTTTGCTAAAAGTACCTGCAAAAATGGGATCCTTCCTCGAGAAGCAGTTTTCGGCTCAAAATTATGAAAAATATTTTGTGAATTCCATAATAATGAAATTTAAATAATTGCCTTGGCCTGCATAAAATATATCAACGATAATTTAAAAAATCCATTTTCGAGGGAAAAGATTTGCGTTTAAATCGCCTATATCAAACGATTTAAACCATTACTATATAATTAATCATTAAGCTTAGCAAAGCCTTTAAAATCAAAATAAATGCAAAGTTTATTAGTTTCTAATATAATATTAGATTAACTAATAAGTTATTAGAATTATATATTATTTAATTTAATAAATTGGATGTCTTTTTTATTAAATGAATTTATTTTAATAGGGTTTTTAAAGATATATAATTAAATCTTTTAAAAAATTATATTTTATCTACTTTAGGATTTATCAGTAAGCTTTAATTAAGTAACCACCTTATCGTTTTATTTGAATAATTAAAGATAGAAAATTCTTATTAATATAGAAATTATAAAGGAGGAATTTTTTTGTTTGAAAATAAAATTTCATACACTACTCTTTTATGTGATGAAATTAGATATTGCTTGGGCAAATAAATATTTTGGTTAGATAAAACTTTATCATTAAATACTCCTTTATTAGAGTATAAATTTTTAATAAATTCATTATTATCATAAGATACAAGCCAAGGGCTAATAATCTTATTAGAAAGTAAAGTAGCAAGTTTTTTATGATCTTCCCGGTTAAAATAAAAACTATATAAATCTTTTCCAGCTTTAAAATATGGTGGATCTATATACAATAAGCTATTGCTATGTTTATTAGAAAAATTTTTTATAAACCTAAGTCCATCTAAATTTGACAAAACTACCTGTTTTTTAAATTTATATAAATATTTTATTTTATTAACTATATTACTATCTCTAAATCTACAATATATTTTGTATTTAGATTCTTGGTTTCTACCTCCAAGTGGCCCTCCTTTAATTATTCCTGAATAAGAAGTTCTATTTAAAAATAAAAAAGTGGATGCATATTTGAGCATGTCTTTATCTCCATATTTTACTTTTGAATTCATAAATATTTTATAAAATTTTTTAAATTCATAATATTTTTCTATTGTAATATTTGTCGACATTTCTTCTATTTTTTCTATAAACTCCTGATTCAAATTAAATACTGAATACCAAAATGCATAAATCATAAAATCCTTATCATTGATGTAAGCTTTATTAACAATACCCATTTCTAATAAACTAATAGATATGGAAGCACTTCCACCATATGGTTCTGCAATACTTCTATCCAATTTATGGTAAGTTATAAAATTTTCTACATAATTAACCAGCCATCTTTTATTACCTGGAAACCTTAACGGTGTTAAATTCTTCATATTATTGTATCCCTTAAAAAATATACAGTATTTAATCTTCTTTAAGTAATATCTTTTGTATTAATATTCTTACACTATCTGCTATTAATTGAACATGTTCAGGTGAAGGATTTATAAAGGATTCATGTACCATATCATTTAAATATTTACGTATCCCATCTTTACTCTGCTGTATTTTTTCCATAGCCTCTTTGGCATTTTTTCTATACGCTTCATTTGTAAATAATTTTTGAACATTATTTATACTATATTTAACAATATCATCTAAATTATATAATCTAGCAATACCCCTCAAAGCATTTGATTTTAAAAAATCTTTCCATAATCCCTTATCTTCAATCCTATAAATTAAAGAATTTTCTATTAAGGTTCTTGTTAAAATTAATGTGGCTAGTGGATAATTCTTAACATCTATACTCGATATCTCCTTTGCTATATGTTCTAGTTTACTATTATTTAAACTCTTGCTAACAGTAAGATTACTAAAATATTTTGGTTGGCTTTCAGGTTTCTTTCCTTTTTCTGGCAATTTTTTATTAAGTAATTCAATATTATTGTTATTATCTCTTTTAATTTTTAAATCCATAAGTTGCCCTGATCTTTGTCCAATTTTAGTTTGATTATATGCTTCAATCCATTTTTCAATAAGCTCTTTAATTTGTGTTTTATTTGTACGAGTAGTTATAGTTGGATCCTTACCTAAAAACATTGAACGTGTTAATTCAATCATAACATATCTAAATTCATTTTTATCCATTTTAGTTTGGAGGTTAAATTCATTATCAAAATTTATACTTAACATCTCCTGGATTTCAGATGACATATGGTAAGGAAGAACTGAAACCTTAAGATTATTATTAGATAATTTATACCTTTCTTGATCTGTCCAATCTGATAGATCTAATATATATCTAATAAAAGAGTAGTTTTTTAGATTATTCTCAATTAATTTAGGGTCTTCACCCAATATTTTACTCATTTTAGTGATATTTTTAATCTTCTGGAATTGGATGTAATCTCTTCTCCATTTCGAAATGTAAGACCATTTCTTTATCTGATACTGTGTATGTCTTGCAGTTATAATCTTTTGAATTGATTCTCTGTTTGGTCCAATTATAACATTAAAATATTCTATTTTATCTAAATTGATATCTGAATTAAGTTCTTTAATTTGCAATTGGTATTTACTTGGTGCAAGATCTGGATTAAGCATGCATTTTGCAGCGCATACTCTCCTATTCCCTTCAAGAACTTTGTATTTATTATTCTCCTCTTTAATTACTATAATATTTTCACTAGGATAGAAACCAGAATTCTCAATTATAGATTCTATTAACTCTATTATCTCTTCCTGTTTAAAAAGTTCCCGTATTATATCACTTTGGCTTGCATCAGGTTTAAGATTAAGTCTCGGATTTTCAGGATCTAATAGAATATCTGAGGTTTTTACTTTTTTCCTTGACCATTCGTTATTATCAAAATCTGGGGTTTCAATTTCTTTCACTTCATCTTCATTAAGTTCCTTATTCTGATCCATATTATTTACCAAGTACCTTTTAATTTTTATAAATATAAAAATGTTTGGTTATTTTTGACTTTGGGACAAAAGTTATTGATCATCTTTTACAGTCAAATAAAATATTTTACTATACTATTTTGGACCATATACTTTTACTTTATTACTTAATTTTATTAGGGTTCTACTAAAAAACCATTAACTCATCTTATGATAATTTTTATTTTATGTGACATTTATTTATTAATGGCTGATTACAGTTGACTTTTGTCTTAAAGTCTTTCTTTTCATTTAATATTTAATAAAAGACACTTTTCAATTTCAAATTTAATATTAGTTAAATATACTGAAATGATTTTTAGGGATAACTATAATTTTCTAATTTGATTTATCCCCAACCTAAGGAACATATATTTTTATATAAAACATTAAATAATTTATATCGTATATAATATTCAAAAAGCTTATTATCTTAATAATAACTTATTCAATGTTCCTAATTATTGTAAATTTTATACCTTGATAAATTTCTTGTAATTAGTTGGGTTAAAAATCTAGAACCTCTAATTATATATGGATTAAAAGTTAAAAGGTGCTATAAATTGGAAAAAGTCATCGAAAAGGTAATACCCGGAAAGAGTACGCATGATGGTGCAGGAGTAAAGCTGTTCAGGGTATTCTCAAATATACCTGATCTTACTGATCCTTTCCTTCTGCTAGACAACTTTGGCTCATCAGATATAAAAGATTACATAGAAGGTTTCCCCTGGCATCCGCACAGGGGAATAGAGACTGTAACTTATGTGATAAAAGGCAAGGTGGACCACAGGGACAGCGAGGATAACCAAGGAACCATATATCCTGGAGACCTACAGTGGATGAGTGCTGGAAGCGGCATATTCCACGAGGAAATGCCAAAATATATCGAGGAGAAAAATAAGATATATCCAGACATGGTCGGATTCCAGTTATGGATAAACCTGCCTGCAAACAGGAAGATGTCAACTCCTGTATACAGATCAATAAAAGGCAAAGATGTGCCTTCAATAAGATTGGGAAGCAGTGAGATAAAGCTTATAGCCGGAAGGTTTGGAAATGACTATGGCGCATATGACGGAGGCACGCAAGATGTCACCTATATGCACGTAAAGCTTAATGATGACAGGATAGCTTTCAGCATAAAGGAATTATACAGGGCTATAATATACGTGTTTGAAGGATATGCAAAAGTTGGCAACAGCGTATACAGCAAAGGCCAAGCTATTATATTCAGCGAAGCTGGAAACTCCATATCTGTAAGCGGCAAAGGGGAGCTGATGTTCATGAGCGGAAGGCCATTGAAAGAGCCTGTTGCATGGTACGGCCCCATAGTGATGAATAATTACGATCAGATAAAGCAGGCACTCCTTGAATTGCAGCATAATGCATTTGTAAAGGACAGGAAGCCATTATTCGAATAAGATAAAATATAATTAATAAGAATAAAGTTTTTATCATTGAAGTTCCTCTAGCATTTTCTCAAACTTTTCGTTATACTCATTAATCATTTCCTTATAATCTATATTAAACATTTTATAATACTCTTCATTGGATACCGCAATGCTTGGTGCTAATGTTCCAGATTTCAAATTTAATCTTTTATAAAATTCTTTTATACTCTCCTCTGAAGGACCCTCTACCTCCATCTTGTAAGGCAACTTAGGCCATTTATCTATAACTATATCCAGATTATTTTCTTTATAACGATAATCAATTCTGCTTTTTTCTATATAACTATACTTTGCATCAGGCAACATTTTAAGTATTATTTTAGCGGTTGTTATGAAATCGCTCGTTTCTACTTCATACTCTAATCTTTTGTTTATATCTGTTCCGTACTGCTCCTTCAAAGTAAGGGTCGTTTTCTTTCCATCGCTCCTTACACGTGCCCATTTGGTATAATATTCTTCGCTTTCTATGTTTCCTCTATTTTCTATTTCAATGTTTAAAATCTTGTAATTGTAAGTCCCTACATAATTGGCTTCTAATTCTTGCAGTCTTTCTTTAGCCTCTTCTAAATTTATATTGGTGACACTTATCTCAATTTCGTGTAGCATATTATCACTTTAAATATAATTAAATTTTTATAATTAAATTTTATTAATACTTTTTATCTAATTTATTTATCAATATTTTCCATTAAGCCTATTTAGGATATAGCTATCTAGCTAGAATACCATTTCATTAATTAATAATATTCTATTTATTCAATATATTATCATCTATCTCTATTACCTTTCTTTTGCTTAAACTTCCTTTCACTATAGTTATGGATGATTTAGGTACATTGAAGTAATCAGATAGTATAGTTATAAGCCTTGAATTCGCTTTACCTTCAACAGGAGGAGCATCCACTTTTACTTTAAATGAAGAATCAGATATCTTTATTACTTCTGACTTTCTTGAATTTGGGATTACCGAAACTAAGATTTTCATATAATCAAAATAATTTTATTAATTCATTTGTAAAGCGGATTTCGAAAACTTAAATTCAACACTTTTATTATTTATGTTGCCTTTTAAAGTTGGCATTTTTCCATTATTTTCTTTAATTCCTTTTTCCATATCATTTATCTCTTTCAATGAGATATAAATATCAAAGTCAATTTGTTTAAAATTATTTGATATTATCTTATAGTAAATTTTTGTAACTTTATTGGGATCATTGTTATAATCATTATCAAATTTAAAATAATTAGTAATTTGATATGACAAATTTTTCACTGGATAAAAAATATTATTTTCTTTAATTGTTCTCACTTTTGCAATAACAAAAGCATCAAATCTTAATATTCCATTATCCTGTAAAATATCTGAGCTAACCGAATCAAAACTTATGCCATTGCCTAATATTGAACATCTTGGATTGGTATAATTATAATCTGGTGATTCTCTTAAATTTTTTGTGAATTTTTGGATTTTATCCCCAAAAAATTCAATTTTATCAATTATTATTTGACAATTTGTAACATTTTCTTTTTTACTATAATTTTTGATACTAAAAACCATTAAATATGGAGTGGTTGCACCTTCTATGTCAAAATTTTTACATGGAGAATAAAAATAGTATGATTCTAAATTAATTTTATCATTTTTAATAGAAATTATGAATGAATAAAAGCCTAGAAGGATAGCTACTAAGCTAATTAGGATACTTATAATGCTATTGTTAAATAATTTAATCCATACAGCAACCGCTATAAATATAATAAGTATCGGCATAATTATAATTTCTAAATTAATTAAATTATCCTTATTTACATATTTTCCCATATATTCATCAATTTATTTTTATCACATATTTTAAAAAAGATCTAAATAAAATATAAAAATTAATAATTTAAGCAAGAGGAATTAATTATTTAAGATCTAAGTCTTTAGCATATTTAGATGTAAAGAATTGAATCATATTTTCAAAATTGTCAAAATGATATTTATCAAATCCATTTTCATTAATCCTAACATATACCCATTTGTCTCCGGTAACTCTTTCAGCATCTTCACACCATAATATAGCTCTCTTATCCTTAAATTTTACATCTATATCCTCTTCCCCTTTTGTCTCTGCAATAACATACTTATTCTGCATTTTTATAATAAAATCAGGAATATAATGCCTTAGGTTTCCTTCAGAATCCCTATACTCTATAGAAAATCCTATTTTTTGAACAATTTTTGAAAATGCAATAACGTCTTCTGTAGAATCTAGAAAACGCGAAAAATTGACCTCAAGATTATTATCACAGGGCACATAATTAAAAATGCATTTATTAGCTTGATATACATCTTTAGTCCATGGAAAAGGTGATGTTTCTGATATTAAAATCCTATCAGATTTATCTACCTCTCTATTAATAAACGCAAGATTCTTCATGCTTTCTCCAAATGCTTTTATTATTTTTTCTTCTACTTCTGGCTGGCTTATCTGAAATAAAACTCTTGGGTCATTTATATTAACCTCTTGATCAAACAATTTCTTTTCTATATACTCTTTTACAATTGGGTATAAATCAGCAAACATATTGGTAAGTTTGATTTCATTTAATATTTTACCTGTGTAATATGCTATTACACTTTTTACATCTTGTGGCACCGGTAAATCCCAACTTCTCTCAACTTGAACTGCTCCAGTTACCATATCAAAAGCTTTATAATTTGTTTTGAAAATCTTATTTTCAAGTTTTATAGAAAGTGAAGGTATTTTATCTAGTATACCTTCGTTAATTTCAAATTCTCTAACTATAATTGATGGAGTAAGAATTGGAATTTCTATATCTAAGTTCTTTTTATCTAAATCAACAGATATTGCTACTATATTAATTGGATTTTCTAATTTTGTAGTTCCAAATTTTATATTTTCATCCTTTTCTAATTCCTCTATAATTTGCATAAGACCTGGGGATCCTATAACTTCTAATATATTTATAAAGTCCTTTATGCTAGCATTTTCATCTGGAAACATCTTTCTAAGACCTCTTCCTATTACTTGCTCTGGAAGTACATTTCTTTCTGATGTATAAGATCTTAAACCAACTATAACATTTACATTACGTACATCCCAACCTTCATTTAGCATCATAGTACTTACTATAACTCTATAATTGTTATTATCGCTATCAATAGATTGGGCAGATTTTCTTGCCTCTTCGATATCAGATTTTGCTACTTCTCCAGTACTGTCTGTATGAATTAATAGAACTTTTTTAGAGAATTGAGGTAATGTTTCAAGATATTCCTTTAATTGATCCGCTTGTTTATTATCGGGACATTGGAAAAATAATATTGGCTTCTTATTTAGTTTTGCTAATGCCTCATTATATTCCTGCCATCTTCTTATACCTGCATCAATCCATGCCTTATAACGTTCAACAACATTAGTTGATGTTACCTCAGTAGCATTTTGAACTATACCTTTCAAAGGCCTTTTTACTATATTCATTTCTATAGCTTCCTTTAATGTGAAATCAACTATTAGCCAAGGAAATAGAACTCCATTTTCAGCTCTTGGAGTAGCTGAAAAGTCTAGTTCCATATTAAAGCCTTTTCCATACTCTGACTTTAAAGCTCTATGGAGATCTATTAGTATCTGTTTCCATTTCTTTTCGTAATTATATATATGGTGGGCTTCATCCTTTAGTATCATTATATTAGGTATTTTCTCAAGCACTTCTTTTATTCTGTTATCTTGGGCAATGTTTGTTCTATTAACTTCCTTTAAATCTAAAACTTTATCAATAAATTCATCTGCTTCCTTTTTCCTATTAGCTTTATCCTGTAGTTGCTGAACATTTGTAAGAAATAGCACTGAATCGGGTATATCATTTATAGGATCTTCTTTTAAGATAACCTTAATATTAAATTCATCTATCCATTCGGGTGGAATTAATGGTATTTCATGAAAAATTTTACCATTTTCGTAATCTCTTTTAAGACGATCATAGATGACATTTTTTTCACCTGCAATCAAAAGAAATTTTGATGTATAATCATCATTACTTTCAAACTTATGATTAAAGTATTGCCATACAATAGATAATGCCATAACATACGTTTTTCCAGAACCTGTAGCCATTTTAAATCCATAGAGTGGATAGATGTCTGTACTTGGATCAAATACTTGTGGTTTATCCCCAAAATTTGCCATCAGATCTAAAAACTTCCTTATTTTCATAACTTCGTAAATATAGATTAAAGTTTCAATAGATTCTCTTTGGGCATACCAAAATTCAAATTTTTCATTGTTTATTATATGATCCTCATTAAACCAGAAATTTAGAAGTCTTTTAGTAGTATTTGTTACATTTGGATATCCAGAATCTCTCCATACTTTAATAGCGGGTCTTAATTTATTTACTAGATACGCTTTGCTTTCATCTCTGTCCTGTGGTAATAAGATATCTGATGGGTTCATATTTTCACCTTTATAATTTTATTGGTATCATTACCAAAGACATCCACAACTTTTACCATTACTTGGTATTCTCCTTTTTCTTCGTATTTGTGGTTTGCTTCATATTCGACTTTTAGATCTTTCTTTGTTCTGTAGCTTTGCCATTGATTATGGAATGTATCCCCTTTAAAATCCCAATCAACAGCCCAATAGTCAATAAGTTGTCTTGAATCTTTTAAATTTTTAAGTGCTTCTAGAACATCTGGGCTAGGATTAAGATTGAAATCTTCGATTTTCAAAGTTAACTCTTTATCCGATATAACCTTTGAAATTCCTAAGTAAGCAAGTTCATTGAATTTTACTGATGGAATAAGATTTTTCTTAATTACTTGGTCAGGTATCTTTAAAAGTTTAAGATCAAAGTCACTATCTGCTAAAACAGATTTTAACTCATTCACATTTGGTATCTGAATCAATCTAAGGTCTAATCCTTCTTTTTCTGCTAATTTTTTTGCTAAATCATTAACTTCATAGTTCCATTCCCATCCTAGAACATCTGCTTCCTTAAAGTTGTTATTTATGCACTCTGTGATAAAATTCCTGATCTCGTCCATTGAAACTGGTGAATTACTTGAACCTATGTGAACAGCTCTTGGACCTTTCGAAGCATGTATATAGCGGAATCCATTGAGAGGATTTGCCTCATACAGTTTAATCATAAATGATAAGTAATCCTGCGGATTTTCCTTCCAGTATGCAAGCTCATAGTTTCCAATGTTCCAGAGCTCAAATGGTCTTGCAGGTTTGCCATATTTGTCTTTCTTCTCATCCATTAAATCCTTTGAATTATGAATATCAAGTAACCTCTTTCTTGTAACCTGAATAGCATATTTAGATAGATCTGAGCCTATCCATCTTCTTCCTAATTTTTCTGCAACTGCAAGAGTTGTGCCAGAACCGCAGAAGAAGTCTGCTACTAAATCTCCAGGACTAGAGGAAGATAGAATTATCCTTTTAAGTAACGACTCGGGCTTTTGAGTGTCGAATTGTAAAAATTCTTGCGATTGGCCTTGTAGCGGATTTACTTCTTTATCCACCCAGATGTCCGAAACTATTTGACCATGTGTATCTTTTAAGTATACCTTTAATCTATATCCTCCGTTTTTTGTTTTGTAGATTTTTCCTTCATTCCAGAACATTTCTAAATTTTCTTGAGAATATAACCAAGGCGCGGTTATGCCCCTAAATTCAAACACTTTGCGTCCAACTGTCCTTTGTGTCCCTCCAGCAATCAGTGCAGTAGTTTGGTATGGACCTTTCCCGTCACCGTCATCATAAACAAAACTCCTCAGATAATCTTCATTAGGGGTTTTATAAACAGGATTAATATTGATTAATTGTTTATTTTTACCATAAATGAAAATCATATCATATTGATTCCCAAACCCAATTGATTGAGCTTTAGGGCTGTTTGTTTTTCTCCACACAATTTGATTAATGTAATTATCATATCCAAAAATCTCATCCATCATAACCTTAACGTAATGTCCGATGTGTTCATCTAGATGGATCCATATTGTGCCATTTTCTACTAATAACTCTTTCATTAAGGATAACCTGTTATACATGTACTTCAAGTATGATGCGATTCCCCCACTCCAGGTATCATTATAAGCCCTCTTTTCAATTATTGATGGTTCTTTTTCAATTTCTGAATCATCAACTTTGGTTTTAAAGGAAAAATTTGAACCTGTGTAGAATGGTGGGTCTATATAAATCAGATTTATCTTTCCCGCCCATCCCTGTTTTAAGAGTGAAGACATCACGAGCTTGTTATCTCCCCAGATAAGTTTATTCCTCCAGTCCTTAGGATAGTTTTCTGGCCATTTATCCTCAGGAAATAGGGATGCATTTACACCACCCTTGGATCTTGGTTTGTTGACTGTTTCAACTACCTGAAACGGTAGATTTGGGTAATCGATCGGAGTCATATGGCTAATTTCCATTTTTTTATACTTATCATGCCATAGTAGCTCCACATATTTCTCGTCCTTTTCCATATTTACAGCCCCATTCTTAGCTCCGCAGATACTGTAGATTCATTAGATAATAATATTTGTGATTCCTTTATATAGTATCTGTCAATCTTTTTATTTATTGATGTTATCAATCTAATATTCTGTAAATAGTTTACGCTTTGAAAGAATGTTAATTTATTTAGTATATTAATTATAATATTATTATTATTATTATTATTATTATTATTATTATTCAAATTAAATTTTTCCACATTATACTTTAAATTAGATTTATTATTCATATATCTACACCAATAGCCTTTCTTATATAATGTTGAGCTAAAACGCATTTTTCATAAAGTATTATTTAAATAAACTTAAATAGATTGTCTTAGTATATTATTTTTAGATATAATATTATTTATATATACTAAAATAGTAATGGAAAAATTAGAAAAATTTGGTATATTAATATTTTGATATTTTGTTTAGTATGCAATAAAACGAAAGTTCATAATTATATAAGATAAAACGTAATATATTTAAAATATCTTAAACTAATTATACGTGGTGTTAAAATGGAAGATTGTATACCTAATAGATATAGTGAATTATATAAAAGTTTAAATAATGAAATAAATAATATTATAGAGTACAGTTTAAAAACTCAAGATCAAGAATTGGATTGTATAAATAAAGAGATTCAGAATGCTGAAAATATGGAAGATTTAAATTTGGTTTTTGATAATTTAAAATTATTTAGATTAAAACTCATAAAGGATGTTGAACGAAAGCTAAGACAAGAAAAAGCAAAAGAAATAGACTATGAAATGCACTATGAAATGTTTTCATATAGAAAAATAAGTGCTCTATTACTATCATTGATAGAAACCAATGTAGATAAGGCTATTGAATCATTATTTAAAATAGATACCAACGTAATAGGATCGGTCGAAAAAATTGCAAAAAAGCTAGGAGCTAAAGGATTTTCAATTACACTAGGTTTACCCCTTAATTTAACAGTTACATTAAATTACTAAGTTAAATTAACATAAATAGACAAAATTAATAAAATTTACTAAGTAATAAAAAATAAACATTTTGTTATTCAGTTCATCTAATAACCTGATAGATAAAGTCATCGTAAAAAAGGATTCTGATAAACTTATAAGTACTGAACTGTTTTTCTTTACAAGCGCTAAACACTCGTGCAATACAATATTTGCATCTATTATAAGCTCAAGATCATATTACCTAAACTATATAAAGTTTTTTCAAAGAAATCTTTATATTGAGTTTTAACTTCTTCAAACGTATTTATAATAACAAATATATCCACCAATAGCCTTTCTTATATAGCGTTGAGCTAAAACGCATTTTTCATAAGGTATTATTTAAATAAACTTAAATAGATTGTCCCGTTGTACCATTTTTGTATACCTGCTCAATGAGCATTATTAAAAAATTTTTATTAAAAGAAACATTTAAATTCTTTTTAATTATTTTATATAAATGCGTTTAAATGAATGGATTAAAAGAGAGAACCCAAGAGATAATTTTTAATAAAGACGGTATCATTGTAACCGAAACTGTAGATGATCTAGTTAATAAAACTAACGGGATCAGACTAACAAGGTATGATTCACTTACTGAGTTATATACCAAATTTCAGGGACCAATAGTATTAAAATCTATAAAGATTGAGATGTCAGCTGATGTATTAATGTCTTTGACTTTGGTAGTTTACAATGAAGATGATTGTTATGATGAAAATCCAAAAATGGTTCTCTATTTTGAAAGAGCAGATAAAAATTAAGAATTCGTATTAGATTGTAAAGAGCATAAAACAAAGGATTAATATAGAATCCTTGAAAAACCTGCGAATTTCTTATAAAAGAAGGAAAACTAACTCAAAATCTCATACCAATAGAATTAGAGCATTCTAGAGTAATAGAATTTATATTGAGATATTAATAGTTATGAAATAGCCATTAAAATTCCATATTAGTTCTTTAAAAGTTTGAATATCCTGAAAGCATAGGTAAAAGAATAACTATTTATATATGATGATAATAATATAAATTGATTTATATGGACAATAATGAAAATCGATCAAAAGATCAAAATAATGGTATACAAGTTTGGGTAAATAAGATAAAATTAGATAAAGAAGATGAAGAAGATAAAGATAAAGAAGATAGAAGAGACAGAAAATGGTATACTAGCTCTTCTGAGTATTGCATAAAAGAGGGATATGTAGCTATTGGTTATGGTGTACGTGAGTATCCTTTAGATTGGGAAATCTATAAAGAGGAAGTAAAAAAAGGATATGGAAAAAATAAATTTCACGGAAAATTTAAAAATGATTTAGAAAATGTAATAATACCATTTCATGATTTAGTTAAAAAAATGATCTATGTTGGGCTAGAACAGAAGATAGAAATTATTGGCTAGGTAAAATAACAGATGGTGTATGGCATTATATAGAAGGTACTGGATTTGATATACATAATGTAAAGAAATGTAATTGGATTAAAATCGGTGAAGAAATAGATAATATTCCTTTAGAGGTAATAAAGAGCCTTGGTCGTGGAAAAAAGAAATACATGATACAAGCAGAAGAAGAAGAAACTAAAATATTATCTGAATATTTATGGTCTAAAAATAATGGCGAAAATCTTAGTAAATATAATCTTGAATTAAAAGGTATGGATATATCAAAATTAATTTCAACATGGGATTATGAAGATATAATAGGGATTTATTTACAAAAGAAATGTGGCTATTATATAATACCATCAACAAGAGGACCAAATACCCCAAAATATGAATACAATCTGTAAAAGAGGATAATGGAAAAACAAAACGCGCATTTATTCAGGTAAAAACAGGTAAATCAGGAATAAATTTAAAGGATTATACTGATAAAAATGAATATTATTTATTTTCTGAAGGAAGTCATTATTATAATGACAAAAAAGAACTAAACAATACAGAATTGGATGAATTTTTGAAAGAAAATAAAAATTTTCATATATTAAACAGAGATGAACTTATTAAATTTATATATGATAATAAGGGGATTTTACCTGAAAGAGTGACTAATTTACTTAATTTATGTGCAAAATAAGAAAATTAACTTTTAATTATTTTATCTGTATTTTTAATATTTATGCTAAGTAAATCCTATAAAATTATCTTTATGACTGTCCAAGAATGATTGGTTTCAGCTTTAAACATCCTTTTTCTTTCCTCATCTGAATCATGAACTAATATATCTCTATCCATTCTGAACTTCATTAAGATATTTTAATATATCCTCTTTATCCAATATACGATTTATACGTTTTAATAAGTCTACCAATAACTATGGATTTTAGTATCAGAAAATAAACATTTAAGAATTCAACAACTTAAGAATTATAATAATAATAACTAATAAGAATATGATTATATATAAATTAATAAAAAGATGGTTTTGGTGAATTTTGGGTTGAGTAAAGTAGAGACTCTTAAAGAAATGAAAGAAGAAATGCAAAATTATTTAGTAAAATATACAGATGAAATCGAAAATTACGATAATAAATCTCAGAAAACAAATGATAAAAAAATCAAAACTTATATAATTGAATCTAATAATCCAAAACCTGAAGATGTTATTTGGCCTGAAAATATAAATCTTATTCCAACAAAAGATCGGAATTTAAAATTGATAAAAACAAAAATAAGTAATAATCAGGGAATAAGTTATTTGGATTGTTCAGATCCCAGGTTTTGGTATTTACATACGAATATAGATTCTAATAATACAAAAAAAATTATAAATGATCTAGTTAATCATAATAAAAGTAAGCTTGATTTTTGTTGGTATTCCTCCAATTTTCTTGAAAAAAAAGTAGGTTTTGGAAAGAGTGAAGGATTTAATATAAAATTTAGGAACGAATTCTTAACAAAAAAAGAGAAAAATGAAGAAAACAGTGTTAAAGAATTTTCTATGCTTCTATTTGGTGGCGGAGCAAAAGAAGTCCTAGATAGTTTAAGGCAAAAGGGAAATCCATTAATATCTAATGTAACTTTAACACAGATTAAGCAAACATTTAATTCTGATTCTGGCTTTGTTAAAGAATCAATTGGTTATAAGGGTAGTTTTACATTAAACAAGGGAGATTCAATAATTAATCATTTTAATACATTAGATTCTGTAAAAAATAAATATTTTAATATTATAAATAGACTAGAAAATGAGTATAGGATAAAATTTAGCGGAAATGAAAGTGGAATAAAAATTGATGGTATGTATAGTTTAATAGAATTTAATAAAGAAATAGAAGATCTTAACTTATTTATAGATAGGATTTTTTCTACTAAGAAACCATTTAGACTTTGGGGAATTCCACAATATTTAGAAAAGGATTTCGTAAGGGTTTTAGCTGTGGATTTGCATACTTTTGATAAGTTTACCTTAGAGATAACTCCAAATTATATGCGCATATTTTTATCTGAAAATAGTTGTGGTAACGTTATAGTTAGATTATTTACAAATCTTCAACTTTTTTTTGATTCACAAATAAAATTAAAGGGTTATGATGATGAACAATTTATCTAAAAGTACTATTATTATAAATTTGATAGTCGACCTATCAACTAAAACCCCAAAATTTCCACACGTTCTTTATGATAAGGGTTTTCATTTAGATATGTTAGAACCAAGATTTATATTACCTCAAAACAAACAGAATTCTTCTGCAAAGGAAGTTGCTCCCGATATAGAAATAAATAAAAATAACGAGTATTTATTATTTTTTGAATGCAAATATGGTAGTGCATCAAAAGATCAACTTGATAGATACAAACTTCTTACTAAGGATGATATAAAACGTAGCCATACAATAGAGTTAGCTTCTAATGAATTTGACTTTGATATATCGTATATTGGAATGACGGATAAGGAGCAAAAACTTAATATAAGTTTAGAAGATTCTATAGATAGATTTCCATTACTCATATTAGGTAATAACTCTGTATACTTTTCACAAAACTCTTGTAAATTTAAAATGGAGGAGCTAAATGAAATATTTAGTAATCTAAAAATTCCGAATGATTTTCCTAGAAGTTTTATCCCATTCACAGTGGATGATAATGAAGAAATAATTTTAGAAGATATAATTCAACACTTTACGACAAAAACTGGTTATGACTTTAAACCATACGACCTTCTAAAAGAACTCTTACCTTCTATGTATAATTATTATTCACAGGAGGGTCAAAAAAGTTTAATAGGTCGTATAAAAAATATATTGGATAAACTAATAATGGACGAAGATTTTAAGGAATTTATTACATTTACTAATGGAAAATACAGATTAGATGTAAATGAAAAAATTAAAAAATTTCACAAAGTGTGTTATAAATTTATAAATAAATATGAGAAAAATAAGAATCAGGTACCTCTAGAAGAATTTTTATGATATACTTCTATATCATTTAGATAGATTTTTAGAGATAATTTTTAAATCATTTTGGTATATCCTCTTAATTCAATCTAATTCTCATAAAGTAAGAATAAAAAAGAGAAATTTTATTTAAATTCGATCTTATTTTTTATTTTTGGCAACAATATATCGTTTATCATATCAGATATAATTTTATTTTCCTCTTCATTGAATCTGACTGATGAAGATTGCCATTCAGGTGCAATATGTAATTTTGGCGTTCATTTCTATCAGGGAATGTCTTACCACGAGGTATATCCTCCGCCCTCATCAATACTAGAAACCCCAAACAGCGCAACACCGCCAACCCCAAATACCGCTTATCAAACATTAAATTCAACTCTATACGTATTTTCCCCACAAAACATAGTATTAAATTATAGTTATTACATACCTATATATGTCGGAGGAAATGCTAATTATAGCGGCTATTGCGATGGCGGATATTATAATGCTTCATATAGCACATTAAATAGCTCCTTAGAAAATGCGGGTTCTGGAATAAAAGATAATGTTTATAACGTTAGTTGTTATGATCCAGATCTTGACCTTAACATAACTGGCAAAGGTCACTCCATATTAAACGTGGACTGGTTCAACGTTAAAAGCGAATCATCCACATTTATAGTAACCGATTCGCCTGTAGAATATACCGAAACAAAAATTATAGATACACCGTCTTATGATGAAGTACCTGGAGACCAACCAGTAAATTACACTTATTATAATCTTTATAATAGCCCAGATCGTTTCACCAACAACCCGCTTATAGCCGATGATGGGTCAAGTCTTGAAAATCCGTTTCAAAATGGATATACAATAACAGCATTATATCCATCATCATCTTCTGTTAATGGATATGTATTTTATGAGTATGATAAAAATCCAAAATAATAATTAACGAGCAGGGAACAGAATTTCTGTGCCATTATAATATATACCAATTACTCCAGAGATGCCTTTATTAAATATTGTATTGTTTGCATCAAGAATGTTTATTGCAGTAGAATTTGGTATTCCGGTTGCTTGAGTTAAATACCACGATACATCTGCTCTATCTATTGTTTCTGATTGGACTTTATATGGAATTTGTAATGTACTGTTATTATAATTAGAATCTACAAATTCAACATAAACGACTTTACCAAGAAGTGATGGTAAATAACTTGAACCATTAAAATACTCATCTGAAATATTTTCATATGTTGGAACATAGAAACCACCATATTTTATAACATAAACACTTGACCCTTGAACTGAAAATTCTTCTTCTGCACTCATTTCTATTGCTTTATTTGAGGAATTTCCAGTGAAAAGTATCAATTTCTTTATTGTTTCATTATATTTCTTTGTTATGTTCTCAGCAAAAGCATATTGAGATTTATATTCTGCATTAGGGTTATTGCCTAATAAATTATTTATTATTTGTGAAGGAGGTGCTGTTTTACTTGTTGAGTTGGTTGTTGTTGGTGTAGAGCATCCTAACGCTTTGCCAACACCCGGACTTACACTATTAACTAAACTACAAGTCATTAGTTTATCATAATAATAGACTATTGAAAACACGATTACCATAACCATTATAATTCCTATAATCTTTCCTAATATTCCCATGTTTGTCACCTAAATTTAGGAAATTACATTCATAAACACTTATGTATACTAATAGATTAGGACTTTTCACCTTTTTATATTTATAATTTAAAAAAGCAGCGTATAGTCTGCACCAGAAAAGACAAACTTGCTTTAATCAAAGATTATCTACATAAAGCCTGCTGTTTAGCTATACTTTAGTCTTTCATTCTTTTATTAATTTAAGTATACAAGTTGAATAATTCTTATTAACTTATTTATATTTGTTCGTTTAAAAGGATAATTAGAAGGGAAGGAGCCTCCTGCCAATGGAGCACCACCTGGAGTTCCAGGATTAAGTATTGTGGTGAATGGTCTTACGAGGCTACCTACTGTGGAGACGATATCTCCTAAATATTGCAAGGGTGTAACACCAGATGAGGAAGTTTGAGTTGTATTTGTATATAGTGTTAATGGTGATTGCATTATTGCCTTTCTTATTCCTTCATTTGATGAACCAAGAGGAAGCTCTCCAAGTTGCCCGTTATACTGCCCTGCCGTTCCTTGCATGGATATGTCTAACGGTCTACTACTCATTGAGATACCTGTATTATCATATAAGGAAGAATAAAGATTCTGTGGAGATGTCAACAGATAATAAGTGACTGCAGGTGTAGATGAAGTTGATTTTGTAAAGTTCCATCCTTCTGGATGTTCTTTCATAATCTCGCTGCAATATATTGAAACATAATGCTTTAATATATATCATTATTTTTTTATATAATAAATTTTAGTAATTGCTTATTCAAGTAATTTAACATATAGCATTTTGTAGCACACTAAATGAAGCATTGGCTATTGTTCCAATCTTCAAACCTGATAACTGCTGCAAATCTCCCTTTCAAATACGCTTGGCAACAAGCTTCCAATTTTATCCTCTATGCTATATACAATACATGATTCCGGTTGTACTTTAGCTTCCGGTGCAATTCCTTAAGCAGGCATAGGGTAGGCGGCATTGCGGCCTATAAAGCTTTATCTTAGTACTTATAAAGGTTAAGCTGGGCTATGCAAGTACATATCTATTGCAGCAGGATGCCTTTTTGCTAATTCCATAAAGGCTTATCATTATTGGCTTGTGACATATGGATAAAGCGGGCTTTGCAGCTACCATCAAGCATTTTGTATAAAAAGTTCAGCAATTATAATGAACAATAATGAAAAATAACTAAAGGATCTATCATTTATTTTGACTCTGGGGCAAAAGCCAACAGATAATGAAGATTTAAAATTAGTATCTTCATCTGCAGCATTGCTTATGTCATCCAGCATCCGATATTAATCTTGATTTACCACTCATTTTCTTATCAGAAATATACTTTAAAGAATCAAATGTAGATTACAAATCCTTATTTCCTATTATACCCAAACTTTTTATCATATTCATCATGATCTATTATATCAAGTATAAATGCAATTACAATTACTTCTGTTTGATCATCTGTAAGAGTATATAGCATACGCCAAAAATTAGATAGCTCAATGCGAAATAAATTTGTAATATCATATTTTATAGCATACTCTTTAGGTATAAGTTTCTTGGCTATAGGATCTCCATAATGGGGGTTTATTTTAATCAAATCTATTTTCTTTTTTATTGAATTAAGTATGCTTTTATCTATTTTGGAATTTTTTGCCAGTTTATTAAGTTCTTTATAAGCTGCCTCTGCTTCAGGAGAAAGAATAACCTTTATAGGTTTCATAATTCAGGGCCATTTTTAATAGAATCCTGTAGTTTCTTATTCGAATTGTGTATCCATGTTATTCCTTTTATCGTTACTAAAATCTTTCCACTTTCTTCAAGATATTCAAGGATAACCATAAGGGTTCTATGATTTACCTGTTTTGGCAGTAAACGCTTTATTTCTGGTATTGTAATAATTGAATTTTCTGAGTTTTTTATAACGGATTCTACCATCAGAACTGTGTTTAATGTAGGAGAATGTGTTAATTTTTCCATTGTTTCATTTTCTGACATATTAATCACTAATATTTATATATATGCATATTTAAATATAAATATGTATTAATTAGTTACATAATAGTTACATTTATAAAACTCATTTAAATCTCTTTGTTTATTATTTACAAAATTTTATTTAGCTGTCTGAAATAGCATATTTACATTTATTTTTCATATATAATTATAGATATTTGGAGCACCCCGGAATTTCGGACGAGGTATGCTCCGCCTAGCAGAATTTCGTCGCGAATTTCCTTCTAAGGGCTTTCAACCAAAATTAGATTTTGTTATCTCCCCGTACTTTTTATTCCCTATTTTTTTCTTTAATTCCGACGCTGCCTGCTCTTCGAGATCCATCATTGAATAATCTGCGTTTTCATCCGCTGCATTGCTTATATCATCGAGCATTGAGATTAGCTCCT
This sequence comes from Candidatus Mancarchaeum acidiphilum, assembly GCF_002214165.1. Classification (NCBI taxonomy): domain Archaea; kingdom Nanobdellati; phylum Microcaldota; genus Candidatus Mancarchaeum; species Candidatus Mancarchaeum acidiphilum. The sequence goes on from NZ_CP019964.1 coordinate 424,714, forward strand.
TCCTAAGGCCTATTAGCTTGCCTTTGCCCGTATCGCTAAAACCATTGTACAACTCCGCATCGGATATTAAGCCGGATCTAGCACTCATCTCCCTGCCAAAGATGTATTCCGCATAATCAAATGCGGAGTTCCTTATGGCATTGAAGAAGATGTAAGCCTTTACCGAATCTATATACGTATTGATGAGCTCGCTTAAATCCTTAGACCTCTTGTAATTGCTATATGATGCCTTGGCACTTTCATAATGCTTGGCCATATTGCTCTTTGCTTCATTGTAAGCTGACCTAAATTTGGCGGAATTTCTTTCGTCCAATGCCTTGACGAATGCTTCCTTGAAACGCTTTATGCCATCGACCTTCGCATTGATGCTCCTGAATAGCAGCCAATATGAGGTATAAACATCTGAGGGTCCGGATAGTTTTATAAGATTCGGTAAGCCTTTATTAAATGCCTCTTCGATACTTCTGTCGTCATCCAAATACAATATTGCAAATCTGCCTGATCTCCTAATCAAACCATTAGCTTCATTAAGGTATTCTATGTTCTTTATGCCCTTGTGGATCCATTTGAATGTTCTGGGGGCTGTATTCATTATTTGGGCAAGCCTTCCATCATTGCCTTTCACCTTGATCACTCCTGTGCTGCCATCCATATATACCTCTTTTGAATTAAGCAGCTTGCCAAAATCATTCACTCCTGTAATGTACGGTATTTTAAGCTCCCTTGCGAGTATGCTCACATGGGACAGCATCCCATCATACCTTGAGATTATGCCTGCCACATTCTTATTATCCAAGTATTTGATATCGCCTAATTCCACTTCCTCCTTTATAATTATAACAGGGCTTTCGGGTATGTTCCTTATATCTTCCCACGGAATGCCTTTGCCTATCCCGGCAGATACAGGTATATCGCCCATATTATCCTCAAACTTAAGCTTAGGCAAATCGGATGTTATCGGCCTTGACTGCAGGATAAAAATATCGTTTCCTTTTATGCACCATTCAACATCTTGCGGGGAATTGAATATCCTGTATATCTTTATGGCTTCTTTTACAAGCTTGTGTATCTCGCTGCTGAGCAATTTCCTGGAATAGGAAACCTCCATAGGCAGCTTCCTATCGTGTCCTTTGACGTTGGCATACAACTGGAAATTCACGGTTATGCCTGGAGTTGATTTCTTTTTGGTTAAATCTATTTTATACAAGTCTCCAACTTCCTTTCCGGAGACAAACCTCTCTCCTTGGCCTATTATCGCATTTATTATTACAGCATCTTTGGTTACGAAAAGGACACCCGATTTCTCCGAGTCTATCTGCTTCTGTATCACTACTGCCATCTTTGGATGTTCGCTGCTGTATCCAAAATCTTTTATCCTGTAAAGGGATGCGTAAACATCTTTTACGGATTTTGGCAAATTCCCTTTGGTTACGAAAAGATCCGTTTTGAACTTTCCTGCATAACTGTATTTTGATGAATCCTCCACCGTTGCCGAACTCCTGACTGCGACCTTTCCCTTCTTTATGTATTTAGAATATGATTCCATTACTTCATTAATTATTTCCTTTGGCAATTCTATATTTGTTTTAGATCTTTGGTTAGCTTTTATATAGGAATCAAATGCGTTTGCATTTAGTATAAAAAATTCCGGTACTCTTATGCCTTCTTTCTTAAGCTTTAGCAATGAGTATCCTTTTCCGCCAACAATATTGGGATTCAGGGCCCCTTCAGAAATTATGTATTGGCTTTTCATAGAGAACATTAATATATTATATAAAAGTTTATTAATTTTAACCTTGAAGAATTTTTATATTCTCTAACGGTATATGTAAATAAATTTGTAATTTATAAAAATAAAGGATTGATAAAATGGGCAAGCTTAATGCCTCTGAAAATATAGACTACATCAAGCCTTTGAACAGTTATGCTGAACCAAATGAGGTTGGAGGAAAGGCCTATAACCTTATGAAACTTTCTCATGCTCATTATAATACTGTAGTGGGATTTGCCATAACCACAGAAGTATATAGGTATTGGAAGAAAAACGGGAAATTGCCAAAAGAGTTCTTCGATAAACTTAATGAATACCTGAAATGGTTCAGTTACGGTATGAAATTCCCTGTTATAGTAAGGAGTTCAGCTACAGTAGAAGATGCCAAAAAAGCAAGCTTTGCAGGATTATTCGCCTCCTATCCTAATGCAAACTCAATATTAGATAGGGTATTATTTACAGATTCAAATACAGCAACTATTTATATTGTTCTTTATATATCTCCCTTATCCCTTTTGCAACAAACAGCTGATTCCTTGCCTTGCCTGTTTCTAATGGCTGTATTACACCTTCCTTGATAAGGTTATCAATAGCTCTTTTTGCAGTTGGATAGGTAACATTTAGTATGTGTGATGTCGTATTTGCACTTATGATATAGGAAGCGAACAGCTGCTGAAAAAGTACATATGTTGACTTGCTGTACTTTTCTTCTATATCCTTGCCTTTCTCATTATAATACTGGCTTAATTTGCTTATCTTGTCCAATACTATTTTAGATTGCGATATCGCTCCGATTAAAAAGAATTTTAGCCATTCTGAATAAGTTGAATTTTTGCTTATATCCCTGAGAAGCGAATAATATGCACTTCTGTTCTTCTCAAAGTAATCGCTCATATATAATAATGGGAGCTTTAAGGCCTTATTCTTTATCAGGTAAAGTATCAGCAAAAGCCTGCCTATCCTTCCATTGCCATCCAAAAATGGATGTATCGCTTCAAATTGGTAGTGCATAAGTGCAATTTTAACCAATATGGGATCATTGCTGCTATCCATATAATCAAGCATATTGGCAAGCAGCTCTTTTACCCTCTCTGGAGGTGGCGGTATGTAGGTTGCGTACTCTATGCCTATAGCGTTTTGATAATGCGAAATATAGTTCTGCACTTCCCTTATAGATCCTGGCTTTGCTTTCTCACCCCTGACATGCTGCAGCAGTATTGAATGCAGTTTGGTTATCAGCTGCAAATCTATAGGTATTTGCTCGTTCATAAGGTTTATTCCTATTTCCTGGGCTTTTATATAATTCCTAACTTCCAATATGTCATTCCTTTTCTCTTCGTCCAATATCTTTTGGCCTGCCTGCTCCTTGAACATGTCATCAAGGTTGCTCAAAGTGCCTTCTATCCTTGAGCTTTCAACAGCCTCGTTTTCAAGCTGCGGCCTTATGAACAGGTTTACATTATTGTGCAATACCTTATTTAGCTCAATTCCCGCACCATCCAATCTACCAAGCCAAGTGCTGGCCTCCGATAGTAATCTCAATAGTTCATTATCGTAATCTATCTTTACTGGAAGATTATCAGGTACGAATGTATAATATTGATTAGCACTATCGGGAAGAAGCTTGCCAGAAGGATTTTTAAATTCTTCAATATCCATTTTATCATTTAACTTTTAAAATAAAACCTTTAAAATCTTTCTTTTTTATTAAAGTTTTTAAGTATTTCCTTTAATAAGTATTGCATTTATTAAAGATTTTCTCAATTTTCTTTAATAACTGATGTTCTTGTTAAAGGTTTCTTTAATAACTAAGGGCTTTATTAAAGATTTTCCAACATTTTGGAAATCTATTGTTCTTCCAATTTAGAATAAGCAGATGATCTACTTAATGTATACATACGTAATACATAAATATATTTTTGGTATACATAATACCGTGAGCAAATGACAGAGGATACTGCAATTATAACAGTGAGAGTGCCTAAAAAAGTAAAAATTGCCATGAATAAAGCAAACATAAATATCAGTAAAGAGATTAGGGATTACTTAGAGGCAAAAACAAGGTCTCTTGAATTATATGCCTTACTTCCAGAAATCTCTAAAAGAGCAAAAAATAGGAAAGTGACACTAAATAGCACTAGAATAATAAGAAAATATCGTGATTCCAGATGATGGTATTGGATGCCTCTGCAATTGTAAAACTAATTATAAATGAATCTGAATCTGATTTTGTAAGGAAAAAAGTTGTATCAGAAGCAAAGAAAAGTGAACCTATTTATACACCAGATATCGCTTTGGCCGAATCTTTAAATGTCATATGGAAGTATTCCAGCTTAAAAAGCCAAAATAACATCAATCAATATAAATTATTATCAGATCTGATGCTCTTATGGAATACCTTAACCGTTGTAAATACAGCTACATTAGCCTCTTTAGCTATGAAAATTGCGGTAGATAATAAAATAACAATTTATGATGCATTATACGCAGCATTGAGTAAATTGGAAAATGCTCCTTTATTAACTTTTGACAAATACCTTAAAAGCAAAGCAACTGATATAGAAATAAAAGTAGTTACAATATGAATCTTAATAGGTTATTTTTATTTTGAAGATGATTACAACTGAAATTCCAAACTTTTATAGTCCTCTATTAGCCATTTCCATATTGGGACTAACTTTATTTTCCTTTTTATGCTTGTTGTATCCTCTATATATCATTTTATTATAATTAAATTTCCACAATTCTGCTCAATGCTGGCTTTTACCAATGAATTGGTTTCCCTTTCTTTAATCTCATCGATTGACGATGCATAAGTTACCTGTATCAATGAATTCGTTTTGTCCTATTTCCTTAATAAGAAATCTATCTCCATGTTTGGTGCACTCTTCCAATATATCCGAAACGATAACTGTATCAGGCCTTTTCTTTAATATTTCTTATTATTACTAACTTTTAATTATTTTATAATTATTAAATAATATTAAATAATTAATTAATATTTTAATTTAAAACATTATTATTTTAAAAGCGCTAGCAGGTAGCTTTTGACTTCGTTGTAATCTGGCGGGTTCCTTACCAGCCTGGACATTTCAGAATCCCACACCTTTCCTACAATCTCTATTTTCTCTTTCAATCTCTCTAATGAAAATTCTTCATTATCTGTCCTGCCATAAAGTTGCATCTTTTTGCCGACAAGTTCAAGATTTGGCTTGGTATCGTATTTCCTGCACAGTATCCACGAATCGTACATATCCCTAGCTACCGGCTCCGTTCTCTCCATCAATGCTTTTATCTTGTCCGCCAACAGCTCGTTAACATCGAGCGAATTGATTATATAGGAAGGTATATCAGAATATATAGGCATCCTTGGCATATGCTTAACATCCATCATAGGTCTTTCAAATAGATTCATATCTAAACCCAATGTTTGCACTGATTGCGGATTATTGGATATTGCATATAAAGGGCCCTTTATTTTAATCGTGTATTTTAACATATTCTTGTATTTTTCAACTTTGAAATTTGCGTTGTACTGTAAGTTAATGCCTTTTATTGCCCTATTTATTAATTTTTTGATAACCTCAACTTCAGTAGGATTTTGTAATATGAAATCAAGGTCCTCTGAAAACCTTCCAGAGCCATACAATTTGGATATTGCCGTTCCTCCTCTAAATATTATATTTGTTGACCTATTGAATATTTGATATAGCATAAGCTCCTGTAAATAGTCTTTTTCGGCATCTTGTGTTTTAGGGAATCCGAGCCTATCCGCATAGGCCCTCCATTCTTTTGTCTCGTCTATCATATTATGACCTAAATTTGATTTCTTTTACTTCTTTTTCAATTTTATTTATCTTTTCTTTTAGGTCCTTTGAGCCTATCCTCTTTATATATGATGAAAGCCTGCCTTTTTCAAGGATCCTTGATTCTTTTGCGTTTTCGTATGCTTCTTCTATATACGGAATCGGTAAATTGCCTATCAAAATTGCATCTATGATCGCTTTCTCAACATATGCCACGAATGTGCCATCCTCTTTTGAGCGGTAGAACCCGAACATAAGCCTTCTTGGTATTTTGGTAAATATTATATTGTAACCTCCTATGCTAATGCCATTGCTATGCCTTGCATCTGTCAATATATCAATTGCCGACAGGTTCTGCGTCGTTATCCCATAGTACTTGAACGCAGACATCATGCTAACATATGAAGGGTATATTATATTGGATGCCACTGCATAAGGATTAGCATCTTTAAGATAATACTTGCCTTTTTCAATTCTTGAAATCTCTCCTCTATTTAACAATCTTGACAGGTAAAGCGATGTATATTTGATATCTTTATTCACAATCATTGAAGCTTCCTTAGTACTAAAAACAGGGATATTTAATGACTTTATCTCCTTTATAAATTGTAATTGATTCATTTTATCAACAATTATATATTATATTATTTATGCATCAAATAAATATATAAATAGTTGATTTATTTCTATCAAAAATGATAGAAATAATATTATTTTTATGAAGAAAGCTTTGTTTAGATATGAAAATTAAACATTTTGTTATCTCTCCACTGATAAAGTCAACTTCATCCAAGAGAATAAAGTTATTTTTACTCAGTACGCAGTGGTTATAGTAAGATGGTGGTTTGCAGTTTTTATTTGCCTTCCTGCGGACCAGAGCAGATAGTCTATACCAAGCTGGTTTATCTTTGAACTCTTGTTAAAGCGCTTTATTTCTTCCTCAATACGATCTGCAGCTAGTATAGTAGCAGCACGCAGCTCTACCTCCTCTTTGCTTCCACTTTTAAGAAGCACTCCATTGTTTATATCATTGCTCAAACTCTCATTATAATTTAATATACCTATTGAGTTGAGTACCTTTGGCAGCTCGTAATCTGCGAACACTGAAAGCTTCTCTTCTTCTCCTTGCTTAAATATATTTTTTCCAAGCCCTAAAAACTTTTCAAAGGTCATTGCAGCTGTAAGTTGTGCTCTCTTATCAAATTTTATCTTTATTTCTTTGTAATCGCTTTCATCTCTGAAAGATGGAAAATCAGAAACGAGTAATTCAACAAATCCTTTGCCGTTATCAAACATCATTTCCTTACCCAATTCATAACCTTTTAATATATTGTAAAATTTACCATCATATTTCTTGCATAATACATTTCCTACTTCATTGAGTATATCAAGTCTCTCTTGCAGCATTGGTATTTTTGACTTGGAGTTGTAAATTTCTTCTAATTCTTTGTAGGATATAGTTGAGAGGAATTCGCCATCAAGCAATGGTACACCTCTTTCTATAGCCTTTTTAATGGATGCCCACATACCCATAGCACCAACATAATCACTACCTTTGTACTCTGCAACGTATTTTTGCTTTGTTATAAAATCAGTAAATGCGAAATTCTGTGTATTACCTAATATTATGAAACTAATTGTAGCTTTATTCGCCTTTTCAGGGAAAACAGGTAGGTCCCATTTTGGCAATGAAACTTTAGAAAAGGCGTTATTCTTTGCAAAATCCAATAAAGCTTTATTATTTATACTTACATATTCGGCTACATTCATTATCTTTTCTGCATCCTTGTTAAGCTCTTCTCTGAAAGCACCCTTTTTAAATTCGATCCTTTTTTCCTTGCTAACCATATATTCACCAAAACTTTCAATATGCACCAAATAAAATCTTATCTATTATTAATTTATCAGTTAGTATTAAAAATTAATGTTAAATGTTTTTTAATTTTAAATTTATTTTGTCCTATTTCTTAATAAGTGATTTTCCTATATGCTAAATGAATTTTTCCAATACATTAAAATGATAAGTATCAAGCCTTTTCTTTAATAATTCTTTACTATCATTAAATCTTTTTCAATTCTATTTAGTAGATATTAACTGATAAATTTTATAAATCAATTAAAGGCAAAGCGACTAACATAAGAATGTAGGTAACCAAAGCATGGGTTTTAATAAATTATTTTTATTTAAAGGATTATAAATAAGACAATATATCACTTTCCCCTTATTATCCGGATAGCTTTATCCAATACGGGATCTTTTCCATCTCTTATATCTTTAAGTGTTGGATATACAACGATATCCGGCTTTATGCCAATCCCTTCAAATTCGCTTCCGTCAGGTAGCCAGCACCTGTAAGCGCCTATTGTTACCCTTATATCGCCAAATTCAAGTGGGTAAGGCTCTCCAGTAGTCCCCGCAGTGGTCGAACCTATAATCACGGCTCTCTTGCTCATCTTGAATGGCATAAGGAAGTTCTCAGCCGCGGAGATAGTTCCGTGATCCATAAGCATGAACAGTCGCCCCTTATAATGATTCGCGGAAGGCTTGTAATGCTCCTGCCTTTCGTAAGCATATTCGTGGGATTTCAGCTTCTTTCCTGAATATGTGCTTTCTATCACATCCTTCGTGCTATTCTGCTTCGTGTAAGCGAATATCTCGCCTTCCCACTCCCTGTCCATAAGCAGCCTCATCAGCCTTCTCGGTGTGGAGCCGCCGTTATTGCCCCTTACGTCTATTATCAGCGATTCGCAGTCCATCATGCCCTTTACCGCTTTTATTGCCTCCGCTTCCGAATTAATGCCATCCTCGGTACAGAAGTCTTTTATCCGCAAGTATCCGATATTCTCATCAATCCTTGAATGGCTTATCCTCTTCCTTTTTAATAGCTCCCTTGGATAACTCCGCTTTTTTACTTCTATTGCTTTTCCATTTCCAAGCCCAACCTTAAAGCTTTCCGGAAAGTATATCGGCCAGAATAAATCGTTGCGCCTCATCCTTTCGCTTGAGCCATAGATATGCTTGCTCAAACGCTTGTAAAACCTTTCCACAGGGATTCCATCAACGGACTTTATTGTATCTCCAGGCACGATTCCCGCGACAACGCTCCAATGTACTACCCATTTCCTCAGCCTGTCATGGTAGAATGCTAAAAATCCTATGTGCTTTGAGCCTAATATGTCATCGAAGTACATAGAGTGCCCATTATTGAGGTCCGCGATTAGTTTTGACATTGCCATGAAAAGGCGATGCCGATCCTTGGCCTCAATGACCTTGTTTATATACCTGTCGTAAAGCTCGTCCGTATCCTTGAATGAAACCCCTTCCCAGTGCCCAAAATACCTGTCTATCGCATATAGGGTCTTTGAGAAAATTTTGATCCTTTCCTTGAGTGGAATTTCCGATAATGCCGTTTTGCTCTTTGCCATGGATTTGCCCCGATTATTTGCTTATTTGTCTAATGCCTTTTATTTTGTTGCGAATTCATCTCCCTGTATTGAGCCAACGCTCTTGCAGTACGCCTCGTCCGTATCGATTACGCTTGAATTCGTAGAGTATTCGCATATGATTGATCTTGCGTTAAGCAGCACCTGTATTGATGTGTACTTTGAAGTTGGATAGTTGGTGGTCTGGTAGTTTATCGAATTAGGTATGCCGCTTCTACTGTTGTAATGCACTTCCGTCCATAAGCTGGTAGGCGTATCCTCTGTGCCATTCTGCATAAGCCCTAGGTAGCTGTTGGAGTAAAGGAAGTTCTCCGTCTGCCCGTCTTTGAGGTTCGTGACGCTGAATATTGCCCCGGTGCCGTTTATTATATGGATGTGGAGCTCGAAATGCTGGGCAGTCCCTTCCGTATTCGGTATAATCTTTACGTGATTGTTTACCATCTGGTTATCGTTCCATATCTGCTCGTCTATATAATATGAATCGTTGTAATTTGCCATCTTATTCCTTGTTATGCAGTCCTGCAGCCAGTATCCATTCGAATAGCCGTTCAGGCAGATTGCTATGTCAGAATTTGAAAGGTTGATTGAGAAATTTTTTATCGTGATATAGCTTGTCAAGTTATATGTTTTATTTGGAACTGTTATCCTTCTGTCCATCAGAAGGTATTTTGAGAATTGCCCTCCCTCCTCATATAGCACTCTTGGCGTATTCACTATGCAGGAATAATTGTACTGGCCGCACATGAAATTCGTTATTCCTAGCATATTGTTGGCATCGTCCATAAATGAGAATACGGGCCTTGCCGCCGTAAATGCCGTAGATTGGTCAATCAAGTAATAATATATCTGGGTAGGGTACATTAGGAGCATCACAAATGCAAATGCAACTATTATCGCAAACCATCCTTGCCATCCCATAAAATACCAATTTGCATGAGGATTTTAATTTTAAATAACTTTTTATTTTTGATGGATTTTGTTGCAGCTTGTAATGACCTAATATACTGGTTATTAGACAAAAAACGAACATATTTATATTCATGCTCCCATTTTTTACTAAAATTCTGTATCTCATTTTTAACGTGACTAACATGATAACAACGATAGACGATATTGTAGCAGCATATAATGTGGCATGGGCATCGGTAAATACTTACAACCTCTATCCAATGCTTAGGAGCAGTAAGGCAACGGATGACCCTACTGAGAAGGAACTTAACACATTCAGGAAGGAATACTGGGGAAAGCTCGATAAAATGACCATACTCGTGCCTGCATATAAAGAGCAAAAGACGTTATATTCATGCGTAAAAGCAATAAACGAATCCAGTTATCCAAAGAGCAAGCTGGAAGTGATCATCCTATTGGAGAAGGATGACACAAGCACTATAGAAGTAGCCAACAGGATAGCTTCAAAATTCAAGAACGTCAAAAGCATCGTGGTTGAAGATGAAGTAAATAAAAAAGGAAAGCCACGAGCTCTTAACTACGGCTTGAAGATGGCAACAGGGGATGTTATAGGAATCCTTGATGCTGAAGATATGGTATCGAAAGACGCATTCATAAGGACTGCGTATATGATGCAGAATAAGGATTACGGTGTTGTCCAAGGAATACTTGACATGGTAAACGAGGGTGATGGATGGAAGAACCTTATGCTTAGGGCGGAGTATGGCTACTGGTTTAACACGTATCTTAAAGCCCTTAAAAGGGCGGACTATCCTTTGCCTTTCGGAGGCACGACCAACTTCTTTAGGAAGGACACCCTCCAAAAGCTAGGAGGGTGGGACTCCAATAACCTGACTGAGGATTTTGAGCTTGGGATGAAGATATTTGCAAATAATTCCAAGATAAGGGAGAATGTTAGGAAGAATGCAGGCAAGTTGAATACTAACGGAAATGCTTCCTCGGAGGATCCTATAAAGCTCGGCATTATCAGGTCGGTAACAAGGGAGGAATCACCCCCCACGATGAAAGGATGGATGAGGCAGAGGACAAGATGGCAGCAGGGAAAGATACAGACCCTTCGCAAGGAGATGAATGACGACCAATTGAGCCTAAGGACAAAAGCGCATATATTCTTTTCATCTGTCCAGCCCCACATCTCTGTCATAAACCTTACAGGAATAGGGATAAGTGTATATGCTTATCTCGACAAAGCCCTCAGCCTTCCTGTTGAGATAGTAGCAGGCTTCAATGCTGTTATGGTTGCATTCTATGCAACGATGAATGCGGCAGGCTACCTTTGGGTTACAAAGCCGGAAAAGGAGACCATAAAGTACAGGCATCTTAAGGCGGTTGTTACGGCTGTCACACTTCCCGCTTACTGGGCTATGCAGTGGGTTGCTGACATGAAAGCGCTTAAGCTTGAGTACATTGACAAATCCAATGTATGGTACAAGACGGAGCATTTCGGAAGGCACATAGATGATAGGCAATTGGAGAAGACACTTGCAGAGGATATGCATCCCGCAACCGTAAACAATTCGGATAATAAGTAAATGCAATATTTCATTTTGTGTTCTTGAATTTTGAAACCAGAAGTAAATTCTGCCTGGGTGCCTGTCTTTCAAGGGCAAGCTTATCGAAATTCCGTTTAAGGCATTTCTAGGGAGCCCTTCAGATTTTGGAATAAACCGGAAATCTGGTCAATAATATCTTTATTATCCAAATTGTACTCTTTAGATATTTGAGCGTAGTCTTTATATATAACGTAGCACCTTTTATTCTGCTCAATAATTAATATCTTCAATGGCAGTTCTATCCCCAATTCCGCATTTTTCTTCATAAGGATAGTCCCACCTTTGGCATTTCCGAATATGATAAGTTTGGAATTTATAAAATCCAATCCGGCATCCTTGGCGTTTTTACCATGATCCACGACACAGAATATTGTGAATCCTTTGGAATTTAAAAAATTTGTGATATTGTCAAAAGTACCTTCAAAATCATATTTGCTCTCAATTCTTACGTTCATTTTAACCAATATGAAAATGAAAAAGAAAAGTTTAATAATACATATGATAAATTTATCATATGATAAAAATGTCATATAATAAACTTGATGATCAATCCATTTCACTATTCTTTGGGGCAATAGCCAATCCCAAAAGATTTAGGATACTGGTAACACTAAATGAAAGAGGGCCAATGTGTGTTTCCCAGCTTGAAGAACTCCTTGGCATAGAGCAGTCCGATCTTTCGCATAACCTGCAGTGCCTGCTCAATTGCAGGTTTGTCAACAGGGAGCAGAGGGGAAAGGAGAAGGTCTACAGCTTAAACGAAGACATGAAGGTATTGGTTGATTCGATAAATAGCCATATAGAGGCTTATGACAGGTATATCAAATCATGCGAAATTGTAAATGATAAAAATTTGGTCAAAGGCGTTGATAATGGAAAATTATCAAATTTGGCGTAAAACCCACACGCTTCAGCGGTGGGATATAAGCCACCGCAACAGTAGAAATAATTAGTATAAATAAATATGATCGTCATGAAAACTGCATACAAATATCGTGCATATCCTTCAAAGGAACAGAAGGGAACTCTGAATAGACAGATGTATCTTTCAAAGGAACTATACAACCTGCTTCTTGAAAAGTCAAAGTCATACTATAATGAGACAGGAAAAACCTTAACGGAATTCAGGATGAACGTTTGGATAACCAAATTAAAGAAGGAAAAACCGGAATTTGCGGAAATCCATTCTCAGGTGCTTCAGAATATCTCAAAAAGGGTGTCAGATGCATACAAACATTTTTTCTTGAGGTGCAAGGAGAAGAAGCAAGGAAAGAAGGTAAAGGCGGGATTTCCAAGATACAAGAAGTTCGTATCATCTTTGACATATCCTCAAACCAATGGCTTCAAGATAGAGAAGAAGAAGGTTGAACTTTCAAAAATAGGGAGGATAAATTTCGTGAACCACAGAAATATTGAAGGAGGAATAAAAACATTAAATATAAAGAAGACAAAATCACAGGAATGGTACATCACGATTGCTGTTGAAAAGGAGGACAAGCCATTCATTTCAAACGGTAAACCGAAGGTTGGTATTGATTTAGGAATAATGCAATATGCCGCGCTTTCGGAAAATACAATACTCCAAAACGCAAAGATAACAAAACACCAGAGGAAACATTCAAGAGTCCTTCAACAAAACATATCGAGGAAAGAGAAGGGATCATCCAACAGAAGAAAGGCAGTGACAAGATTTGCAAGATACTCAGAGCATATTTCAAGGATAAGATTGGATTGCATACACAAGCTTTCAAATGAATTGGTGAATTCTTATTCATTCATTGCATACGAAGATTTAGAGATAAACAATATGGTGAAGAACCACAGATACGCAAAATCGATAAGTGAATCTTCTTGGGGAAATTTCACACAATTGCTGCAATACAAGGCTGAAAGCGCTGGTTGCGTGGCAATGAAAGTGAATCCTCAATACACATCAATGACATGCAGCAAATGTGGCAATGTGCAAAGCATATCGATATCCCAAAGAACATTCGTCTGCGAAAAGTGCGGGATGTCAATGGACAGGGATGTGAATGCGGCACAGAATATACTAAAGAGAGCTTTGAACTCCATCAGTCCAACTACCGAAGGGCATTCGGGAAGTCAAGCCTGCAGAGACGACATAAGACCTTCCGCAAGGGGGGCAGTTGCCTATGAAGCAGGAACTATATGGGTGGCATCATGACGACAAATCATAACCACCTTGGAAGCCCACACTGTTTACAGGTGGGAGGATGTCACGATTACATAATAATAGGGCAAGGAGCTGCTGCATTCTCCGCCGCCATAGAAGCCAATTCATTAGGGGCAAGGACATTGATGATTGGCAAGAACGAGACGGAAGGATCGCTCCTCGGTGGCACTTGCGTCAATGTTGGGTGCGTGCCAAGCAAGAGGCTTATCACGGTGGGGGAGTTCATCGATGATGTAAGGAAATCCAGATATTACGGCGTTGATGCAGATGCAATCGTGGATTACTCAAAAGTGGTAGCGGAAAAGGACAAGCTTGTAAGCGGGATGAGATCCAAAAAGTACAAGGAGGTACTGGACAAGCTTGCCAATGTTGATTTCGTAGATGGATTCGGTTCGTTAGGGGACTCTCATACCGTAATCGCCAATGGCAAGGAATACCATTCCAACCATATACTTATAGCAACTGGAGCAAGGGCTTACATCCCGAGTATAAAAGGATTGGAAAGCATAAATCCACTGACCAACGAAGAAGCTCTTTCATTGAAAGACCTTCCCAGATCATTGATAATAATAGGGGGCAGGGCGATGGGGCTTGAATTCGCGCAGATGTTTTCGCATTTTGGCTCAAAGGTCACGGTCCTGCAGAGAAGCGGCACCATAATACCTGGATGGGAGCCCGTGCTGATAAGCAAGCTTGCCAATTATTTGAAGGATGACGGCATATCGGTAAACACCAATACTGCGATAAACGAAGTTGGGAAAGATGGCGGTGAAGAGTTTGTCAAGGCATCGGTAAACGGCAAGGAGGCAATATTCAAGGCCGAACGCATAATGTTTGCAACAGGAAGGCAGCCGAATGTAGAAAAGCTAAACTTGGGCGCAATCGGCTTGAAGACCGATGAAAAAGGGTTCATACAAATAAACAGCAAAATGGAAACAAACGTGCCCGGGATATATGCGGCAGGCGATGTTACAGGAGAGCCAATGCTAGAGACTCTCGCAGGCAAAGAAGGTAAGATAGCGACGGACAACATGTTCACAAGGAATACCAAAGAGATAGATCTTAATGAAGTGCCACAGGCGATCTTCACGATGCCAGAGGCAGCGATGGTCGGATTGACAGATGACCAGGCACACGGGAAGGGGATAAAGTGCAGCTGCAATTCAATACCTTTTTCGATGATCCCCAAGGCCTCGATAATCGGGGATGAGAGAGGTGTCATAAAGGTTGTAATAGACTATGCAACCAAGCGCATATTAGGAGTCAGCATACTTTCTAGGAATGCGGCGGACTTAATAGCCGAAGCCACTTTGGCGGTGAAGTTCAAGCTTACAATAGATGACATCATAGATACGGTGCACGTGTTTCCGACACTGAGCGAAGCGTTCAAGCTCGCATCGCAGAACTTCTACCAGGATATATCGAATATGAGCTGCTGCACAGCATAAGGTGAAGATCTTTGATTGGTTCGGCATTGAAATTTGTTTACAGCGAAAAACGCTATCTCCTATCAACCATAGCTATTGCAATCCTTATGGGTGCCCTTTATTACTATTTAGTCCATATTGGAGGGCTATTCTACCCTATAATATTCGGCTCTATAGCGCTTGGCGAAATAACTGATATAGCAGGGTTCGCCTTGATATCCGTGTTGATGGGAATATCAATATCAATGCAGATATACTCCTATAAATTGACAAGATTGGACGATTCAAAGGGCGAGACTGCGATCGCGGTGATAACAGGGGTTTTTGCGCAAGGGCTATGCTGCACCCCGATAGTGGGAAGCCTCTTGGCCATGCTTGGGCTGTCAACATCTGCCTTGCTAACACTATCCGGCGCTATAAGCCATACCTTTGCAGTGCTTGAGCCTATCCTGATAATCGCATCCATATTGCTCCTTCTTTACAGCATAAGGTCAACGGCAAAATCCCTGCTTTACTGCAGCAAGAGGGAGCTAAAGATTTCGCAAAAGACAAAAGGCGGATAAAATGAAAAAGGTAAAAACTTTGTATAAACTAATGGCAATCGTGGTGATAATTGCGGCGGCCGTACTGCTGTACATGTATTCGGCAGGCACGTTTTCGCATAAAGTGTCCGCGGAAATCCTTTCCGCCGGAGAAAAGGCCCCAAATGAAAGCTTCACTCTGCTGAATGGGTCAACCGTGAATATAGGCAATTACCGAGGTAAGCCAATACTTGTCTGGCTTATGACCACTTGGTGCAGCTCCTGCGCCCAAAGCACATCGACAATAGCGAATAATATGACCTTCTTCAAAGACCACAATGTAACAGTCTTTGAAATTGAAAATTACGAGGATCTTGGCCAAAGCGGCATGGCAATAGGCCCGTTTATAGATTATTATGCGCATAATTCGACAGGAGCGGATATGATAAAAGGAGGAATATCGTCAAAAGGGCTTACATTCACTTACAACCCTAAAGGATATCTTGACATATACTACCTCATAGCCCCAAACGGAACAATCTATTATATAAATGGGAGCCCGGTGATAACGATGAATGATTTGAAGCAGGAGGTAACAAGGCTGGAGAGCTGATTTACGTCATTTCGAAGGTTCTGCCTCTGCTTTAATAATTAAAGCTTTGGTGCCCTTGCAGCAAGATTACAGGGTTCTTAACTTATACGGATGGACATTGCACAAAAATATTAATATTGTATAAATTCAAACATATTTGATTTTATGTATTTTGAACCGACAAGCTTCAAATTGAAGGATGGAAGGGAGGCAGAGATAACAGACATAAAACCGGAGTACCGAGAAGATATGATAAACAATTATTTCTCTTACTTTGATGAAGTCGAAAAAGGTGAAAGCGCATACGGCTCCGATATAGGCATACTACTGTCCTATACCAAGGAGAGCTATGAGGATGAGGTTGAATGGTTCAACAAGAAGCTCAAGAAAGTCGAAAGCGACGAGCAGATCGCGAGAGTGGCAATAGTTGACGGCCACCCTGTTGGGTTGATTGACATAAGAAAGGGAGGGCTTGGGAGGAAGCATATCGGCGAGCTTGGAATCGCAATAAGAAAGGACTACAGAGGGCTTGGAGTGGGCAAGGCCCTGATGGAAGACGCTCTGAGGCTTGCCAAAGGCTGGGTAAAGATAGCAACCCTTGCGTTATTCGAAGGCAATAAATCTGCATATACCCTTTACAAAAAGCTTGGGTTTGAGGAATACGGAAGGCTGGAGGATGCAATGGAGCTGAGGAACAAAAGCCTTACCGAGATATTGATGTTCAAAAAGCTGTAAGGGCCGTCTTTTAAGGTATGCCTAAGACATACCTATATATCTTGTTTTCAGTTATCCTGAGATTTTTAGCAAACAAGATGCATGCTTATCCCAGCTTGGTGTTGCCGCTTCTCTCGCTTGCGGGCATTTTTAAAGATTACAGTATTGACCTTGCCGCAGCAGATATGCCCTCGTTTGTTGTTGGGTGCTGGTCCGCGTAATCCGCGATCTGCCTTGCGCCCAATCCGTTTGCAACGGCAATCCCCAATTCGTTTATCAATGATGGCGAGTCTATCCCTATGACCCATGCTCCTATAGCCCTCAATGATCCTTTTTCAAAGAATATCCTTATCTCTCCCGGCAACTCATCGTACATCTGCGCTTTTGCGTCATTCTTGAACTTATAGATTCCTTCAAGATAATCTATCCCTCTTGCCTTTGCCGTGATTGGCGTAATTCCCACATATGATATTGGAGGGAATGTGAATATTGTAATAGGTACCGCATCTGAATCAAAATAATCGATAGGCTTCCCGTTTGCCATTATATTGTTGGCAGCAACTATCGATTGCCTTACAGCCGAATGGAAATACGGCGACTTTCCATTGACATCCCCTGTTGCATAGATGTTTTGGATATTGGTTTTCATAGATTCGTTTACCTTCACAAATCCTCTTCCATCAATCTCCACTCCCGCTTTTTCTATTCCCTCTGGAAGCACGGGCTTTCTTCCTGTTGCCAATAGCACCATATCAGCAGCAAGCCACTTCTTGTTGCCTTGGCCGTCGGAGTAATGCACTACCTTCCTGCCCTCCTTTTCTTCCACGTTCTCAAGAGGCGAATTCATCTGTATGTCTATACCTTTGTCCATGTTGTCATTCAGGCCCGAAACCAAATAAGGCTCAACCCTGCCCAATAGATTTCCACCCCTTACCAACATATGCACTTTTGATCCCAGTATAGTGTACATTGTTGCAACCTCCAATGCAATATATCCTCCGCCTATTATCGCTATTTCAGATGGCAGTGATCTTATACTTGATTTGTAAGTGAACAGGTCATCGCTTGTTATACAGTATTCTGATCCTGGAAATTCTACCTTGTTTGGTGTGGTGCCTGTCCCTATTATAATGTATTTTGCTTCGACTTCGTTGTCTCCTATCAATGCATGGTTCGAATCTTTCAATACGGCCTTTTCCGCTATGAACCTTATGTTCTTAAAATTCTTCAAGTCATTGGAATGCTGCAAGAAACGCGTCTCCTGCACATAATCTTTATGGTCCTGTATAAGGGAATAGTCGATGCTTATCTTCTGCTTTAAGACTCTCTCCGTCCTTTCCTTAAGCTGCGCCATCTCCCTTACTGTTTTTGAAGGTATGCACCCCATGTAAAGGCAGTTTCCGCCAAGCTTGCCTTTTGGGTCTGCCATTATCACATTATACCCTGACTCGGCTAGCCTAAAAGCGGCAGGATAGCCGGCACCTCCTCCACCGATTACAAGAACATCTGCTTTCTCCATTTCAATCACTTATATTAATAGATGGAATTTTATAAAAAATTAACATTTAAAAATCAAGTATTCTAAATTAAACTTTATTTTATATTTTGCAGTAAATAAAGGGATACAGGAAGCTTTATAATTAGGATTGCCAATTATATTGATAAGCATGAAAATTTTGTCACTGCCCTCTTCAATAGGGCTTGCTTCTAAAATTGCAAAAAATATAGGCTGTGGCGTGGCTGATTATAAATTGACAAGATTTCCGGACAATGAGATCTACACCAAGATAGATACGCCACTTGATGGAGAAGACGTTGTAGTTATCGGGAATACCAACACCGATTCCGATATAATGTCTTATTTATTCCTGCTTGATGCGGCAAAAGAGCAGAACCCGAAGAGATTAATTGCATTAATGCCATATTTTGGATACGCAAGGCAGCACAGGGTTTACAATAGAGGGTAGGCAATCGCGTCAAAGGTGATGGCACAGTCTATAGCGAACTCAGCGGACATGATGGCTGCGATAGAGCTCCATGATGAGCAGACTTTGAGCTATGTCTCCAAGCCCTTTGCAAACCTTAAGATAAAAAACCCAATATATAATTTCTTCAAAGGCAAATCCATTGACTACGTAATATCCCCGGATGACGGCGGCTATTCCAGATCTCTTGACATGGCAAACCTTTTGGGGCGCAAGGCCTACTACATAGACAAAAAAAGGATGGATGCAAATACCGTGGAAATGAGACTGCCGGAAGTTGAATTCGAGGATAAGAACATACTTCTATTGGATGACATGATATCAACAGGAAATACGATGGTTAGCGCTATAGACCTGATTTCGGACAAAGGAGCGGGCAGCATATACTGCTGTGCCATCCATGGGATATTTGCGGGAGAAAGCGATAGGAGGATAAAGGAAAAGGCGGACGGGCTTGTTGTCACAGATACGATACAGAGTGAGTACAGCAAGCTTTCAGTAGCCGAAGATGTAATTGCATACCTCAGGTCCATTGGCATTTAAGTGCTGAAATCAACGCTTTTGTGGTCCTCCGTAAGCCACTTCCATATAGGGACCAGCTTTATTTTTTTACCTTTTATGCTTATCTTATCCTCTATATCCCAGGTTATTATTATTAAATTTTTACAATTCTGCTCGGTGCTTGCTTTTACCAAAGAATTGGTTTCCCTTTCCTTAATCTCATCAATTGATGAAGCATAAGTTACCTGTATCAAAGAATCTGTCTTGCCATCTTTTCTAAGCAAGAAATCAACTTCCAAATCTGAAGCATCCTTCCAATAATACAATGAATAATTATTATTCCAATACTTGATTCTCCTCATCAATTCAACAGCGACTACATTTTCCATCAACCTTCCTTTGTCCTCCTTGCTCTTGAAATTTACAGCACATGCTATTCCAGTATCTGTAACATATAATTTCCTTGGCGCTTTCATGCTCTCTTTGAGCTTTGCTGAGAACCTTTCAATTCTGACATCATCCCACGATTAAATATCGTGGGCTTTCTGCTATGCATTTTGTAAATATAAGATAGGAATTTGAGATATAACTTACCCATTTGCTTATCGTGTTTGGTGTTTTCATGCCAACTATATTTTTTAGCTTGTTGTAAGTTATTTCATTTGAAAAGTTGGATAGAAGGTAATCTGAGAGCAATTTAAATTCGCTTGGATAACTGATTGAATATCTATGAGGGACATCTCTCTGAATTATATCTGAGTATAATTGCAATAGGTAATTGCTGCCTTCAACTAGAGCTAATGGAATGCCTCCTATCTGCATGTACTCCTGCAGGCTATCAATGATCTTTGAATGCCATTCACTCGTATATCTTTTCGTTTTTATATCAAATGATTTGTAATCTAGAAATTCCTTAAAACTAAATGGGAATAATATAAAATCTATATGCCTGCCAACAAGATATGTAGCTAACTCTTTGTTCATTAGCCTTGCATTGCTGCCTGTTATTATAACTTTTTTAGATATTGAGATTGAATTTACAAATCTCTCCCATCCTTATATGTTCTGTATTTCATCAAATATTATATTTTCAGTATTGCTATTCAATTAGTACATAGCTTCCAATACCTGATTTAGATCTTCAGCCTTTATGGAAATCCCAGGATCATCAAAATTTATATAAGAAAACTTACCTTCTGAGAATATCAATTCCGCCAGTACCGACTTGCCGCACCTTCTTATCCCTGTTATTATCCCCACAATACCGTTTCCAAGTAAATTTTCATTTATCGACAGATAACTTTTTATTATATGCCCTGAGAGCAGTTTATTAATTGATTCGTTCTGATCCGCAATAACTCTTACAATGATATCCTTAGGCACTATGATAATGTTATAGGTATAAATTTTTAATAATCTTTGTAGCGGCATTGCAAAGATTAGATAAAATATTTGTATTGACATTACTAAGATTGATAAGATTGTATGTATTATACCATACATTAATTTTACTTCCGCCCGATACCTGCTATTAACACAAAAAATCGATTACCTGTCTACAGATGTTTTTCTTTTTTCTCTTTCCTCAATAAATTTTTTACTCCAAATTTCTTTTTATCTAATTTCCTGATAACGATTAGTTCTGGAAAGCGCCCCGTCATAAAACCTATCACTTCTTTCCTTAACTCCCCATTTATGGATTTGTAATAATCGCTTGGCACAGGGAAACTTTCAATTTCTATAGTCAACTTGTTAGGGCTTATTCCATTATAGCTTAAATATTTGTTTACATCCTTGATTGTTTTCCGGAAAAATTCATAAGCAGGCACGTTATTGGGATTGACATTGCCTTTTCTTATAGTTGATGAAAGAAGATGCAATCTGATATGGGTATTTGATGCAAACAGCAAAGTATCAAATTGCCCATCATTTATAATCTTATCGTCTATCTTTTTTATCTTTACTTTGAATCCTTCGTATTCTGGAAATATGTACCAATATTCGTGCTTTTTCTTAGCCATGCTATATGGGGATATTACACCGTATTCGGCATTATGCTTATCTTGGAGTTTATATTCGAATCTATCAAATCCCAGCCCGAGATTATGCCTCAACAGATCAAATTTTTGGTTGTGTTTTGGCTTATAACTCATTTCAAAATTAATTAATTTATTGTTTTCAAAATCCATGGTAAGAATAAAATCCTTATTATTTTCTCTTAATTCACTTATCTCTTTTTTGAATTTATCCTTAATAGTTTTGTATTTTTCCATAAACCTAAACCTTTTCTTATTTTATATTTTCTAGATTTAATTCTTTTTTTCATTTCCGGGGTAAATAAGCCAAGAGCTCTTGTCCATCTCAAAATATACCGCTTTCTCTGATAAGTACTTCCCTATATCGGCAATAAAAGATTCCAGCTTTTTGATCTTCTCGTTATCTTTTACCGCAACTGTGTACTTTATGTGGTTTGTATGGTCGACGCTCTTGCCATCCATCCAGTAACCCAATATGAATCCTTTTTCTGCGGTATACCCTCCGAATTCTTTAAGAAGAAACATGTCTAATTTGTCTTCCACCACTCTGTCCTTGTCCGTCTCAATCTTGATTGATGGAAGATAGAATACTATGGGCTTTCCCAGGTATGTTTTTTGATAATTATTTTCGCTTATATATTTCCGGTCCTCTGTGTTGGCTCTGATTATCTTTGCTATTTCGGCATTTTTATTTTTGCTCTTTACTGTCATTTTATTACCTTAGTCTCTATTTATTTACCAAAATATAAAAATGTAATTTTATTGCGGGTTTTTAAGGTTTTATAATTTTGGCAAATAGGACACAATGGCATTATATTTATCTGCAAATGTACAAATTTTTAGCTTATTTTGCGAAATACCTCTGGATTGATATGCTCTGGATATAGGCAATGCACCAGCCAACAACAAGTGCCAAGAAGAACTATCGATAGTAAATAGAAAAAGATTAAGTTATCGGTTAATCAGGGTGCTACGAAATACTGCTCTTTCCTTAGTAAGCTTGTTTCTATATGCTCTGCAAACACATCATTTCCAAGCTTCTTGATGGAGATTGTTTTTTTGTTGAACCCCGCATTGCCAATCACATCATTTACCCACTCCCTGTTTGATACACGCCCCGTATTGATTACCACAGGGACATTGAAGTGCTTTGCAAGATCCTTAATCATTTCTGGAAGTGCCTTTTGTACTTCTATCCCTGGATAGAATGAAGAGAGGAACTCAAGCGAATCTATGAAAAGCATGGGCTTTCCGTCAACCTCCGCCGCAAAGCAGTATGTCCTTCCTATTGGCTGAGGTACATCCTCAAGCTTCTCCTTCCAGTAGAAGTTCAGTATCAATGTCGCAGGATCCTTTACCCATCTAAAGTTTGCATCGAAGTGGATTCCCGAATAATCACTTTCGTTCGGTGGGGCTGTGCAGTCTCCGCTGTACCTGCCCCCGAATATATCATCCAGTGACCTTTTCCAGCTCTTTATGGTGAGTACTCCTGCAGTTGGCAGGGATTTGTCAAGCTTTTCCGAATCCTCGGATATTGTATTGAGGTATAAACCGAACAGCATCCTTCTTCCAGGCGAGTCCACGATGAACATGTCAGGATCAGTCATGTATTGGTATATATTGCTCAGCGCCTCGTCCGCCTTCTTTATATATAATTCCATTTCCTCTTTTGGCATCTCCGCCCCTTCCATTAACGACCTCCTCGCTTCCTCCAATGCATTTTCCTGATCGCCTATCTTCTCCCTGTAATATTTGGATGCCATTACACCTTCAACGGCATTTAGGATCCTCCCGTATGAGTATAGGGCATCGCCTTTGTTCTCATCCGCAATGTTGTTAATGTCTTTTTCAATTTTTTTCAGGCCTTTTGCAAGGAATATTGCCTTTTGGAAATTGACACTTTCGGGGTTGTCATCAATATCAGATTTTCCGACAATATAGTCGATCCTGCTGCGTAGGCCTCTTCCAACGCTATTTCTGAGGGACGCAAGTTCGGTTTGGATTTGCCCCAGTGCCTGTGGTACGTCAACCGCATTTTCAGGAAAAACCCCTTTTATGATGCTTATAGAATCGGAGATTATTTTACTGGTCTCTTCTCTTGTGAGCTCTTCAGTTTTCTTTTCCTGATGAAGATCATATGTCTTAATATACTGTTTGTTGAATTCTGGCAATAAGCTATCTATATGTTTGAATTCATCGATGTGCAGTTCACTCGGGTTGCTTCTTCTTTTCAATGACTCGACCAAAAATTCAGGGGTGAACATATTCTTGTTTTCCCAAACAAGTCTCAGAATCTTTATCCCTCCCCACCCTTCAACAGATTTTGGCAAACCCTTGAGGTTATTGAAATAGGAATTTGCCCCATTTACTATTATATTGTCTATTTTCCCTTTTTCTCCTGAGAACAAGGTTTCAAAATCCTCTTTTGTTTTGATGAAATTGGATGCAATAGATAGGTACTCTACGGACCCTCCCGTCCTGCTGTAAAGTTTCACTATCCTGTCAAATTTTGCTTCGTCAATGCTGCCTAGATTACCATTTTCTATAGTTTCGAGGTTTTTTATTAGATTTGACCATCCTAGCACTTCAGCTTTAAACCTATTGGGGTCTTTAGATGCGTTCTCAAATTTGATAAGCCTAATAATTGGATCTTCCAAGAAAGTAAGGCCTTTGTTAAGATTATGGTTATCCGAATAATATAGTATATTAGCTATTCCCGTTAAGATATCCATAAAATCGTTCATGGTATATGAATCCTTTAGCCATGAAAGAAATACTTCATCAGTTAGCTCTTTGGCAGCCTTTGTCTTTCTTATCGCACGGAAGTATTCGAAGGAAGCATTATAGCCAACATACCTTGCAAAGTCCCTTACCCGTTCACTGGTGAGCTCCGCGACTGCCTTTGTCATACCTATCGCATAGAAGTATTGATAGGAAGAGTCTCCACCAATCGAATCTACAAAATTTGTTATTGTCTCGTTGATGACTTCACCGCTTGTGAGCTCAGCGACTGCCTTTGAGTCGGCCATTGCACGGAAGTAGCCATATACATTATTGTTGCCTAATGAAATTGCAAAGTCCCTTACTCTTTTGCTGGTGAGTTCCTTTACGGCTCTAGTCATGCCGATCGCATAGAAGTATCTATTTGAACCATAACTGCCTATGGATTTTATAAAATTTACCGTTCCTTCATTTACGACTTCACCGCTTGTGAGCTCCGCGACTGCCTCTGTGTACCCTATCGCATTGAAATATTCCGAAGCGGAAGTTCTTCCTATCAGATTGATGAAATCTGCTATCCTTTTGCCGATAACCTCTTTGCTGGTGAGCTCCTTGACGGCTTTGGTGCTTTCTATTGCACTGAAATATTTATCGATATTGCTTCCGAGAGACTTTGCAAAGTCTATTACTTCACCGCTTGTGAGCTCCTTGACGGCTTTCGTCTTTCCTACTGCTCCAAAATATTCATATCCAAAACTGTTATTGGACAGATTTATGAAATCTGCTATTCTCCTATTGGCAATTTCCTCACTGGTGAGCTCCGCGACTGCCTTGGTGCTGCCCACTGCATAGAAATATTTATCGACGTTTATGCCGATTAATTTTGCAAAATCAAAAACTCTTTTGCTAGTGAGCTCCTTTACGGCCTTGGTGGTCCCAACCGCATTGAAGTATTCAAAATTGGAATAATTACCTATTAGATTTATGAAATCTGCAGTTTTCTTATTGGTGAACTCCTCGCTTGTGAGCTCCTTGACTGCCTTTGTATTTTCGATTGCATAGAAGTATCCGTAGGAATTATTTACACCGATTGAATTTGCAAACTTCATTGTCCTTTCGCTGGTGAGCTCCTTGACGGCCTTGGTGCTCCATATTGCATGGAAGTATCTATATCTAGTGTCTCTTTGGTCTAAAGACTCGACAAAGTCTAGAATCTCGGATAACCTCTTATCCGCTTCACTTGGATCAAAATTTTCCTTAAGGTAATCCGTAATCAGTTTAGCGGTATCGTTATCACTTAATCTGGATAAGCCGGCAATTTTTGCATTGGTATCATCTAATAATTGCCTTTCGGTAAAGCCATCATTTATTTTGGTTTTATTCTTGGGCATTTTCATGCTTATAGCCTCTTTGCACCTTATCTTTTACCTCCAGCATTTGCCTGATGTTTCTGATTGCCAATCATTATTTTAAGGGCCCTTGCAATGTTTATTATATAAACCGCTTTTAATATTTAAGACTTGCCACTATTTCCTCTGAAGTCGTTTTTAGCTCTCGCGAAAGCTTTCATTCCAATAAAATTCCAATAGCATCATCTTTTTGAACGCTCTCATCCCGTATCCGTACTTCTTTATTGCATCTTTTGTTGCGTCCTCGGATAGCTTTTCCATAATCCCTTTGTCTTTTTGGAGCATCTCGCTTATCTCGTTGTCTGAAAGCCTGTAATTCGACTTTATCCTCCTGACTCCGTTGTAGATGTTGTAGCCATCCCACGGGCTTTTAAAATCAATTCCCATGGCAAACCTCAAGTCCGTGTATCCTCCAAAGCCTCCTGATGCCAATCCCTTTTTTCTCATACCTAAGCTTATTCCCCCTTCCCAAAAGAAATCGACTTCCAGAAAGTAAGTTTTTATCTCTTCGGGATCCCTGTCCTTGAATACCTCTTTGTTTATTTCATCCAGCTTGCCACTTGCCAGATTGTCAAGCCATAATTTTATTTTTTTCTTTCTTATGGTATTTTTCCTTTTTTCCGCAGGTGTAAGCTTTGCCATATGGATCATCTTTGCCTTTGCATCTGGACACTGTCACCGTTCAAATTAATAAAGCTTGTGGCAAGAGGCGGGCTCGTGGATTCCCAATTAATTAGTGAATATTCAGATAGAATAAATAATTGATTATTCATAGTATTAGTAGTGGTAAAATGGATGCAAATGAAAAGTTGAAGGAGGTCAACAGGGTAGTCAAGGAATTGGGCGCGGACCAGCCAAATGTGCAGGCAGGATTTATGAAGCTTTTAACTTCTTCGGAATCGGATGGGAAGCTCCCCACTAAGGTAAAGGAACTGATAAGCTTGGCTCTGGCTATCAATGTCAAATGCGAATGGTGCATAGCGTACCATATGAACAACTACCTTAAGGCAGGTGCAACAAAGGATGAGATAATGGAAACTGCGAGCGTTGCAATACTTATGGGAGGTGCGCCATCACTGATGTACTTGAACCCTGTGCTTGACGCTTTTGAACAGCTGGGAGGGGATCAACAGCAGTAATCGTTGTGCAAATAGATAAAAAGAAGCACGGAGCGGCAGTTCCCGCTTTATTTTTTTTCTTTGTTCCTGTTTTTCAAAGATCCTTTGTATTTTCATCCGGCTCCTTATGCTCGTACAAGAATATTGCTTCCTTGAGAGCTTTCAATGATATCGTGGCGCAATGTAGCCTCGCAGGGCCTGGTTCTATTCCAAGCAGGTCAATCATGTCCTTTACCCCCATCCCGCTCAGCTCCTCTATGCTCTTACCCTTTACGTAATCCGTGAGCATGCTTGCCCCTGCTGTGCTTATCGAGCATCCCTCACCATCGAACTTTGCATCGTCGACCTTGGCCTCCGAAATCTTCAAGTATACTTTGATGTCGTCTCCGCATACCGGATTGTGCTCTTCAAAGCTCGCATCCGCATCTTCCATTTTGCCCTTGTTGTGGGGGTGTTCATAATTCGATATTATTTCCTCTGCATAAAGATTTGTAGACATTGTAACACCTTTTGAATACGCTTGCACCTCATTAATCTAAATTAATAAGCATTTGCGGTGCTGTACAGGCGGTTTATCCAATAATCATTACCTATTTAATAATATTTAAAAGTTGCTAATGTAAAAGTTTAGGGAAAGACAAAAATTGAAACTGGTTCAATTCTTCAAGGTTATCTTGTTTTCGGTTTCCGTCTCCTTCTTTGACGTCATCTCCTTGCTTACCTCCTCGGATATCTGCTTTTTGATATCCTCCGCCTTGTTTGGCCCGTTTTCTGAAGCTGCCTCTACCTCTGCGGGCTTTGCTGCTTCCTTTGCGCTTTTCTTTAAGGCGTTGATATCGTATGCGCTGAACAGGTAATAAGCCCATACAAGTATTATCCCTGCAAACAGCATCAGGTATATTCCGGCTCCCGGAATCGCAACGGCTGCTACCGGCTCGCCGCTTATGCTTATGAGATTTGAGAACATGTAAAGGGATGCGATTCCCAGCGCAAAAGAGACAAATGAAGATATAGCGGCGATTATGGATGCCTTCTTTGTGAATAGTGCTATGAAAGCTATAACTATTGATATCAATATGAATATGAATGATGCCTCGCCGTAGTTGACGAATGCCACTTCAACAGGCGTTGAGGTTGCGTTCAGTGGGGTTTGCCCTGTGAAAATTATGCGGCCGAATCCCATGTAGGACACCCCTTCCGATACTCCAAACTCTATTGGCTGTGTTCTTAGGATATTTGAGAATAATGCTATGACTATTACTGCCAACACGATTATGATTATAGTGCCCCATATTATACTTGGCTTCTCAAAAGCTTCCTTTTTCTGCATTTCAAAACCCGTTAGCGTATGCCATTATTAGATTGTTATTTTAATCAAAGATTTATAATACTTGTTGAACAATAATTCCAGCTCCTTGCAGATCTCCTCAATCTTTAAATCCATCTCGGCAATTTTTCCATCGTTCTCCTTTGCCTGCTCTTTCCTTGCATGTTTGTCTTCTTCTATGCTTTTCTCGGTACTTACGCCAATCCTTGCT
This sequence comes from Candidatus Mancarchaeum acidiphilum, assembly GCF_002214165.1. Taxonomy (NCBI): domain Archaea; kingdom Nanobdellati; phylum Microcaldota; genus Candidatus Mancarchaeum; species Candidatus Mancarchaeum acidiphilum. The sequence goes on from NZ_CP019964.1 coordinate 453,013, forward strand.
TCATTCAAAGAACCCTGCAATTCAGACAGCTCTTCTTTGACCTTCATCAGATTCTTTATCCTATCGGCAAGGCCTGCATTGACAACCTCTTCTATCTGCTCTACGAAGGACTCCTTCTTCTTCACCTCTATCCTTCCTTTCATAACCATATCCTTCAGGGAATTGAGCTCTTTTAGGAACAGGCTGTAATTTCCAGGATCTGAAAGAATATAGGGATTGTCCAAGAAATCAGACAGGCTTATCTTTTCTCCTGATATATAATCGTATTTTCTGGCAAGCCTTTTAAGCGGATACAAAATCGCGGTTATCTTGGAATTCTCACCGGAAATCCTGTCTTGGAGCACTACTATTTCGTTGCTCTTCTCGGATATCTCTGAATTCAGCTCTTTTATTGAATTTTCTTTTACTTCTGCCATCTCTACTTCCCTCACTTCCTCCTTTATCTTTGCGTTCTCTTCCATTAAGTATTCCTTGTCGGATATGAGCTGCAGCAGTGCATCTATCTTGTCCCTTATCTCTATGTACCTGTCATATTCATTGGATTTCGACTTTATCACATTCTTGAGGTCGTTAATCCTTTTCTCTATGTTGGAGTACACCTTCTTGAAGCTGTCTATGTCCTTTGCGTATCCTATAACGACGGGCCTGAATTTTGCGTTGTGCTTTAATATTGAGTCCAGCATGCCGGAATAGAAGTGCTCCTTCAGCAGCAGATTGTAGTATGCGTCCCTTCCGTCTTCCTCCTCAAAGCTTCTGTCTAAAATGCGCTCCAGCCTCTTGCAGTAGTTCTCTTTCTGGGACTTTACAAATTCAATGCTGTAATTAGGTATGTACTCCATCTCCGGATCTGATCGGGAATTTGAGAAATTGGCAATCGATTCTTTGAAACCTGCGATTCCGCTGATTATCGATGCTTCTGCTGCATCCGCCTGCTTTTCCATGGGGCTTATCAGTGTGTAAAACATCTTCAGGTTATAGCTTTCGAGATCATCGGGCTTTATTTCCATATTGGCAGGCTTCCTAAAAAACATCTTCAGCACTCATAGAAGTTTTGATTCCGGCCCAACTTCCGCCGCGACCTATTTTGTAGGAAATCGCAGGCTTGGGCTTTGCAAAACTTATATCACAAGTTATATTGGTATTTCATCAATACTTAAATCTTTTTCTATTTATATATATAATGTGATAAATATGGTGTCGAAGAAAACATCGAGTCTCAAGATGAACCATAATGGTTTTAAAGTGCGCGGAGATTTATTTGCCCTGGAATTCATAGGGAGCTTGTTCTACCTGTATTTGATATACTTGATAGGAGCAAATGTAATGCCCGTAAGCACACTTCTCAGTACTGGAAGCGCAAGTTTCTGGCTGGCGGTATTGCCTGCAGTCGCGGTAGTGGCAGGAGTAGCATTATTCTTCCATAGCTTCACATACCTGTTTGGGGGATACAACAAGATTTCAACCCTTAAGCTGGCTACGGTAGCAGGATTCGCATTCTTCGCACTCACAATAGGGGTGGCAGGAGGATATTTTGTAGTAGCTCTGATAGGTTTCATACTTACAGAGGTTGCTGCATACATGGTGCACGTAGAAAAGGACAAGGAGTGATTTAGCTCCTTTTGTTTTTTTGTTTTCTCATTCTCTAAGGTTGATTACAGGTATTTCCATCTCATCCTGCAGCAGCGCTCCATGATGGCCCTTATGTCCAGAATAGTTGCCCTTGTACCTGTAAACGTATACGCTATTGTCCAAAGGCACGCCTATGAATTCCGATGAATTGCTGCTGGGCTTTTCCCCTTTCAATCCAAGCAGCCCTTTGCTTATTATCTCATCCTCATCAAATATCCTGAAGTCATTGAACTTATTTACAAGCTTTCCCTTTAGGTCTTCGTGTGATTTCATGAATACTGCACGTGCATCTCCGTAAGGAGGGGAGTCAAGCATTCCTATGACATCTTTCTGCTGGTCTAGGAATACGGCCTTTGAAACCTCAATAAAACCGTGGTCCGCAGTAATTACTATATCGTATTTGCTTGAATAGCTGGAAAATGTGCTTACAACGGTATTGTATATGTACCTTGCCGCTTCCATAGTTGGCTCTGCGTAAGGGCCATACTTGTGCGCGAGCGAGTCTACAAATGGCAGGTACAATGACACGAATGTGCAGTCCTTTTCCAATGCCTCTTTTGCCAAGTATACCGAATCCCAGAATGTTTTGAACTCCGAAGGCTTTGAAATTCCATACAGCATCTTTGTCATGCTGCTGCTTGATATTGATTCGGGCACTATCGCTTCCGTTCTCCTCCCTTTGTCCCTGAGTTCCCTGCCTATGCTTTTTACACCGAACATGGAGCTCATGTCCAATCCGCTTATCCTCTTTATAAGGTTGGGATCCGATACTTCCGGAAGCGTGTAATTCAATGTCTGGATTATTCCATATTCCTTTGTGTAGGTTGTGTATCCAAGTACTCCATGCTCCGCGGGAGTTGATACAGTATTCAGGGAGGTTAGTGCGGTAGAAGTTGTTGAGGGGAATACAGTGGAAAACTTTTCGGCGCCTTCTGTTGGTATCCCGGCGGCCTTCATTATGTTATAGCCAAATCCGTCAATGAGGATTAACAGCACTTTGCCTTTGTCCAAGTTGATTGATTCCGAAGGTATCGCGTCCTCCCTGTTTATTCCCAAATCCTCAGCTATCGATGCGGCTAAGTTATATAGGTTGCCCTTTTCATAATCTGGAAACAAAAGCTTCTTTTCTTGAGATGCTACATCCAAATAAACACCCGGAAATGCATGTCCTGGCGTACTGCCAAAATGCGGCTGCGGAATGCTGTTTCCTGTTTAACCTTTTATGTCAATAATTATATTGGTTTGTTTTGGTGCGGACACGAAGCTTGCAAAATGCGGGATTAAATTTTACTTCACTATAATTTGTTATCCAAACGTAATAAAAATTATCCTCTCCTCTAATTATTTGTGATACAATGAAGATAGCAATCGCACATGACAAGGATAAAAATATAGTGCCCCTTCAGGATGCCGAGTCCATCGCAATATACAACGACGAGGACCACAGCATTGAAGAACACGACAATGAGGGATTTGGAAGCAAAGAGGCGACTATGGGAAGCATACTTAGGCTGGAGCCGGATGCGGTGGCTGTAAAAGAGGGGATCTTGTGCCCTGGATCATACATGATGTCGCAGGGAATGATAAAGTACCTTGTTGTAAAAGGCAACACAGTGGACGATGTAGTTGCGGAGAAGGGCCAGGACAGTGAATTGACGGAATGGCTTGATGAATCAATGTATGCGGAAGGAGAAGAGGACTGAATGCATTGAAGGCAGAGGCCTGCTCTGCCTGCCAGCAGCATCTTGTTTTGCCCCATTGATCATCGCTAGTTTTCCAACAAAACAATAGAAATATATAAAAGAGATGCCGTATAGAATATTATTTAGCCAGGCTTTTTATGAACTTGACAAGGTGATTAAAGATGGAAGATACGGATACACAGAATGTTAATAATGTTGAGGAAAATAAGGTTAACACGGTTAATGATGCTAATGCTCCAAGCAATGCCGCTGACAGCCAAAATGCCCAAGCGGCAAATCAAAGTGCTGCAGCCAAGCCAAAAAAGAAAAATAAAGGATTGATTGTAGGCTCAATCGTTGTTGTCATAATAATAATAGCTGTTGTGGCGGCCTATCTGCTTACATCAAGCTCTGCGAGCACTGTCAAATCTGGTGACTTGGTAGAGGTCTACTTCAAGGGCAGCTTTACAAACGGCACTGTATTCCAGGAAGGTAATTTCAATTTCACAGCAGGCTCAAACCAAGTGATATCAGGGTTCAGCAATGCTGTAATAGGGATGAAGCTTCATCAAATCAAAAACATAACCTTGACGCCACAGGAAGCATATGGCGAGGTCAACCAGAGCGAGATCGTATCCGTGCCTCTTACGGACTTTGCAAACCAGTCAATCAAGAACGGCACAGTGGTTACATCAAGCACAGGCCTTTCCGGAACGGTGATAGCAGTAAATGCGACAGATGCGACTGTTAACTTCAATCCGCCACTGGCTGGAGATACCTTGAACTTTGAGATTGAAGTTCTGAAGATTTCCAAGTGAAGGAATTTCCTTCATATGGATATCTCTTCTCCTGGCACCCTCCTGAACAATTCTACATCGCCAACATGCTTTGACCTCGTGAGGAATCTCGTCAGCCTTTCTACTCCGAATCCTGCTCCCGCCGATGGATAAAGACCTTTTTCGGCTTCTGACAGGTATGCTTTGTAAACATCCATGTTTAGCCTATCTGACCCCATCTTCCTTGTTATTACAGGATATTCATGCTCGCGTTCTCCTCCTGACAATGCCTCTCCAAACCCTAATGGATATATAAGGTCGTAGTTAAGGTAATGCCCTGGCCTGCCCGTGTCCTCCTTTTCGTAGAACTCCCTTTTGTGGTCTGTTACCCAGAAGGGCTGTGTTGATGACCTTGACATCTTCGCCTCCCAGTCCTCGCCGTACTTCTCTGCCAATTCCCCTGTTGAATAGATTTTGAATGGGGGCTTGAAATCAAACACCTCCAAACCCAACTCCTTGAATGCCGACTTGGCCTTTTCATCGGACTTAAGCATCTTGCTCAGGTATACCAGATACCCCTCCATAAGAGCCATCACGTCCTTTGACTTTGCGTCCCTGATCTCAAAATCAAGCTGCGTAAACTCGAACAGGTGCCTTCCGCTGGATTTCCTTTCAGGCTTTTCCAGCCTTATGTTTGGGGAGAGTATGAATATCTTGTCAAGCTTCTTTATTGCTATCTGCTTGTGAAGGATCATTGAGTTCATCGTGTAAAGCCTCTGCCCTCCGTATTCTATCTCGGGGGTCTTCAATATTGACGAGTTTGGATCAGGTCCAAGAGGGTCAGTGCTTTTTCCCAATATCACTGGCAGCAGCTGCACGAAGCCGTTGTCATTGAAGTAGTCTATGGTATGCTTTATCACTTCGCTTGTGACAACCAGTTTTTCCACTATCTTGCTTTCTTCCATATCTATTCACCTAAAGATATGGTTGTCCCAGCGGTATAAATATTTATGCAATAAAATCTTATAAAATATACAATTTTATAAGAAACCTATTTATATAGTATTGTATAAAATACAATAATGGACGGCATTGACGATAGTATAATAAGCCTGATTGATTCAGGGACTATAAATTACTCGACAATCGCAAAGAAGCTTGGAATGCCCCTTTCCACGGTGCACTTCAGGGTAAGAAAGCTTGAAAAAGAGAAAATAATAGAAGGTTACAAAGGTGAGGTTAACTGGAAAAATGCTGGAATGTCCGTGCTTGCCTTTATATTCGTGAATGTTGACGTTGACCTTTTAAAGAAGCTGCACAAGACCCAGCAGCAGCTTCTCAATGAGCTTACGGGCATAAGCTATGTCAAGGAGGGATATATAGTGACAGGAGAGGCTGATATATTCCTGAAAGTGATAGCCAAGGACACGGAAGAGCTTGGAAAAGTTCTGCTAAATTCAATAGACGCAAAAGAAGGAGTAGTCAAGACAAAGACAATGGTCGTGCTATAGATGCCGGCAATCTCTATTTAGGTTTTAAGCATTGCTTTACCTGCATGAAAGTTCTTTGCCAGAATTTTTGCCTGCAATCTCTATTATCTTTACCGCCTCATTATAATTGTACTCCTCGTCCCCTTCACTGCTGACGGGGGTTTCCATAACGAAGCAGCCCTTTTGGAACAATGGGTTTTCGAACAGGTTTACAAACCCCTTCTCCCCGATCTTGCCTTTCCCCAAGTGCCAGTGCCTATCCAATCCGCTTCCGAGATCGTATTTGGCATCGTTGAGGTGCACCAGCTTAAGCCGTCTCTTGCCAAAATCCCCTATCTCATCGGCAAGCCTGCTTACCCCTTTTTCGGAACGAAGGTCATATCCAGCCGCAAACGCGTGGCAGGTGTCAAGGCAAAGGCCTATGTTCCTGTCATTTACGTTGTCTGATATATCCGCTATCTCCGGCATGCTGCTGCCCATTCCGTTCCTGTATCCTGCAGTGTTCTCAAAAAGGATCATTGCGTTATGTTTCTCAAGCCCCTCATTCAAAGAATCGGATATCCTTTTCCTGCCTTCCTTGAATCCGCTGCCCATATGCGACCCAAGGTGCACGACAAGGTAGCGTACGCCTAGAACATCACATCTTTCGAGGTTATCGTTAAGCATCCCAATGCTTTTTGAGCGCTGCTCTCTTGATTTGGAGGCAAGGTTGAAAAGATATGGGAGATGGGCAAATGCCATGAGGTCGAATTTCTTCGTATACTCCTTGAAAAGTGATATGTCCTCATCTTTTATGGGCGAGTGCTTCCACGTCCTCGGGCTGCTTGGAAAGAACTGGAAATCCCCGTATCCCATCTTCCCCGCACTTAAAGGTGCATTTGAAACCGATCCCGCAACTGACATATGGAATCCGAGCCTTATGTCTACATCTTTCCCTTTGCCGCTCTTTTTTCTTGATAAATTAGAATATTTTGATTGCTTGACCTGATTTATCCCTGCCATAGTCGCACAATTAGGCTTTCATTAATAAAAACTTTTCAACACCTGCTGTTTATTGAAAGTAATCGAAGCTGGAAGGTTCCCAAAAGGCCTGACCAATTGGTTGGATAAGCTTAAAAACCCTGCCTATTTTTAGTGTAACTACTATTATTATGGCAATTAAGGTTCTGTTTAAAATACTTTCTTGCTAAATCATTACTTGACTTTTATTTTTAACAAATTACTGGGAGGGTGTTTCATTGAATTACAAGAAAAGAGGCTTTAGCCTTTATGAGATTGAGGAATATTTGAAGGGCGCAGGAGCTGAAAAAATAAATGAGGATGCTGTTTTTACCTTTGAGAAAGAGATTGAAAAGATGACCGATGAACTGATGGGCTTCGCAAGCATGTTTGCAAACTATGCAGGCCGGAAAAGCCTTATAAAGGGATCTGACATCGCATTTGCTATAGGAAACATAAACTCCAAAAGCATAATATACCTGCCGGAAACAAGCCATAAGATAAGAAAGGTCCACAAAAGGAAATTGGCAAAGCACAGGATAAGCAAAGTCAAGATTCAAATCAAATAACTTTTAATGTTGCCAATTTTATCGCTAATCCTAGGACTATGAACAACGCCTCAACAACCCACATGTAAAGGGATACCTCCCATTCCCTGCATTTCTTTAAGTTCATTATTATATGCGTCCAGCTGTAGATCTTCCTTCCGTAAGGCGCCTTCATCGTCCCGTCCTTCTGCATTATGCCTAGATCTGTAACCTTGAATTTCCTGCGGAGGTGCAGGAAGAACTCTATTATCCATGGCATGAATATGATTATTCCAAAACCCTCCATCCCTCCTACTATCATGTCACTTACAAGAGCGGCGCCCACAAGATAAGTAAAGCTGTCTCCAGGTATTATCTTTGCAGGATATACGTTGAATATGAACATCGCCACCAATGATGCGAACAGCACCGAAGAGATAAGCAATCCTGTGTAGTTTCCGAATAGCAGAGAGTAAAGGAGAAGCCCAAACGCGGCTATCATGCCCGTGCCTGTCGCTATTCCGTCAAACCCTCCGAGCAGGTTGAACGCGTTTGCGGCGAATATTATGGCAAGAGGTATTATCACAATAGGGTAAAACAATCCAAAGTTGATTACTCCTATCAATGGTATTGCAACGGTCTTGACTCCTGCATTTATGGCCACCAAAGGTATGGCCCCTATAAGGGTGAGCACTGGCTTCTGCCACTGCTTCAGCCCTTGCCTTGTATCCATCATGTCCGTTGACTTTACCGCTTTCCTCTTTACGTTTATGTCATCAAGGAATCCGACCGTTGATATAAGTATTATAGAAAGCATCACTGAGAAAAGTACTGCAAGGCTTGCAACCGGCTGGTAGAAGGGGCTTGTAGGCGATGGAAAATTAGACCCGAATATGTAAGTGAACAGGCCAACGCTGAATCCCAATGCAACAGCGATGCCGCCGCTTCCCGCAAGTGTTGGATTTCCCTTTTTATTGTGGTCAGTTGCAGTAACCCCTGATTCCTTCATATATGACATAAGGAACAAGGTCATTACCACTGTTATTATGAACGCGGCTATCGAAGGTATTATTATCGTCAGGTAAGTATGGAACATTTATGCACCTAATTAAATCAATTAATTTACAATAAATTGTGAAATAACTAATAAATAGTATTCCAATATTAATATAATCCGTAAAATCTTCATGTTTTGCCCTTGTAGTATAACTTGGATAGAACGCGGGCTTGCGGAGCCTGTGATCCGGGTTCAAATCCCGGCAAGGGCGTTTAACCCATAGTAAAGAAACCTTTATAAAAGGGTTTACAAATTAGAACCAAAATATGTTGCCCTAAAAAAGGATCTGCTGCTTTACGAATTTATATAGGACTTTAGAGGAGGCTACAACAAACGCTATCCTTAAGCTATGCCAGGTCAAAAGTTATAAATACCTTTTAGTTATATTATATTATAACTAAGTGGTGTTTATGGATTTGCCAATCCTGAATATATTGAAAAGGAGAAGCGAGTTAGAAACGGCACGACTCGAAGACGAGGTAATGAGCTTATTGACAGGCATTACCGACAAAATGGCCTTACATGGGGGTACTGCAGTATGGAGATGCTACAATGGCAAGAGGTTCTCTACAGACATTGATGTATATATATGGGCAGAAGATTTTAAGGACAAATTCATCCATGCTGCCTCAGGAATAGGCATAGATGTAACTAAATTCAGAGAAAAAGGGGTCACATTCATAAATGTAAGAAAGGATAATTCAGAAATAAAAATAGAACCAAGAAATGTAGAAAAATCTGCTTTATTGATGCCATACGAACGCGTGGATGGCTCAAAGATAAACATATTGGTATTATCTCCTGAGGATTTGATTCTTGAGAAAATAGACGCGTACAATGATAGACGTGCATATAAAGATCTCTATGATATAACAGTACTACTAAATAGTGTAAAGCAGCGAAACGAGATTGATAGGGCATTGCAAGAATTTATAAAAAATATTCAAACTCCGAATGAAAATGTACAGAGTTACTCGGAATTCAAAGCGGTAATTTATGCTGGCGTAGTGCCGACATATCAAAAAATGGTAGAGTTCATAAAAAGGTGGCTTATGTGAGATACGTAAAACCATTTTTAGAGTATTTCAAGAGCTTTCCTACATTTACCGTAAATGATGTTAAGCTGTTCTTGCACAAAAACGGCGCCGGAGGCAATTACTACAAGATCTTTATGCACAATATGGTAAAAAGCGGGAATGTATTCTCTGTTAGTAGAGGGCGCTATACCCTTCATGATGACCCAGTCATAGCTGGATTCGCTTTCTCGCCATTCTATTATGGTATGGAAATGGCACTTACTTATTATAAGCTATGGGATTACATGACTCCGATTAGTATAGTGACCACTAAGAGGATAAGAAATGGGCAAATAGAGATTCTTGGAAGAAATGCAAGTTTAAGAAGAATACAAAAAGACAAATTTTTCGGATATTCTATGGTTTATTACAAGGATAATCTTTACATACCTATGGCGGATATTGAAAAGACTTTTATAGACTCGGTGTACTTTCATTCGCGTTTCAATAAAGAAGTTTATGCCGCAATGGCAAGAAAAATTGACAAAAAGAAATTAACACGTTACCTTAAACTTTATAATAATAGTATTGAAAAGCAGGTGGAAGGTCTGCTGAAAGCAACATGATAATAATCTTATTTTGTATCATTTTAGAAAATTAAGGAAATAGAAAGTATGCATTTTGTTTGGTCTAAGAAACAAAATGCATACATACCTGTTTATTTGGAATTCATAGGCATTCTCAAATGCCATTGCCAAAAGGACTAAAAATAAGCGACGTGAGCTCTTATGCCATCTTCCCACATCTAAAGGTTGTGGGCTTCCCAAGCAATCTGAGGAAGCCAAAGTGAAACGCAATGGACGCCATTACGCTCCGATGGAAAAGGAGCTTTATATTTATGCAGTGACTTATATCCCGCCGCTGAAGCGTGTGGGTTTTACACCACTTTTGATAAAAGGTATTTATACAAGCGTGCAAAAACTTTCTTTGTGATTGGAGGCAGTGTTGTGAAAAAAGACAAAGAACTTAATGATATTTTATCATTCTTTATTGGTTTGATGATTCAATGCGGATTATAAATCCTAAAAGGCTTATGGAAGGAGATACCGTAGCTATAGTTTCGCCTTCTTCTGGAACTGCTGTGGAGTTCCCTCATATATATGAGAACGGGCTTGATAATATAAGAAAATACCTCAAATTGAATGTGAAGGAGTACGGCACTGCTAGAAAGAGCAGCGAGTATCTTTACAAGCATCCACACGAGCGCGCGGAAGATATAAACAACGCTTTCGATGACAAAGAGGTAAACGCGATATTCACAAGCATAGGCGGAGACGACTCCATAAGGATACTGGATTACCTTGATATGAAGGTTATAAGGAAGAACCCTAAGATATTCATGGGGTTTTCCGATTCAACCACATTGTCGGATTACATATATTACAAAACAGGGCTTGTCACGTATTATGGTCCTTCGGTTATGGCAGGGTTCTCGCAGATGGACAAATTCCCAAAATCCTTTTTGGATATGTTTGGAAACATAATGTTCGAACCTATTGAAAATTACGAGTACCATAGCTTTCCTTTCCGGTCTGATGGCTATCCGGAATGGTCCAAAAAAGAGAATGTTGGAAAGATAAACAATAGGCATAGGAATGATGGCTGGCATTGGCTGCAGGGCAAAGGCTCCGCAAAAGGAGTTCTGTTTGGGGGATGCGCCGATGTTCTTGAGTTCATGAAAGGCACGCATTTCTGGCCAAAGGGGGATTTCTGGAATGACAAGATACTTTTCCTTGAGACATCGGAAGACAAGCCTTCCGCGGATACTGTCAAGAATTGGATTAGAAATTATGGAAGCCAAGGCATAATTGACAGGATAGCCGCATTGCTAATTGCCATTCCTTTTGGATATTCTACGAAAGAGAAAGAGGAGTTGGAAAGCGATGTGCATTCGGTACTGGACGTGGAGTTTGGCAGGGGCGACATGCCTCTTGTAACCAATATGGATTTTGGGCATACCGATCCCAAATTCCTGCTTCCAATAGGCACAATGGCAGAGGTAGATCCATCAAGAAAAAGGTTCAGGCTCCTGGAAAAGTCCGTATTATAACTTGCAGTTGGTAGATGCTTGCGATGCAGACCTCTTTTAGCGCCCGAAAGAGATTTTCAGGCCCTTCAGACATTATAGCATCGGCTTACTCCCTTAGCATCTTTCTTTCTCTCTCCTTCCTTTCGATTGCAAGGTTCAATATGTCCTTTATCATCTTTTCTCCGCTTACCGTGCCCGCTATGTAATACAGCACCGGGAATTTATCCCCTGTTCCCTCATGCACAAGCACAAAACGTGGATAGTAGGCGTCTGCCGCGAGCTTCTCCAGTTCTATTGAAACATCCGATCCATTGCCAGGAAGGTACAGTTCGGCGCCTATCCCTCCGCTTAAACTTCCTCCGGTTATGAAGTTTACAACGGATTTTATTTTATCCTTCCTGTCATTTATAGGCTTTTCATTTCTTGCTTTCAATTCTTTATAGAATTCGGTTGCAAGCGCTTTGAGGAAATCCTCTATCTTTCCCCTGCCCTCAAATCTGTCTATCACAGCATCCAGAACCGGAGAGTTTAATGACCTATTTTCATGTATGCTTATGAACATTGGATTTGTCTTTGCCGCAAGGTCAACCAGGTTTCCGTATGCCTCAAACCTTGGCACGGTGAGCTCCATCTTAAATCCATGCGTATGCATCCTGAAAAGGCGGTTTATGATCAGCCCGTATTTCTCGGAATCGGAAAGCTCGGCGTATCTCTTGCCAAAAGCAATCTTTGATAAGATATCCCTGTTGATGTCCTTCGCCTCCTCAATTATTCCCTTTGCAGCATTGCCATAGAATATTTGGTTATTTTCAAGCGTAAGCTGCGCCTCGTTTAAGCGGTCCTCTTTTAGGATGACGATAGGGGCATTTTCAATAGATGAGACCAATGCCTCCAAGCTCCTGTTCAAGCTTACGCCTTTGCTGCTTGGAAGCTCCAATTTAGATATTGGGCGGTTGACCGGATCCATTAGGCGCATTCCTAAAAGCTTTTTTACGGATTTTTTGGAGGGGCCTTCTGTTATATTCATTGAGCCATCATGCTTGTACTTGCCAATTTCGTTTTTATCCAGACTGTCCTTTTCCTCCATGAAGAACTTTGAGAACTTTGAGTCGAATTCCTCTCCGGTCATGCTGCTTAATCTCTCCGCACCAAAATTTTTATCCTTGGTCTTATCCATATCCACACCCAATAACATTAATACTAATCATTGCTGTAATAGAAATTTAAGGCTTTGCAGGCTGTTTTTAGTTATTGCGATTCCTATGGTCGTTACCATTCATTTGGACTTGGACCGGCATCTGACCTCCTGCCGGGCTTCTGCAGTCTTGGAAGGCCAAACTCGCTGACACGGTTGTGGGCAGGCAGCATGGTACAAAGTCTTTTGGCAACGCTTTCGGATTCGTCTTTGCCCATTCCTGCAATTTCAATGCCGATGCTGTTCTGGAGAATGTACCTTTCATACCTCAACCCCAAAGCAAATTCTATGCTTCTGGAATCAACAAGCGTAAAGTAAACCCCTTCCTTGCCATTCCATATATCTATTTTATTCCCATTTTTGCCAGCACCAATTACGTATATCCATGCGGCTGGAAGCTTTTTCAATATATTGATTATACCTTCTTTCTCTTCGTCGCTCCAGTTGCCTTCACGGAGCAGCACAAAGTCTATGTTGTCATCTTTTATTGGGAAACCGTTTGCGGCAAAATAAGAGCCTCTTCCAAGAATTCCGTTAATAAGCCCGGAATCATGGAGCTCCTGGAGCTCTTTTTCGAATTGCGGCAGGTACTCCCATATTTTCCGCTTTTCCTCCAGCGCCGTACTTTCTTCGTGCTTTAGGCGTTGGATTACCCTGACTTCCATTTCTTTCGGCCCTATGACAACCATATCAGATTTTGCGCAATCATACACCCATTCCTCATAAGGCCTTGGAGGGGAAGCCGCAATAAACTGGTTCCCTGTTTCAATGGTTACGTCTTTGTCGGAATTATTAAATATATCTGGAACAATCTTGCGCGTCTTATTTCTCATGATCTCTGCTATCTGGAGGTATGCGCCCCTGTCTGCACCTTTTTCACCGTACATATAGCCCATCTCTGCTTCGGTGGGCACGGGCAGCAAATCGTCAAGCAGCCATTCAATGCCATAAAATACACGAATCCCTTCCGATCCATCCATTCCGAAACCCCTATTTCATTATGGAGTTCATTATTTATAATGCAAGGTTATTCGCTTGCTGACTACCTGTCATATTCCAGTTTCGCAAGCAGCCTTATATAGCTGTCATATCTTTCCCTTGATATAAATCCCTCTTCAACTGCCTTTTTGACCGCGCATCCAGGCTCATGGGAATGCGTGCAGTCGCTGAATTTGCAGTTTGGTGCAAACTCCGCAAACTCTGGATAGTAAAGGCGGAGGGATTCTGGATCGAGCTCCCACAAGCCAAGTGAACGTATCCCAGGAGTGTCGATCAGCATTGTCGATTCATCAAGAAGGTGCAGCGATGAAGAGGATGTTGTATGCCTTCCCTTTCCGGATTTTTCACTCACTTCATCGGTGAAAAGTACCTCTTTATGAAGGATGCTGTTTATCAGCGATGATTTGCCAACGCCGCTGCTCCCTATCATGACGCACCTCTTCCCTTTCAGGTATGGAAGAAGATCGCTTATGCCATCCATTGTCTTATTGGAAACCTTCACTATTGGCAAATCCGCACTTTTGTACATTGAAAGATCCGGCGGCTTTGCTAGATCCGTCTTCGTTATGCACAGTATTGGAGCCACATTGCCATACTGGCTTATTACAAGGTACCTGTCAACCATGTTAGGATTGAAAGCCGGCTGGATCGCCGATGCGACTATAACCGCAACATCTATGTTTGCCACTATAACATGCTCCTCTGCGCCTGCCTGGGATTTCTTTGACGAGTCCGTTCTTAGCCTTGCAAGCTTTGAATGCCTTTCGGTCCTGCCTTTTATTATTGGGTTTGATTCGTTTAGTTCAAAAATTACGTTATCCCCTACCACAAGCTGGCTGACAATCCCCTTTTGGGAGTCATCTTCCGCTATGCCCTCTATAAATTTATTATTATACAGTATCCTGTAATTTGTGGGGCTCATCTCTGCCACTATGCCTATTTTCCCAAGCTTCTGTGCATCACCTGGACTGTAGACATTAATCTCATTTAGGTCACCTTGGCGCTTCTCATGGTGATCGCTCCTTGACCTGTTGCTGCCTTTGCCCTTGCTCTTGCGACTCTCGGCATAATCATATTCGTCCATCATACTATAACTACATCAGCACGCATATTTAAGGATTCCAATTTATTTCTCTGCTAATTCCCTGCCCATTTACAATTTGGCATGACGAACCTTTTGAATAGGTCTATCCCTGAAATGGTCATGCACCTATATAAAAAAGTATTTAAATTTTCCTTGCATATATTATTGATGTATATGGATTCTAAAAAAGAGCGGAAAGATCCAGATGAAAAAGAAGCTATTCCTGAAAATCTCTTTGGCAATGGAGAGATAAGAACTGATTATAGGACAGGATTGAGGGCGGTGTTTGCGCTTTCAAGAAAGGATAGGCCTATTGACTATTTGGCCAAGGAGGTCATAGACGACAAGGGAAAGGAGTACTGCCCATTTGAGCCTGAAAGATATGACCTCAACCGGACATTTTTCGAGATAGGCAGGCCTTGGAGGGTAAGGGTTATCTACAACAAGTATCCGCTGTTTGAATGCAACGCCCCTTATGCACGTGAGAAATGGGACATATTTGAGAGGTCTACAAATTACGGGTTCAGCTTTGTAATAATAGACTCGAGGGAGCACAAGCTGAGGTTCGAGAATTCCTCGGACCTGCAGACCAACGACCTTGCAAAAGCCGTACTTAACACGGAAAAGAAAATATATGGCCATAATGGTATTGACTTCGTCTACCTTAACAAGAACTTCGGAAGGAAAAGCGGAGGCACCTTGTCGCATTCCCACTGGCAGACTCTAGGCTACATGAGCATGCCAGATACGGTCAGGGCAAGAGTTGACAGGGTATTGGAATTCGAGGATACACACGGATCCTGTCTTATGGAATATGCGGCTAATAGGGAAAGTGAAAGGAAACTGCTTGAAAACAGAACATTGATCGCATTCGCGCCTTTTGCACAGCTTTATACCGGCGAATCGATAGTGATGCCTAAAAGGCATGTGAGCATGCTAAGCGAATTGAGTACAGAGGAGATGGCGGAATTGCTTAAAGCGTGCAAAAAGATAATTGCCGCGAACAACAGGTATTTTGGAGTGCATTCCTACAATATACTTGGATACAGCTTGAAGAAAGAAAAGGAGTTCCATTCATACATGGAGATAGTTCCAAGGGTTTCGGATATAGGGCCAATGCAGATGGCAGGCAATTACGGGAGCAATATAATTCCCGAGGAGTATTCAAAAGGCATAAGGAGCATATTGGGCGAAAGCGAGTGAACCGTAAATGAAAATAGCAATAATGGATCGCTTTGCATTTATTATTTTGAATTTGCTGCCTTTATCCCGAACATGTAAGCGATTGAGCTTGTCACCCACGCAATTGTCAGCCCTACCCCAACCCCTCTAAGGTACATGCTGCTTTCCGAGTATCCTAGCAGGATGAATATCACGCTAAGTACCAGCTCAAACAGTATAAGCACGATGCTTAAGCGCTCCAGCAAGTTCCTTCTCCATTCCGGCATTATTATGCTTTCTCTATTCATGCTCTTACCTTGAGTTTATGATTAAGTGTCACTTGTTATTTTGAGTAGATGCTCTTTGCATGCTTCCATACATCCCATGCAACCGCAAAAGTTATTATCTTGCTCTCAGGTCCTTTAGCGGCATCTTCAATTGTTATACCGTACTTCTCCTTCATATAGTCCAAAAACTCCTTGTCATACTCTCCCATAAGACAACCCTATAGTACATTTGAATGCTATATTTTAATACTGCTTACGCTCTTTTAGTTGCAGTGCTGCATAAGGACAAAGTGTTAGCCTCGCTGTTTCTGCCTTTTCTTTTAAATATCTTGACTTACATATATGATATGGTGCGGTGGTATCATGTTTGACTATGAATATTGGGGGAACAACATATTGCCCATTGATGACAATATGGCTATAGAAGAATACCTGCTTGATGAGTCTGCAAAGAAAAACGTTGCAACGGTTCGCTTCTGGAATGTCAATAAGGACTCGGTGGTTATAGGATACGGAGAATCGACAAGCAACATAAAGAGAGTTGATTCAAGCTTTGATTTCACAAGGCGCATAACCGGCGGATCCCACGTCCAATTTGACAAGAACTGCCTTGCCTATACGTTTACGGCTCCAAGGGACGGGAGCTTCAGGCATTTTGATGATATGCGCAAATATTATGCAGAAAAGATAGTGGACGCTCTATCTGATCTTGGGATAGATGACATTGTTGCCGACAACAAGGCTTCCACGATAAATGTGGATGGGAAAGTGATAGCAAGCCATGCTATGTTCTGGGGGGTGGACAGCGCACTTATACATGGGCTTATGCTCATAGACCATTATGATGTAGACAAATTATACGAAAGGATGATACTGAAGGATAGGAAGATAGGCAAGAATGTGTATAGGGAATATGATGCACTTAAATCCGCTCCTGCAGCCAAAGACCTTCTGTTTACAGATAAGACGGATGTCCCTAAGGACAGGAAGGTGGATTATGTCAAAGAAAAGATAGTTGACAGGATACTTGAAAAAGTAACTGATGGAAGGTACGTAAAAAGAGGGATAGATGGCAGTGTGATTGGCGCTTCTAGGAGGCTTGTCTCCTCAACACACATAGGCACCCCTTGGGTAAGCAAGCGTGCCCCTCCTTATACAAGCGATATTGTAGAAGCTATACCTGGAGAAGAGCTTGCTGGGAAGCTCAAGAAGGATCTTGGCTACTGCATGTACATAGAGGTTCCTGACAAAGATTTCTCAAAGATGGTCGAACCTGCTGATGACTTATAAACCCTCCTTTGATTTTTGCAAGGTAAACATTTAAAATATTGAATAATACAAATTTATTGATTTTATGGTAAAAAATGCTAATGGCAAATTCGTCCTTAAAGCGCTTCTTTTAACTGAAAATAATGGCAAGATATTGGTGCAGTTTGTAAGAAATGGCAAAAAAGGGCGCCTTTACCGACCTCTTGGCGGGCACGTTGAATTTGGCGAAAAGAGTGAGGGTACAATAAAAAGAGAGATCAGGGAAGAGGTTGACTCTTCTATAAAAGACTTGAAGTTCGTTGGCTTCATAGAGAACATATACAGGTCTGAGACAAGGCTTCACCACGAGATTGATTTCATATACGAGGGCAAGCTTTCAAATGAAAAATTATTCGAGAATGAGATATTTGACAGGGATGAAGACGGCAGGAAGGAAAAAGCTTACTGGATAGAAAAAAGCCTGTTTAAAGAGGAAAAAATCAAGATAGTGCCAAGAAATATTTTGAAGTATTTGTGATCGCTTATCACACTGGGCTTGAAGTATATCTTTTATTTGCCGTTTGATATGTCCTCCGCTATTCTTACAAAGTTTTTATTGAAAACTTCTACCCTTTCCAATACATTGTATTCGGAAAATGCCCTGTTTTCATCTTCTAGCATCATAATGCTATGCCATCCGCCTTTTGGATCCCCTTTTTGGATGTCTGAAAATTTTATAGGGACTTTGAAAGAGTACTCCAAGTACCTTCCATCCGGGTGGGCGTATACCGCATTGATATCGAAGAAGCCCGTCCAATCTCCAACCGCCTTCATTATCTGTATCAGCCTTTCGACTGGCATTTTTCGTATAATGTAATTGGCATATGGCCCTGGTATGTTTTGGCCCAATGCATTTGCAACAACACTGTGGTCCTCTCTTATCACATCGACAGAATTCTCCTTTGCTGCTATCAATGCAGTGTACCTTGCAACCTCCATGCTTGTATCTGCCTGTATCTCAGGATA
This sequence comes from Candidatus Mancarchaeum acidiphilum, assembly GCF_002214165.1. Classification (NCBI taxonomy): domain Archaea; kingdom Nanobdellati; phylum Microcaldota; genus Candidatus Mancarchaeum; species Candidatus Mancarchaeum acidiphilum. Next base: position 471,278 of record NZ_CP019964.1, read on the forward strand.
GTCCACGTCAAGCATCTTTAGCTCTATGCCGTATTTCTCAAATGCGCTTTTCGCGGCAATTATCTTGGCTTCGTTCTTAGTTATAAGATATATTGTTTTCCCCATACACACACCGATTACTATCAAAACTTCAAATTTTGTTTTAAATTAACTTAATTAGTAAATTTATAATTATTTGACAAAATATATGGTAAAAACATTTATAAACTTAAATAGCTATATAATAATAAGGCTTTATAATGAGCAAGTTCAACCGTATTAGTTTAGGTATCATATTAATTTTGGTAGGCATTATTTTCATATCTGTAATCTCAAATTCCACAACCCTGTCCATAGCAAATCCAAAAATAAGTTATGGCACTTGGACGGTAATTTCTGCAAACTCGACTAATCCTGCAAATGTTACAGAAATTGCGGTTAATGGGAAGGTTGTATCGGAATCCTTAATCCATGGGATACCTGATTATTACACCTTTTATGGTTTTGGGAGTGGCGTGTGCAACCAGACGATAAGCGCGGGCAACTATAATATAGTCTCATTTACTGTGTCGCCTAATCAAAGTGCCAAAATCTGCTCGAACCTACCATCTTCAGCAGTCGGTGAAAATGCTTCTACTTTAAATGTCCTTAAGGCAAAGACCAACCTCAATTTATATGTAAATAAAACTTATAACGCTTCAGTGGGAGAATCGTTCCTTTTCAATTCAAGCAGCAAGCTTAATATACTGCCATTAGTCATATCAATAAATGGCAGGTCCGTTAATACCACTTACATAAATGCTCCATTGAAGGTGATTACCCCTTCAAGTGGATTTACCATAAACAATAAGACTTATGACATAAATGGCACATTGAACTTGGCATTATCAAGTAATGGCAAGGACCTTTATGCGGTAAACTATTACAATACAGTATCTGAGGTTAACCTGTCCAGCGGCAAAGTAGTAGGGATATTAACAGGTTTCTATGGCCCATCCTCTATGGCTATAATAAATAATTCCTATGCCTATGTGACAAATGCATACGGAAATAATGTGTCTCTTGTCAATCTTGTTTCAGGATCTATTGTAAAAAATATAACCGGATTTGATTATCCTGAGGATGTAGTGATTGCACCGGGAAATAGATATGCTTATGTGACCAACCTCATGAACAATACGATAAGCAAGATAAGCATAAGTTCAAACAAGGTTGTTGGGGGAATATCAGGCATATTTAATGGTCCTTATGACATAGCTTTTTCATCTCAGGGATACATGTTCGTTACGAACTATTACATAGGCATTGTCCAAGTTGTAAATACTACATCAGGAAAAAGCATTACCAATTTCCCTACGAATTTCAAATTGCCCGAAGGCATAGCAATAGCCCCGGACGGTCTGATTTACGTTGCTAACGCAAATTTAAGCGAATCTAATGTTGAGTCTTACTCCGTACAATCAATACCTAACTATTTAAGTATTATGTACGAGCCCGATCCCCAAGGAATAGTTATACCAAGCAATGGTACTGTAATGTATGTGTCAAATAGAAATTCAACCATAAGTGTATTCAATATAGGCAATTACAGTTATAATGCTCTGCTTAAGCCAGGCAATTATACAATAGAACTGTCAAGCCCAGGAAATGCAAATTATACTTCGGCAAAGGTCTTTTCCAATTTCACAGTAACGGGCAAATTGGTAAATGTAACCAACACTACTGCACCTACAAGGCCTCCATCAAAACCATTGCCGTTAGAGGACCTTTACATAGTTGTTGCTATAATAGTAATCATAATAATAATTGCGATAATAGCAGTAGCGGCAAAGAAAAGAAATCCTTGATTGGCTTATAACAGTCCATTTATACTGTTTTTTTATTTTACCTTCTTGCTGAATATGTCTTTTTCAGAATTGCGTATGACAGGTAGATGGGGACTCCAAAAATTATAAGCACAATGTCAAATATTATCACTATTAGTATACTCTCTTTGAGGTTCTCGATTAGCTTTATTGCAATATATAGGAATGACCCTAAAAATACCAATGTATAAAAAATCAGAATTGCATTTGCATACCTGTATGGATTGCCGGAATCCCTTAGGTTATTCTCTGTATTTATCCGGTTGATCCTTGACTTTAAGAGATTGATCATCCGGCTTATGGCAAGTATCTCTCCTATTATAATCAAGAGCGCTATCGCCAATAGCGAAATCCCATATATTAATAAGGCTGCCATAAACTCACCGCCATGCTTATTTTTAGGGAATTCCTATTTTAGGGCTTCTTATTTTCTATTATTCCTAGCCAATCCATTGTAGAACATCAAAAGGAATTTTCCCTGCTTGTAAATTCTTATCATATCTTCGTCTGTCAAATTATCGTTGGCAAACATAATAATCCTTTCGGACGGGATATTTATTTCATCTGCCTTTTTGATATCGGATAACCTATTCACTTCATCTTTGCGGGCCATATCTTTCATGATTCTATATAAATCTGATAAATAAGCCATTGCTTCGTTATCAAAGACTTTCCTTAATTCGTCTGCAAGTATTTTCCTTGACTTTGACCCTCCGTTAAACGACCGTTCCAGGTTTTCCGCAAATTCCGGATCATCTGACATTATCCTGAATACTGCCCACGAGAGGTGATCAATTTTTTTGTAATTTTCATTTATTGCAAAATCCTTTTTCCCCTTTTCAAGGTAGTTGTCAAGATACATTTAATCGCTATTTTAGCTATCTGGTGTAATATATTTAAGTTTATCCTGCAAGATTATTAATAAGCAAAGTTGATATTATGGCAGACGTTGAAAAGAAGAAGAATTCAGATTCTAAGATTAACGACAGAAACAAAAGTTTGCTGAGAACCCATTACACTGTTGATGACAATAAAAGGTCCGCTGATTTGGCCAATTCAATTTACAAACTTTATTTAAACGGAGACTTTGGTATTGCAGAAGCAATTTCCAGTTATATGCTAAAGCTTGACTATCTGGATAGGAAAAGAGACTTCGGCTACCTTTTCGAGAAATCAATAAAAAGCGTAGGGGACGAAGAGTTCTCCAAGTTCATTGAGAAGGTAAAAAGAAAGAGGAGAGGAGAAGCGCTTGTAGAAGATAGCGTGCTATCCATACGTTATAACAAATCCTCTGAAGGCGTTAATTTATCTGTTTTCCTCGGCAACCTTCCTATAATGGAAAGGGTTGATAAGGAGACATGGAATGTGCATTCTCATTCTGCCGAAAATTTCTGGTACCAGGTAAAGTTTAAAGACGGCCGGGCAGTGTGCCCCTGTGATGACTTCAAGTACCGATCCTCTAAATTTGGAGGTAAATGCAAGCACATTTATGAAGTTGAAGCCGCTATTAGGATGCTTGTCCTCGCTTTAGAATAAATGTGCCCTATACCCAAATGATACGATGATAAAATACCTACTTTCAAAGAACGCGGATATAATGTTCATAGGCATAAATCCGCATTTCGGGTCTTACAGGAGAGGAATACCCTTCTCGAATAACAAAACACTTTGGTACCTCTTCAGCAGGGCCGGTCTTATAAAAGAGGATGAAGATTTTTTGAGGGTTGATGAAAATTTGAAGAAGGTATATGAAAAAGAATTTGTGGATATATATAACCTGAATTTCACGAATCTTATAGAAAGGCCTTCGAGGGATGTTTCAGACCTCAAGAAAGGAGAGGAGGTTAAAGGAAAGGAATATTTGATGGAATCGATAATAAAATACCGTCCAAAAGTGGCGTGCTTTATAGGCAAGGTAACATATGAGAAATTTTCCGGTGAAAAGCTGGAAAGCTTTGGATGGAACGGGAGCATAGGAAAATCAAAAGTTTATGTGATGCATTTCCCTATAAGGGGTCCCGCTGCCATAAGGGTGGATGAGTTGAAAGAGATTATGCAGAGCATAGGCCGGAATCCCATTGGCAATTGAAATTATAGTTATTGAATTGGTATGGTATAGTGCTGTTTAGAACTTTTCAAGCATCCTGCTCTTTATTAGCTTTTCAAGCTTCTCCGAGAATGTCTCGTATAAGCCATTGAACTTTACCACCTTCAGAGCATTATCTGATAAGCTTACAGAGAATTCATCCCCCTTGCTCAATGTGGCTATGGTTTTTTCATCTGATTTGAGTATGCCCTTGTATTTTGCCACCTTTGCATAGATTGTTGCACCAGAATTCACGATTATTGAGTTTTTGAAAGGGCCGCTCGCATTCAGGAACGTAAGGCACATTGTGCCTTCGTCAAGTATTATAGGGCCGTTCGCTGACATGTTGTATGCGGTTGAACCTATCGTGCTTGTGATTAGCATCCCGTCCCCTGCCATCACATATGGATAAAGGCGCTCCCTCTTGCCTCTAAGTTTCATGTAGAGCTCGAAGTACACGTTACCGGAGTAATTTCTGAGAAGCGCCTCGTTGATTGCGTAATAGGATTTGTTCTTATAGGTTACTTTTATCTTGTTTGATAATTCCACCACCTTGTAATCCCCTTTTTTGAGCATCTTGATGGCAGTTTCCATGCTTGATAGATCAATATCCGAATAATAGGAAGCACTGCCCTTTTCCAACCCGTTTATTGGAAGTATAGGGCCGTTGAACATCCGGGAAGATTCTATAAAAGTGCCATCGCCCCCGATTGAAATGCATATGTCTGCTTTTTCGTCAGGCGACTCTACGGTTTCAAAATTGGCTTTGATTAAGCTTATCTCTTTATAGTCTCTTTTGGCATTTATGAAGACTTTCTTTACCCGCTTCATTGGATCAGACATATTTATAGGGCAATAAATAAATTGGTGATATATGAAATTATCTTTTGTAACTTTTTAGCCTCTTTCCCGGGTGGTCCTTTACGCTTTCACTTAATCCGTCCTTGTTTAAGACCAAGCTTGGATGAATCCCAGTATTCCCATACGATCCATCCGAATATGAATAGAGGAGCATCTTGGCCTTCTGCTTCTCCATTATTACCGCCCTTGTGGTCTCCACCGAAGCCGACATGTACATGCTTCCGTTCTTTATCTTTTCATTGCTGGATATTGCTTGGAGCACCTCATACCCCGCAGGCCACTTGTACCATCCAAAGTCATTGCTGCATTCAAGATGCTGGCTCTCCTCCTTTATGTTGCTCATTACGTCAAGCTTTATCTCAAATGCATTGGAGGAGTAGATAAAATATTTTCCATTATTCGCTTCGCGCAAGCCCTCCCTTATATCCTGGTCCTTCAAAGTGAAATTTATCTTTTCAGGCAGATTGTATATTGAATAAGATCCGTCTTCGGCTTTAAGCGCCTCGTTAGGGCGCACGTACAGTAGAGGGTTGACATAGTCTGGCTGCCTGTCAAGCTTGACCACCTGCACCAGATTAAGGAATAATTGGTTCTGGTTAATATCGCAAATAGTAACGTTCCTGATGTTGTTGTATCCATTATTGAGGAACATTAATTGTGATATCACCTGCGTGAACCCTCCAGGTATCCCAAGATAGGAGTTAATCCCGTAGGTCAACTCAATATCTCTTACTGTATAAGGAGAGTATAGTTCATTTGAATGGTAATAGACATCGTGCGGGTATAGATATGGATCAAGCAGCTTGAAGTCTTTTATCTCAAGACTGGCAGATTTCTTCCCTTCATAAGCTATCCTGATCGATGTCTTCTCTTTCCTCTTTGCGTACTTGTCAGCCAATGGCCAAAGCTTTTCCCTCAGGTCCCTGAATACAAGGCGCGTTGATCCTAACGACTCATCGGTATCTATCTTATTTATTCCTCTTTCGATAACCTCCGCCACATCCTTGTGGTTTGAGGATACTTCAAGGTTTTTGGATTTGGTTGCCATAGGATCATAGGGATTTTGTCCTACTAAATATATATCTTTTTCCCTAAACGAAGGATGTTACTCATCGGTTTTGTCATCTGATTTCATTATCCTCTTTAGGAGTTCCGAAGGGATCTCGACAGCCTTCCAGAGCTTGTGGTTTATTGACACCATGGTTAGATATCCTTCCGTGCAAAGCTCTCCGGTGTTTACGAGCTTTATCTTTAATTCGTATGTAAGGGCTTTTTTGGATTTTGAGAGCTTTGGATAAAGCTCTATATATATCTCGTCGTTAATGTGAAGGGACTTGTGGTATTGCGCTTTTGATTCGACTACGACAAACCATATGCTGTCGTTTATCGTGTTCGTTTGGAGCTCCAGGACATCCCTCTTGTATCCCTCTATCGCGTCCGTGAAAAATCTGTAATAGGAAGCATAATGCGCAATCCCTTGGTAATCAGTATCATAAACCATAACTTTATCCTTGAACATGTACATTTTACCACAGCAGCCTCTTTGTTTTTAAGTAATTTATGTGTTTTGCAGTTTCACCATATTACTCCTTTGTCGGAGCAGTCCATTACCGCTCCGCAATTGGGGCACCTTAAGTGGCAGGCTTGCACATGAACCATCTTGTGCCCGCATATAAGGCAATGCTCCTCTTCGTCATGATCCTTTTCCATAGCCCTTCCTTCGCAAAGTTCAAAATACCTTGTGCTCCCCTGCTATTATCCCTTTTGTCAGGTACACTATATTGTCAAGCTCTTCCTGCGCCAATTCGTTTACCTTCTTGTTTATCTTGGCAAAATCCTCCTTCTTCTTGGTTGCAATGCTTACGTTTAAGTGCTTTGGGTCGTTAATCGGCCTTCCTATCTGAGACACTATTGAGATGTTGCATTCGGTAACCTGCGGGAAATCCCTTACTATGTCATTTGCAAGCTCATTTGCCAGTATGTTGTATATCTTGCCTATGTGGTTGACTGGGTTCTTCCCTGCGGCTGCCTCAAGGCTCATCATCCTAAAAGGCGTTATCAGCCCGTTTACCCTGTTTCCCCTGCCTACTGATCCGTCATCTCCCGATTCACAGCTCAGCCCGGATTTGGTAAGATATACCACAGACCCTTTTGTGTCGTCTCCGTTGTTCACCACAACATTTATCTTTTTATCCGTGATCCTGCTTGCATTCTCTATTATATCCTTTGTTACCTCTTCTTTGTAAGCAGTGTATTCGCTAAGGCTTGATATGAACTGTGATACAAAAGCTATTGCAACTGTCAGGGTAATCTCATTTCCGTCCCTGACTCCCATGACCTTTACATCTTCTCCTACCGCCGGCTTCTTTGCTTTGTATTCATCGGAATTAAGGAGGTGCTCGGTTTCAAGCACTAATCTTTCAACAGTGGTAAATGGTGCAAACCCTACACCGAAAGACGTGTCGTTTGCAAGAGGCATGTCTATACCCCTCTTGAATATGTTGTTGAGGTCTGATGACCCCTTTATAATCTTTGATACGTAATTGACCTCGTTGTCCACATCAAGGAATCTTGTATGCTTCCTTAGGTAATCCTTTGCCGTATCTATCGCTATCTGGTCCACAGGTATTGTGGTTCCATTGTACTCCTGTGTTGCCCTGCCTGTCATTATAATCTCTATCGGCCTTGTTATCTCTGCACTTCCGAAGGTTGCATTTGATGAACCCCCAATGATAAGCCCTTTATCGACATTGTGGTGCAGGACTTCTCCAAATTCATCAAGGTAAGCATTTGACAAAGCCATGCTTATGCTGTCCATTATGCCGTCGATAAGGCTGTCTGGGTGCCCTATCCCCTTCCTCTCCACATATTCAACCGGCTGATTGTATAAAGGCATTGATTGACTTTCCGAAACTCTAATATTTCCCATGATATCACCACACTTGTTAAAGCTATAAAGAGGGAAACATTAAAAAATAAGTTATATCAAAAGTTTATTGCAATAAAAATTAGGCAAATGCCTTATGGCAAGCTTGCAGGGAGCAAAGGCAAGCGTATTAAGCTTCTCTATCAAAGTTTCCATCTGCATTCAGCTGAAGAACTTCATTGAATACCTTCTGGTAATCCTTGTTTATATCCAATTTTATCATATTGTCCGCCTTGGCATTCTTGTTTATGTGTATCAGGAATGCCGTGCTCTCTACCCCTCTTACCTTCAGCCTCTTATGCCCTAGCAGCACAAGTTCTGTTTCGGCCGGGTATCTATTGAAGTACTCCATGAGCTGATCGGATATTTCCTTCGCTTTCTTCCTGTCTCTTTTATCTATTTCTGAATAAGATTTCAGCAGTATGTTTATTCCCTTTATTATCGTGTTTGCCTTTGCTGTATATATATCTGTAGGGTTGTCGCTTTCCACGAAAAGCATGTTTGGATCGAAATCGCTATTGTAATCTATATAATACATTTGGAATCTTTCATCTAATTTTACGAGCCTTGGATCGTCTATTGCCCTGTCGAATTTGCTGCATTCCGCAAGCAGCTGCCTTGAACGTTCCATTTCCATATCAAATGTAGAGGTATCCATCTTAGCCGCATCCTTATTTTTATCTATTTCTTTTCTTTTTGTAGACAAAATGACCACTTCTTATTCAAAGTTTTATCTGTGCTTCGGCACTGTCTATGTAAAGGCTGAAAGGATAGAAGAAATCGTTGGATTTATATCTTGGGTAGATTCTTGCGTTTATGCTTATAGTGCAGGAATGGCTTGTCTTAATCCTCCTTTCAATTTCATTGAGATTGTTTGATTGCCAATTGAAGTTGTTTATGAATATTGTTATAGGCCTTCCGCTCTCCTTGTAGTTTAGGTTGGTCACCAATCCAATGGAATTCTTCCCCTTTACCTCAATCAGCGCCTTTATCTCAACATCTTCAAGCCTTAGCATGCTGGTTGAATTTGAAATCCTGTATATGTCCTTCAACAATTTAGAATCATGGTCATTGAAAGAGGTTATATCCAATGTATTCCTATAACTATTACGCGTTTTTGACACCATCAAATCACGAATATATTTCCTTACCAAATATATATAATTTACCTAACCCGCTTGGGATTTCCTAAAAAATAAAAACATATTTAAAATTTACATACAACTTAATATGATGCTACTATGTATGCAAACAAAGAGGTTCCGGATAAAGCTGCACTGGGGGTTGACAGCTATTTGGCGTTGCTCAAATTGGATGCGGTAGGCAGTATAAAGGATTCAGAATTTGATTCAAAGGATAGGTCAAGCACCATTAGAAAGATGACTTCTATAATTAACTATCTCTCTAATCCTGGCAGCTTAATGATGGCTAATTCAAATTCAAAATTAAGAAACAGCGAAATTTCACAGGCTTTGGAGAAGGGGCAAGCTGAATGCGAATTGACTTACCTGCTAAGGACTTCTAAAAGATGTGATCCAGATAGGGTATATTTTGACAATAGCCTCGAGTCTTATTTATATGATAATGCAGAGCTTCTTGACAGGATAATTTACAAGCTGATAAATGGCAGGAAGCTTACGGAGAAGGAGGAGATGTATTCGAAAGCTGACAACAATGCGTTGTCGGATATGGGTGTGTTCAGGCTTGGAGACTCGTCATACCTTATGATCATGGACAATTACAGGGATTCCTTCCATCTGATTGAACTGTCAAGCGATGAAAGCATTCCGATAAATAGAATAATGGACAAAAAAGGCAATGTCATAGATATAACGCCTAAAAATTTGATAAACGTAGATATATCACCAGGATTGATATCGGTGAAATCCTATGACCTTGTAAGCTCAAGCTTGGATAGAAAGCAGATCTTGGGGAAGTTTGACATTATAAAAAGCAAGTTCTTGCCTGGATGGAACGCTGCAAGCAACTACAGGTTGAACGTCAATCATTACAATTCCAAATTGGGTGATAGCCAAATAATAAACCTGTCCTGCAATATATTTTATGACAACCTCACCAAAGACAGGTGGATAGCAGCGAAACTTATAAAGTTTATAATGTTTCATGATAATATAGTATCTGGTGCTGAATACCAATGAGAGTTATTTGAGGAATTGCAAATGATACTGGTTTGAAATTATTTATCGGAGTGATGGCAGATGCTTATAGAGATGATTGTACTTTATGGGATTATTGTATTCGCAATCATATTTGGGCTTTATCTGCTGTTCAAGCTTGGCGGAATCATATTGGGGCTTATCGCCAATACTATAATGGGATTGGCGTCAATATTCATAGTCAACTTCTTTTTCGGATTGGGGATAGCGATAAACCTGCTGACAATAGTTCTGGTCGCGATATTCGGGCTTCCCGCTGCTGCAATAATAATAATCTTGAAGATTATTGGCATATCTATATAAAATTTAAATATCTTGGTTGCAGATACTATTTTTATGGAAACTGGATGCTGCATCATATCTGGATACCACATAGAGAGGATACTCAAGAATGATGATGGAGAATTTGATTTAAGCCTGGACTTGGGGCTGACCCGTTCAAAAGTAATAAAATCTAACAATGCGGTAGAGCTTCCAGATGGGCAGAGAATTGGGATTGAACTGCTTAAAAAGATCAATAGGAGAAGGCAGCTTTCCGATTGCTTCATGATAAAGGACAGCTCTCTGCTCTTCATATACCTGTTTGATGGCAATTCGTCATACAAGCTATATGAGCCGGGAATTGACCTGTCCCCAACATTGTGGATAAACGGCAGTGTGATGCACATGATCTCGCATTCAATCCCAATCGAAGAATCAAGGATGAAGGTGAATCTGCTCGGCAAACTGCATGGCAATGTGCTTGACACCTGCTTCGGCCTTGGATACTCCTCTATTGAACTTTCAAAGAAGGGAGCGGATACAGTACACAGCTATGAGATATCAGAAAGCTCCTTGGAGATAGCCAAGGTTAATCCATGGTCAAGGGAGGCATTTTCAAATCCGAAGATAAAACTTGACAATATGGATGTTGCAAAGGGCTTGAGGTCATCCAAGGATGAAGAGTACGATTTCATATTCCATGACCCGCCGAATATAAAGATGGGAGGGGACCTTTACTCCCTGGATTTCTACAAAGATCTTTTCAGAGCATTAAAGCCCAACGGCATACTTTACCACTTTATAGGAAGCGGAAGGGAGGAGGGCAAGCACAAATCGGATTATGTCAGGGGTGCAATGAGCAGGTTAAGGATGGCGGGGTTCAAGAAGATAAAAAGAAGCTATGCGGGAGTCATCGCATCCAAATGAGCTTGATTTGCTTTTCGGATGCGAATCCGAAGTAAAATATATTAAACTAAATTTCAAAAATGAATTGGCTGTTGATTTCATGGAAAAGACAACTTTTGTTAAGGCTAAAAAGAACATTGCCGAAAATGTTCGCAGGCAGCTATTGAAGTTATCGCTGCTCGACAACAGCTTTACCATACTTTCAGATTCCTCCTATATTTATTTCCCGTTAAAGGACCAAAACGGCATACAATCCCTAATGGGCGATTTCGGAGGCGAATTAAAAACAGTCAAAAAATTAGGCGTCAGGATCAATAGGCGAGCAGATGATTACAGATATGGATTGGGCAGCATATTGACCCAAAAGGAGCTCAAGGACTTCTCAAGCGGCTATGATGCCTTTGGCAACATCGCGGTGATAAGCTTGCCGGACAGCCTTGCGGAAAAGGAGAATGATATTGCAAAGATTATCCTGAATTCGAATAAGAACCTTACAACGATACTTAAAAAGGCAGGGCCGGTAAAGGGCGTATACAGGGTTAGGCCCGTCAAGTACCTATTAGGCAAGCGCACGTACATCGCTGATTACAAGGAAAACGGCTGCAGGTTCGTTTTCGATGTGAGAAGGGTGTTCTTTTCGACTAGGCTGGCGTACGAGAGGAACAGGATATCCAATCTTGTCTCCCACGGGGAAACGGTAATGGTCCCTTTTGCCGGGATAGGCCCTTTTGCAATAGAGATAGCGAAGAAGCGCCCCGATGCGGATGTTGTTGCATTGGAGTTGAACAAATATGGCGTCTACTACATGAAGAAGAATATCAAGATAAACAAGGCAAACAACGTTGAGGCGGTTCTCGGTGATTTCCACGAAGCGTCTAAAGGGTACAGGCTGATGTTTGACAGGATCATAATGCCTCTCCCCAAATCAAGCACGGTTTTTCTCGATGATGCAATTGCAGTGGCCAAGAGCACTGCAGTAATACATCTCTATGCTTTCTATGAAAAAGACAGGATAAACGAGCTGAAGGATGAAATAATCGAACATGGGAAAGCAAACAAGTACAAGGTAACCTTCCTTTTCGAGAGAGTCGTTAGGACTTATTCGAAGAGCATGATCGAAGTTGTCCTCGATTACCGCATCGAGAAGCAGAACACTGTTTGGGCGATGCAGTAGCATCGCAATGATCTTTGAATTGATTTTAGTTTTGCATTTAATAATTTAACAAAGTGAGCGGGAAATCCCACACGCTTTAGCGGTGGGATGAAAGTGAACCACAGATATAAGAATATAAAAGTTTCGATGAATAAATAAACAAACGAGAAAGGGATATAATGGAAATTATAAGTGCCTACAAGTTCAGGATCTACCCTGACGCAAAAAGGCAAAAAGAGATAGACCTGCAACTTTTGCTTTCAAAAGAATTCTACAACCTGCTTCTTGAAAAGTCGATAAAATCATATAAAGGAGGTAACAAGAAGCTTTCAATGTCAACCCTGAACAAGTTTGCCAAGGAGATAGAGAAGGACAAGAGATTCCTTCAAATATACTCACAGGTGCGTTGCGAAATAAAATATCGTGTCTTGAAGGCATACAAGAATTTCTTCAGAAGGATAAATGAAAAGAAGCAGGGCAAGAAAGTGAAGGCGGGCTTTCCCCGTTTCAAATCAAAAGACAGGTATTACAGCATAACCTACCCGCAAGACAACGGCTCTTTCAGTATAAAAAAGAAAGGCAAAAAGCACATGCTCAGGGTTTCCAAACTGAGTGGAAGAATAGAAATAGAGTTGCACAGACCAATAGAAGGCAAAATAAAAACACTTACAATAAAGAAAAAGGCTGAAGAATATTTTGCAATCTTTACCACAATCACAGAGACTGAACCTCCAAAAATTGAAGACACGAATCCTGTCGGTATAGATATGGGTTTGCATTCTTTTGTTACAACTTCTGACGGCATGAAGACGGAGAAGCCAAAGTTTGTGAGAAAACATGTGAAGCACATTGCGAGATGGCAAAGAAAAATTGCGAGAAGGGAAAAAGGCTCTGAAAGAAGAGAGAAGGCAAAGCAGCATTTGCAAAATGAATGGGAACATGTTGCAGAGCAATCCAATGACTTCGCTCACAAACTTTCTAGTAAATTAGTAAATTCGGGATATACCTCATTTGCAGTAGAAGGCCTTCATATTCAAAATATGGTAAAAAATCACAATCTTGCACAGTCAATTTATAATGCTTCATGGAACAGGTTCATCCAAATGCTCTCATACAAGGCTGAAAGTGCTGGTATGAAGGTAATAAAGGTAGACGCAAAAGATACGACACAGGAATGTAGCAACTGCCATCATATAAAGGAAGGCAATGAAAGACTGACATTAGGGGACAGAATATACCACTGTAATGTCTGTGGACTGACAATAGACAGGGATATAAACGCGTCAATAAACATACTCAAAAGAGCTACCCTCGGACAGAGGGGAAGTCACGCTCAGAGAGAGGGTGTAAGACCTCAAATGGAGGCAGTTCTCGAGGAACTGAGAACCGCTAAAACACATCCTTTGCAGGATGCAGTGACTGCATGAATGCGAAGGAAGCCCACACCGTTTACGGGTGGGAGGATGTCACCAGTTTAATATTTGTGGGATAAGAGGATGTTCATGGACGGGATTGGTGGATTGGATCTGGGTTATGGCAATAAAAAATCCATAAACCTGGTTACCGATCTAAACGGCACAATAGGAAATGGCACTTTGACTGGTGAGAATGCCGATGCCTTCCAGAGGCTTGTCAATCGTGGTATAAACGTAATACCTGCAACCAGCTACTCGCTTGCTTCGGCTTTTGAAACCTATTTTTCACGGCTTTCCGTAAAGCCTAATATATTGATAGTTGAAAGGGGAAATGCGATAGCTGTTGAAAGGGGGAACGCAAACATAATATCAAGGTTTGCCAAGGCCGGCTTTCGGAATGAGAGGGCTGACGAATACGGATACATCGAATATGTGTTTGGCGATGACAATGAGGAGCTTTCAAGAAAGGTGCTTGATGTGTCAAAGGAGCTTGGCATATCTATTGGGATAGCTCCAATGTATGGGTGCTCAGCCGCAATCAAGATAATGTTCGATGAAAATAAAACTTCCTCACGCCAGTTGGAGGATAGGATGGATAAGCTTGGGATATCAATGCACCGTAATGGGCAGGGAACCGCAACCTTGGTAGATGACAGGTTCAACAAATGGACAAGCTACCTAGAGCTAGTCTCCAAGGGCATTATAGATGACGGATTTCTTATAGGGATAGGGAATGACCTGAACGATGTTCAGCTGCTCAACCACTCTGACATATCAATTCTTGTTGGCAGGAAGATAAATCCTTCAAGGCTGGCAAAGGAAGCATCGTACAAATTTGAAGGGCCTTGGGAATGGCACAAAGTTGAAAGCATAATTGAAAGGTTATTGCACAATAAATAAAAACAAATGATCTGATGGAACCTAAAATATCTGTTATAATAAGCTCTTACAATCGTAAGGAGTTCATACGTGCGGCTGTCCAATCCGTGATGGACCAGACACTTCGGAAGGATCTTTATGAGATAATTGTAGTAAAAAATTTCATTGACGGCGAGATAGATTCCTTCCTTCAGCAAAATAATGTGAAAAACCTTTATTACAGCCCGGATATTGCCAGAGGGGCAGGTACAAAGGCGGTGAAGGGGATAAAGGCCTCCAAGGGTGATGTGATATGCTTTTTGGATGACGATGACGTTTTCTCGAATGACAAGCTTGAGGAGGTATACAAGCTTTTCGCAGATGGCAGGATAGGGTTTTATCACAACGGGCATAAAATTTACTACTCTGGAAAAGCGATAGATGGTACTTGGGCGGACTCCGGAAATTATTACTTAACAGGAAAAGAGGCATTCACAGATGAGGATATTAAATTTTTGGCAAAGCATCAATTCTGGTTCAATAGCAGTTCAATATCTATGAGAAAGGGTATAATAGATCTTGAACTTCTAGGGAAGGTGAATTTCACTATTGATTATTACCTTGCATTTATGGGGATAAACTCCAATATGGATGCGGTTTTTGATTACATGCCATTGACCCTTTATGGGGTCCATAATAGCAATGGAAGCAAGAGCTCAACCGAGGACTTCAAGAAATTCTGCGATTCGCATAATGCTTACAATTCATCGCGCATAGATGACCATATTGCATTGTTTGATTACTTTAAAGGGAAAAAGGTTGGATTGCTGCTAGGCAAGTATTTTTTCAAGAAGAAGCTTGGATACCTGCTATTTTCTTCCAGAGGCAATGCTGCCAAGATTGACTATATCAAAACATCGTTTGACCTGCTCAAATCCGACATTAAGCTCAAAATGTACGGTGACATCGCTGAAGCCATTGGCGGGTGCACACTTTTCCTGATAAGCCCCAACTCATTGAGAAGGAGGCTTTACAAGATGTATCTTAAAAATGAGGAAGAAAGAGAAAGGTTATTGGAAAGGCGGCAAGGTTAATCCATAGCCTATTTCTTGTAATACTCGTGGAACTTGTAGAGCCTGTATTTTATCTCTTCCATATCCCCTGGAGTTATCCCTTCAAAAAATTTCTCCGCCAGTGCCATCGACTTCTTTTCATGCTCCTGCAGCTCGTTGTCTAAATCTTCATCGTGGTAATCAAAGCAGTGGTCAAAATTCATCTTGTACTTATCCCCGAAAGTCATCTCGAAGATGTATTTTGACCTTTTCATGTGCCAGCATGATGTCACTATATACACGGTCGATATTCCGCTCAGCCCATTGAGTTTAAGCATTGAGAAGTATGCATTTCCTATCGTGTCGAGCGCCGATTCCTCCTTTATTATCTTGTCGTTTGGCACGCCTATCGAAACGAGATAGTTTTCCATTATCTCCGCCTCCGACATATTTATGGAGGGGTTTGTAGTGCCTCCTGAAACGATTACCTGGCTTATAGACCCGTTCTTGAACAGATCCTGTGCGACTGATAGCCTTCCTTTGAGCTCATCGTCTATATCACTGTCGGAATACTGCTTTGATCCAAGGACTACAGCAATTTTAGATCCTGCCTGCATATTAATCGGTTTATTTATTCATGTAAAAGGATTTATTTTTTGCTTTATTGTTCATTATAGCAATTTACATTCCTTTGTCTCTCGTTTATGGCAAAAGGATTACTGGTTTTATCTTTTGATCCTCATAGGTTTATAGTAAGATTGTGGATACCAATTTATACCGAACTGCATAAAAATACTACTGTATGAGGGCTTTTATCTCTATTGATATTCCAGATGAGGCAGCAGGGGGCATAACTGAATTCCAGAGCGGTATGCGGAAACAGCTGGGCGTAAGCTTTGCTGCAGCGGATAAACTCCATATAACAATGATGTTCTTCCCCGACCTTGACAGCAACGGATTGGCAAGCTTGGCGTCAAATTTTTCAATGCTGAAGTTCAACAGATTCAAGGTTTCATTGAATGGCGTGGGCCTGTTCACTCCAAGAATCCCGAGGGTGCTTTATATAGGTGCTTCATCAGAGCATGGGGAAATGCAGCAGCTTTATAAGATGATGCATTCGCTGGCATTGGATAAAG
Organism: Candidatus Mancarchaeum acidiphilum; assembly: GCF_002214165.1. Classification (NCBI taxonomy): domain Archaea; kingdom Nanobdellati; phylum Microcaldota; genus Candidatus Mancarchaeum; species Candidatus Mancarchaeum acidiphilum. The sequence continues at coordinate 487,953 of NZ_CP019964.1, forward strand.
GCATCAATTTCGATGAAAAAAGATTTGTCCCGCACCTTACAATTGGAAGGATAAAGGGGCATGTAAACAGGATAAAGCTCCTCAATGCGATAAAGAGGTTTGAAGGATACGATTTTGGTTCGTTCATTTGCAGCGGATTCTCGATAAAAGAGAGCACGTTCGTAGACAGGTCCACCGAATACAAGGACCTGTTCACCAAAAAGCTTGATTGAGGGATCCTGAAAGAATTCGCATTCGCGTGGTATTTGCTGTCACATTGAATCTATTATTCTTTCAAGCAGCAGATCGCTTTCGCCTTCGGCTGCCTTCTTCACTATATCAACAAACTTGCCGGGATCCTTCTTGCATTCAAGGAAATCGTTCGTTTTCTTCAAGAAATTGTTCAGGAGCGTTTTGGAATTGCCTGTATCGACTATATCGTATTCCATTTTGCCTGTATTTATCTTTCCTTTTAGACCCAGGTACATCACCTTGGAGCTTATCTTGTCCAATTGTACGTTGTGCTTCAAAGAGTATAGCTTTCTGTATACCTCCAGCTGCTTCCTATGTGCGGTGTTGTAATCCTCGGTCTTGTCCGTCTTGTAGTCTATAAGTATGTATCTCCCGTTTTCATCTGCATATACCGCGTCTATTTTTCCATGGAATGACATTTCGTCGGGTGCACTGCTTAAGAGAGAATTTAGGGGCACTGCTATACTCTCTTCTGCCGCGACCTGCTCTGCCCCGGTCGTCTTCGTGAGCTCGGCCCTTGCGGCTTTTAGGTTGTCGAAGTACGGCTTTTCCTCCTCATCCATGCTTGCTTCATCCACATTTCCGTGGAACATGCTCTCCGCTATCTGATGCACTCCCAATCCTTTGCTTAAAGACACATTCCCATAGTTTATCCCCAATATGACGTATTTGAGGAAATCCGCAGGTTTGTCAAATTTATCTATAGTTGAGAACGATATCGCGTTTATCCTGCTGAAATAGTCCTTTACCTCGTTATACGCCCATGGCTCCTTATACGAAAGGGCCTTCATTGCGCCTTCATAATCCTTGTTCACGAACATTGAATAGGCTTCGTCGTACTTCCTGTGCTCGGGCTCCGGCATGATGTCGTCCTTTATGTCTATCTCCTCCGATATTCCATCCACCTTGTGCGAATTGAGGAATTTTGCATCTGCAACTATGTATAGAAGGTCTTTTGCCCTGGTAATCGCAACGAAGTCAACCCTCGACTCCTCGTCGCTTAATTCATCCCTTACCTCAATTCCTATCGTTGCCTTTATTACCGCCAATGTTACAACGTCTATAAAGCTAAGATTGTTCCTTTCCGACTGCTTTGGGATGTATATCACATTCTTGAATTCAAGCCCCTTTGCCTTGTGCACCGTTGTCAGAGTAACCCCCTCATCGGTTGTTGGAGGCTGATAGTCCTCCTGGGTTATCGATATGTAGTCGAAAAGCTCTTTTGGATCGTTGTTATAGCCGATTAATTCGTAGAACTCATTTATGCTGTTAAGTACGGTCCTTGCGGTTATAAAGTAATCCATGCCGATCTGCGCGGATATGGGGAATATTACATCTTGGAACAAGCGGTTCAGTCCGATCCTTCCGGAGCAGCTTTCGCGAAGCTCGAAAAATTTAGGGGCTCTGCTCTTGATTTCCTTTATCGTGCTGCACTCTTTGCTGATGGCTATCGCCTTGTATGTCGGCAGCCCAGCGAATGCGGTATTCAGGGCATTGATTATGTATTCCGTATCCTCATAAAAGAATCCCTTAAGGTAATTGACAATCTCGGCCTTGGCTGCTTCCGAGGTGGAATTGCTTGCCGTTGTCTTGTACTTTATTCCCTCAGAGTCAAGCAGCCTTGAAACGGCCAAGAGCTGGCCGTTTGTCCTTGTTATTATTGCGGTATCGTTCAGTTCATCCCCTAATTCCTTAAGCACTTTTACTGCGGGCCCGAATGACTTTTGGGAATTTACCATCCTCACCTTCCCTCCCTCTTCACTGCTTGAGAAGTCCTTGAGCTCCTCAATATATGAATCAACCTCCTCCCTGCTTTTTATATTGTTTATAAATGCATTTTTCGCATATTCGACTATCCTGTCCTTGCTCCTGTAGTTCTTGCTCAAGTGCTCTAGCTGCAATCCGGATTTGCTGAAATGATTGAAATTGCCTATGCTGCCGCCTTGGAACCCGAATATGGATTGTTTTCTGTCCCCTACCAGGAATAGCGAATCCCCGCTCATCACCGCAATATTTGCCTCCATCTCGTTTACGTCCTGGAGCTCGTCTACAAGCACCCATTTGTAGTGCCTTGCATTTCTGTCGTAATGCTCTATGAATTTAAGGAGCATGTCGTTGTAATCTATAAAGCCCTCTTTCTTGCTGCTCTCGTAGTCCTTGAACGCGGAAACAAAGTAGTCAAGGAATTTCTCAACCTCCTCCAACGTTACGGATTGTATTCTTGAATCATTGTATATCTCCCTTATGTTTTCCCTTGCCTTATCCATATCTATCTTTTCGGGCGTTATACCAAAGCTTTTCATATACCTTATCGCGTTTTCGGTATTCGGCATCAATGTTGATATTATGTGGTCCTTTGAGTAATTGAATGCCTTGTTGGCTTCAAAGCTCTTGTAGATTGAATAGCGCATTATGTTGTTGCTTACAAGCTGGTATGAATTGCCGATTTCCTGCAGGTAATCGAGTGCATAGCTGTGGAAAGTCGATATCTTCAGGTCGGCAATCCTTGATTGGTCTATCCCCTTATCCTTTGACATCTTGAATATCTTGCTCTGCATCTCGGCTGCCGCTTTCTCTGTAAATGTGATGCAGAGTATATCCTTTGATTGCACTCCTCCAATGAGAAGCTCTATAACCTTATTCGCAAGGCGGGTCGTCTTTCCCGTCCCCGGGCTTGCGATAACAATGGTCCCGTTCAAATTGCTTACTTTATTGTCCATATCAACACCGGTAAAACAGTCTCCTTGCATGCAAGATTACGCTCGGATGCGCATGTAAGCCAAAATCCCCTTATTGGATTAAGCAAACAATGCTTATATATGTTGCATTGCCATCGCTCGCTGGTGCATTAGGCATGCGGGATAAAGCGGTTTTTACTCAAGGCTGCTGAAGTAATTGTCCGCCTGTTCCTTGTCCTTTTGATTTGGATTCATATGGAAATCGACCGCCGCATTTCCGTATAGGACATTTGGCGGATTCAGGTATGCTTCAAGCTCTTTCAGCTGCCTCTCGTCCTTCGAAAAGAAAACAAGGCTTGGGCCGGTGTCGGCAGTGACATATACGCCATCGTTCGATTTTTTGAAATCGAAGAACTTGCCAAGATTGCTCATGCTGCTGTTGTTGTGCACAAAGAATCCCGATGACATCAGTATCCCGTCAAGCCTGAACATGTCCTTTTCTGCCATCGAAAGGAGGTCCTCGGCTGAAAATGGGTTTTCGAGCAGCGCCTTTATCCTGTTGTACTTTCCAAAGATCCAATTCTTATAGAAATCTGATTGCACTGCTGCGGAATGCGCACTTATCGTCTCTATCAATGACTTTTCTGGTATTGTGAAAAATTTGATGCCTTTGTAATCAGCCTCCATCCTCTCCGCATAGCACTCTTCGTTGGCTATACCTGGAAATGACATCCATAATGATATCCCTCCTGCGGCGGACCTGCTGCCGGATCCTGAAACAAGCCTCGCATACCTTGAGACAAATGCGGTATCGCCAACTGCCTCTTTACCGAAAACGCATCCCAAAAGAGCCCTTGCCGTTGCCGAAGCCACTGCCGCGGATTCTCCCAGCCCCTTTGCTTCTTTGTACCTGCGCTCCCTTTTGAGGAAGAACTGGAAGCTTCCTTCTATACTGTTCTCTTTTCGGAATAGGTCCAATGCCTTCTCCATCCTGCCTAGGTACTTCTCGTTTGTTGTGCCGTCCACCATTATCGAGTCCTTGCCCGATTTCGAATACCTGCAGAACGCCTTCGCAACACTGAAATCGGTATTCATTGATATTGACGGGCTGTATGCTATGTTCATTGATGGGTCATAGTAGCCCAAAAACTTTTCCATCCCTATTATAGGATTTCCTTCTCCATAGCTGATCTCTCCATCATGCGGGTCTGCTGTGTACCTTTTGGTTGAAAGGAATTTTCCGTTTTTTTGGGCAATCTTCTGGATTGCTGATCCCATTGCCTTCAGTTCCTGCATTTCAGAATTAGTCATCTCCATAGTACTCTCCTACAAACTTGATTACATCATCGCGTGTTTTTGCGTAATCCGTATTGTCAAATATTCTCATGCTGTTCTTCTTTAGCAGGTCTATTGAATAGTCCATTATGGACCTATATACATCCAACTGGGCCGAAAGCCTGCTTCCAGGGGATTTCTTGTGCGTGTAAAGTTCGCGCTCGTTAAGCCTTTTTGAATGCAGATCCCAATCGGATATGTAAAGGTATGCGGAGCATGCATTGTATTTTTTAAGTGTGTCCAAAAGCTCCTGATTCAGGTAAAGGGATTCGACAATAACGTTTTCCCCATTCTTGTCGGCACGCTCAATCACCGCATTTATTCCGCTGCATATGGGCTTTGACTGCTCGAGGTATCCTTTTATTATGTTTTCATTGGTCTTTTCCCCAAATTCCTTCCAAGCCTCGTACACGCTTGTCATCAGGTTATTGCCTTCGCCTTTTGATGATATTATTGGCCTTGCAAACTCCCTAAGATAGTCTCCTGAAAGCATTATGTCTATATTGTACTTCCTTGATAATGCCCCCGATATGCTTGTCTTGCCAACTCCAGGCACGCCGCCTATGAATATTATCTTGTAATCTGCCATTTTACCATCATTCGTATTTTACTTCTGTGACCCTTGCGGATGGCGCTACTTTGTACTCGACAGGTTTCTGTCCTCTGCTCCTTAGCTCCTTAAGCACATCACTTGCATAAGGATCCCATGTGAAGGCATTTATTACATTGCCTCCACCTGCAGTCCAGTATACGGGAAGACCCGACTGCCTTATCTCTTCTACGTCTATCACCGCATTCATCATCTCCTTCTTCCTTGCCCTGCCTCCTGAGCTCTCTATCAGGTAGTGAGCGTTTGAGCAGTTGTCCTCGGCATTGGAGAACACCATGTTCCAGTCCTTGTGCAGCAGCCCCAGTTTTATCTTGGCCTCCCACTGCGGCACCATCTTAAGCCTGTAGTCGTAGAATGGGCTGCTCCTCGTAAGCTGGAATATCTCTGCGGCGGACAGCCTGCTGTCGTAATCAAATGTCATCGCAAATATGTGTATGTCCTTAAGGTCTTCCTCCGATGCAAGCTGCTTTGCATAAGGGGCTCCGGGGCCTTCCACAACCAGTGTATTGAGCCCTCCGTAAACAGCCCTTATTGCGGATTCCGATATCTTGTTGGCAAGGAACGCAATCTTTTCGGTTTCGTAATTTGTCCCAAACATCTTGTCCAAAGCGACAACAAATGCCGCCGCACCGGCATCGCTGCTCCCGGCAAATACGTTGTAGTTGTCCGACTCCGCCTTTATCCCATAGTTCTTTCCGCTTTCTTTCTGGAATGCCCTGAGCACCTCCGACATCGATTGCACCCTCTCCAATTGCAGTGCCTTGCCGTTCAGGATGAAACTTTCCAGCTCTCCCGAATCCGTCCTGCTTATGTGAGTCACAACCTTTGTCTTGCCTTCATTGTCGGTAACCGAAAGCCCCATTGAGTTGTGCAGAGGCAGCCTGTTGTCCCGTACGCTCGATACAAATATTATGGGTATCGTTGGATTTGCTTCTGCTTTTACCTCTGATATTATTTTTTCATCTTTAGCCATAGTTGCACCTTAAGATCATTAATCTGCATATTTTATTTTATATATGACAGTCATTATTTTGATTTAGTCTTTTTAACTTAATTCAAGGATATGGACAATTGTCTATTTGCAGGGAAACTGCCCTATTTTTATACAAAAAACTTTTAAAAGTAAGCTGCATATTTTAACTTCGGTGGATATATTGTATGTGTACGTGAGGAACATTGAACTGCCGCGCGCTGAAATAATTGGATGCAGCAGAAAACTTGATGACGAAGGGAAGGGGGCAAGCATAGAATTTCATTTGGACGATTACAGTATTGCAAAGGAATTCACGTCTTCTGACAAAAGCGTAAAGATTGAGAGGGAGGAAAAAGAGAAAGATCCAGGTAGGCAGAACAGTGCATCTGGGTATTCCTACTTTATCTCTTATGAACATGAAGGGCGCAGGCACCGGATTGGGCTGTACCCAAGAAGCATGGATGAAAAGGCAGTTCTTGATTACCTGAGCTCCCACCAGGGGCACTTCAAAACCGATGCCTATTTCAGGGATATATTTGGCAACAATGTGAAAGTGGATTTTGCGTCTAGGTACTCCAGTACACTGAGGATATCATCACGTGTAAAAAGGCTGAAAGTTGAAAGCGACCTATACTTTGACGAGAATGAAAATTGCCAGACCTTGTCAATACCATATATACCTAACAAGCTCGCAAAGAAGCTTGAGACAGCAGAGAACCTGGTGGTTGAAAAGGTAAAATACCTTTATCCATCAGTTCCGGGTATTTTCAATAATGCGGGCAAGGATTATGATTACGCCATCAGCTTCAAATACCATGGGATTAGGGATGAGATATACTTGGAACCTGTCAAGGAGGAGACCGAAAAGATGCTAGAATATCTATCATCCAATGGGAAGCTGTTAAGATATGGCAATATACGCACAGGAGATGGAACTTCCTCGATGGATATAGACTTCTCGTTGAAATACGAGATGGTTGACTTATATCTGGATGGAAAGAAGTTCCGCAGATGATAGAAAAATAATATATATTTGAATAGCTTTTATTTTATCTAGTTGCTTTTATGGCCTATAAGATAAAAGATTTAAACAATCAAGAATCCGATGCAAACCTAAAATCGCTCAACAGGGATCGTAAGGATCATCGCAGTGCAGGGCAGAGCAAAGAGGAAGAGCTAAATAGGCATTTCAAGGAATCCGATATTGAGAGATTCAAGGATGCTGTTAAAATAGTCTACAGGAACTCGGTTGAGGGCTACAAGGGGCTCGTCCAAAAATACCGCACTGGGTTTAAGGCGCCGATTCTTTATTTTGATTTTGACGATTCCTATAAAACGGCTTCTGGTTTTATTGATGATTCAAGGCTTAGCTTCAAAGTCCTTGGCGCTTACGATTTTATTTCGAATAGGATAATAATAAAACCTGGCCTTCTTTACAAGTATGTCAATCATGGTTGTAAAACCTATAGCATTGAGCACACTGTAAATCATGAGATAGCGCATTCTTTGGTCAAACAATTGGGCCTTGCCGATGAAAGCATGGAGGAAGGCAAAACAGATTTCCATGGGATTGTCAAAGGCGAACTGCTCGCCAACCTGTTTGCGGCAGAACTTGAGGTTGCCAAGCAGGGGCTGCCGATTTCCAATGAATCCATGGCTAGGCAGCTAATCAAGGACGATTCAGACCTGGAGTACCTGTCCAAGGACATAGATGCTGCAAAGGCATATTTTAGGTGGCTCAATAAGTATTCAAGGGAGGCACAGAATGCCATTGAACATATATCGTATGAAGTATACAAGTACATAAAGAAATCGGAAGGGTCGGGGAAAGTAATCGATTATGATGCGGTAAATGATTATTATTCGGAAAAGGTTGACAAAGTGCTAAAGAATTACTTGGTCAACATAATGAGGAATTATGCCATATCGGTTTACAGCGCACCGGTTCTTGGAGCGGCAAAGGCACTGCTTAGCGAAAGAAAGGGTGTTGAAGAGATAATCAATAGCGTTTCAAAGGATATGTCATCCGTTAAGGAGATCCGGAGGTATCTTAAGGGTTCGTTCGCCTCAGTTGATCTTAGATCCATGTCCATTACAAAGCCCGGCTCCATAAAGCGTATACCAATCAAGCTTGTAACAGAATCCCTTAAGAACGAAGGCATATACTTTGATTATAAAAGCACGTTTTCTAGAATAGCGGATAGTGTTGAGGACGAGTTCGACGAAATCGGCCATTACCTTTCTAAGAATCTAAGAACTGAAAGGAAACTGCTTAGGGACCTTTCACGGATGGAAAAACGGTTTGGCATAAATTCCATTTGGTAAAGCTGTTGCTCTGAATTTAAGGGATCCGCAGATCGCTTGGCAACTAATATATATTTGAATATGGATAAGCTTATTGGTGTTCCTATGCCGACTAAGGCTGTTGATCTTGATAAGGATAAAAAGGTGGATTATTTAAAGGAAGACAAGGCGGATAGAGCCTTGGAAAAGGAGCCAAAGGTCAGGTTCAATGAAAAGGACATAGAGCAGTTCAAGTCATTTATAAAAGACCTTTACAAGGCAGATCTTGATGGTTTTGCTGGGATAATAAATTCTTATTACAAGGATTTCAGGCCCCCAGAACTTTATTTTGATTTTGACAGTTCTTACAAGACTGGATTCAAGCTTATTGATGAATCTAAGATCAATTCGGTGGTACTGGCCGCATATGACAGGGGATTAAATAAGATAATAATAAAGAGGGAGCTTCTGGATCTCTATAAGAAAGGCGAAGATAATGTTGATTCGATTGACCATGCACTGGCACATGAGCTCGGGCATTCTATAGCAATGCAGTCAGACATTACCAAAAACGGGGTTTACAATAGCAAAAAAAGCATTTATGGGACGGTAACGGATGAACTGCTCGCCAACCTGTTTGCGGCAGAACTGATGATTGTCAAGCAGGGGCTGCCGATTTCCAATGAATCCGTGGCGAGGCAGCTGATTAAGGACAATGTTGACATAGAGTTCTTTTCAAAAGACATAGATGCTGCTAAGATATACCTAAAGGAACTTGATAATTATTCCACAAATGTTGTACCAAGCATCAAACGCATTTCAGATACGGTTCATGCCAAGATAATCGATTTTTCAAATAGGGGCTTAAAGTCTTTAAACTACGAAACCGTTGTAAAAATCAACAATGTCTACTTTGATGAAGTGAAAAAGCAGTTGAATGATTATCTGATAAATGCGCTGGCCAACTATTCGATTCATGTGTACAGTGCACCATTGCTTGGCGCTTCTAGGGCGCTATTGAGCAAAAGGATGAGTGTCGGGCAACTGATAAATGCTGTATCTGATGATATATCATCTGTGAAGGAGATCCGTAGGTATCTTAAGGGTTCGTTCGCCTCAGTGAACCTTAAGATGTTGTCCGCGATAGAATCAGATTTAATTGAGATAACATCCGAACAGCCGGTTATAGAGGCGGTTAATGATCAGGATAAAATTTCTAATTACGCAGAGGTATTCTTGAAGGTAGCAGACAGAGTTGAGGATGAATTCAAGAACATGAACAGGCATTTGGAGATGGAAATAGAGAGCGAGAAAAGGCTTTTGAAGGATTTCTCAAAGTTTAAGAGAAAATTCGACAGAGGTACAAAATAAGCGTGGTATTGCCAAAATTGTTGGGTTCGGCAAACGCCCAAAGTTTTACCAATTACCTAATCCTTTTCCTGTCAATCTTTCCTATTTTCGAAAAAGTACATTGACAGGCTGAGTATAGAAGTGGCCGTTACCGATAGAAGAAGCAGGCTGAATCCAAAGGATGTTCCAAACGCTGAATAAGTATTAGGGGCTCCAAATCCAAACAGGTAATTGAATCCATAGGACAATGACCCGGATACCTGTGTCAATGGCAGCCCGAGAATAGCATCAAGAAACATTGCAAGCACGAACAACGCCGACAGTGCTCCCAATACAAGCAGCGCATTCCTGCGCATCTTCCTGTTGCCGTAAATTAGATATGAAAGAATTATTGTAAGTATGAAGAAAACTATAAGTATGTCGTAGTGAAGCATGCCGGAAACCCTGAGCAATGTGTCAAATACCAACAGGTATGCGGCGGCAATCAGGCTCAGCAGTATTGAACCGCCCATTGCATATCCTGCTGCCTTGACGAACTTTGCTTTCATTGAAAGGGACAGCCCTGAAAGCGCTATTATCAATACCAGGAATAAAATGCCGACATAAGCGAAATAATTCTTTGGCTTTGAGGTGCTTGTGACCGGAGGCGTAACGGTTCTGGAAACGTTTGTTGAATTTGAGGCTTTTGTCGAATTCAATACATTCACGACCAGCACCACAGGAGAAACGGATGGGTCATCTCCGACCGCGGAGATATTGAACTTGTATTTCCCGCTTGGAGCCCCATTTGCAACGCTTATTGAAAGCGTGCCGTTATATGTAGGATCGCTGTTTGATACGCTCGGAGAAAATGTGATGTATTTGCTTGAAGGGCTTTCCGCAAGCGACGTCCCCCAGTAGCTTCCGCTGAATAGTGAAATTGTGAATCCGATATTGGCAGAGCCACCCTGTGAGACATTCACCGAGTATTGGGTAAGTGAAACCTTTGAAGTCCCGTAGCCTGCCGCATATACAAAGTTGAATAAGAATAGGGCTGAAATAAGAAAAACAGTGGTAGCCAAAATAATCGGTTTAGCATGCATAATAGCAATCCACTGTAAAGTTATTTAAAACTTTTGATGCAGATTCAGACGTCCTTTACATCGCTTGAATGCATTGGTATCATTACCTGTGGGTCGTCTCCCCTGCTGCCAAAGCCATTATCAACGTGCTTTACTGCTGTGCCTATTGCGGTAACCTCCATCCATTCCCCATTGTGCATGTAGTTGATATTTAGCTTTACCGCTATAACTCCATCCGCTCCAAGCTTGTTCGCTTCATCAAGCATCCTGTTCAATGCCATCATCCTTGCGTTGTAGAGAAGCTCTGTTATCTGAGGTATTTCCCCTTTTCCCATACCTTTTATCCCTGTCATCATCCCCCCTACAACACCCATGCTGTATACGGAATTTCCTACGACGAGGCCAAGAGGCATGTAGCCCTGCTTCCTAAGAAGCCAAAAGTCACTAGTCGACAGATCGCTTGTAAAAGCCATTTTATCACATTTATATTATGCAATCAAACATTAAATAGGTTTTGATTGGTTGTCAAAACTGTAAAAATACGGCAAAAGAAGAAGGACATCAGGAATTCGTCAGGTTTGGGTTGTTCAGGTCTCTCTCATATACAAGGTATTTCTTGAATTCCTCCGCCTGCTCCTTTGTCATATGGGGGAATGCACGGATTAGCGACTGCCCTCCATAGGCCTGCCCTGAGGAGGACATGTATCCAGTAAATGCAATTGGATGGGCTATGACAGTCCATCCCTCCTGGAACATTTTTGAAAGATGGAGATCTCTTATCTCTACCTCGGAAACCGTGTCAAGTGGCATTACATCCAATGCCTGGCTGATCACTGTCGTTATCCCAACCTGCCTTATAAGGCGCTTTGTTGTTATCCAATAATTCTGGTACTGGTATCCAAACAGCGCAGACTTTTTTGTAAAGTAAGCTGCTAAGAATTCTATCAAAAGCATTATGATTATTACTGCAATGCTGTATATTGCCGCATTCACAAGCCCTATCAAACTTTCAATAATAAAGAATATGAAACCTATTATAAGCAAGGCCAGGATCAAAAGCGCTATACCTACAACATATTTGACACTGCTAGTCAGATTGTGCACGTATATGTCCTTGTCGGGCTTCGCATAATATATTATTTTCTCTCCTTTATCAAGCGTGAACGGAAGGTCCGCGGAAGGAGGAATCTCCTTTATCACGATGCCTTCGCCAGGGCTGGAGGCGGCTGCATTTTGCGCGTTGGTTGAATTATCATGTTCCTTCGAAAGCTCCATATTAAAACCAAATTTACATTAGATTTTGGACGGAAATATCTAAATATTAGTACAGTTTCTGTACTCCCATCCCTCCCTTGTCCAACACCGAATTTATGCCTTTCTTGTAAGCGGTATGTATAAGGACGTACGCCAAGATCAATGCCGCGATTATTATCTCGTAGAAACCCGCGGACCTGCTCCTGCCGTTCCTGACAACCCTAAGAGCGCCCTTGAAACCTGATGCGTACATCGATATATCGAACAGTATTATAATGACATTGAATATTGATATGGCTATTGATCCAAGGCTCCTCCTATGAACGGCGACAAGTATTGACTGCACTGTTACAAGCACCCCAAAGGATATTATCATGAGCCCAAATACAAGGAAGCTGAAGTTCAATGTATAAACCAGAAGGCTTGCTCCTATATAGCCTATCGCATAAAGTATCAATGACAGTATTATTACCAATACATATGTCATTCCAAAGAAAGCTATGCCAACTCCTGCATATACGAAGAGCACTTTGGTGAACATGCTTGCGAACGTCTGCTTCTTCTCAAGCATGCCTTTGTTAACGCCGCTTGCATACGCGTCCCAGAGCGATATTACAAAGTCGAATATAAGGAATATCGCTATAATTATATATCCAAGCATTAGGATTACCAAATCGCAGTTTACCTTGTATTTATTTCCACTCACATCTTTTTATTTGTTTGGCTGTGCCCTCATGCTTTCAATAGGGGTATCTCCATCTCCTCCTTTGAAAGCCCTCCGTGATGGCCCGAGGAGCCAGAAACCCACTCCTTTCCTCCGGGGTACTCTCTGCCACCGGGATATTTGTAATAAAATATGTTTTTTCCTTTTGGTATGGCCATGTGCGTGCCGAAGCGGTATCTCAGCGAGTCGCTCACCTTCGTGCTACCGAACAAGCCGGATTTTATCGCTTCGCTGGAATCGTAAAGGATGAAGTTCTTCCCGAACTCCTTCTCAAACCCTTTTTCGAATTTCTCTCCCATGCCTTCGGCCGCATCGAAGAATATGCTCCTGTCGGTTCCCCATGGAGGGCTCCTTAGGTACTTCAGTATATTGGTTTTTGCGTCAAACCTGTTTATGTCCTCGTGCCTTGATGAAACCTGCCCGTGGTCGGATGATATGAGCAGTTCCCATCCGTTGTCCTTGAGCTTTGGGAGCAGCTTCTCCATTATCATCTCCATGATGAATGTTGTTATGCTAAGTACGCGCCTTGAGTCCTTTGTATATTCATGCTGCGCATGGTCTATGTCAGGGATGTAGGTGTATGCCAGGTTGTACTGGTCCGATTCAGCGATGTCTATCGACTGGTAAAGGAGGTCATCAAATGATATGTAGTCCGTGTAGTTTATCTTGCTGTATAAGTATGTCTGCGAGTTCTTGTTCGTGACACGCTCAAACTGCATGTATATGAAATCCCCCCTGCTGCCCATTCTAAGGAGTGTATCCAAGTTGGGGAAAAGAGGTTCTGCCTCGGATTTCCCTGAGACCTCTTCAACCGATGGGCTCCATGGAAGCGTTAGTATGTCCTTCATCATCCCGTACTCCCTTATCGGAATGGGGCTTCCGATTATACCGTGCTCCGCGGGCGTCTTGCCTGAGTCTATGCTCGTGAACACTGTAGGGGTGAAAGAAGGGAATACGGTGCTTATCTTGCCCATCTGCATTTCGGAGGGCAGTCTCTTTAGCTGCCTGCTGTTCGATATCGCGGATTTCAGCAGGTCATATCCAAACCCGTCGATGAAGAGAAGGAACCTCCGCTTTCTCTTCCCTCCTATCATCTTTCCATGGCCATCGGCCACTTCCTTCGCAAGCTCCATGCTGCTGTTTTTATAATCTGGAAAAATAAACCCGTTATCAATTAGATCGGACTTTATGCTGTGCATGATACCGGTATATTGTCATCATAAAAATATAAAAATCTTGGGAATTTACCGAAGGTGTTCATTCGAGCAAAACCTCTTTATTCCAATCTGGAGATTCGTAAATGATGCACAGGCAGCTTTCTTAGGGCGTGTAGAATTTTGCATCAATGCTTTTCCGCAAAGCCCTATCCATCCGGATGTGCCCTCATGCTTTCAATAGGGGTATCTCCATCTCCTCCTTTGAAAGCCCTCCATGATGGCCTGACAACTCTGAAGTCCACTCCTTTCCTCCAGGGTACCTGTAATGGAAGAGCTTGTTATGCTTTGATATCGCTATATGGGTTGCGAAGCGGTATCTCAGCGAGTCGCTCACCTTCGTGCTTCCAAACAGGCCGGATTTTATCGCTTCGCTGGAATCGTAAAGGACGAAGCTCTTGCTGAAATTCCTGCTGAACTCCTTTTCGAACTTCTCGCTCAACCCTTCGACGGTATCGAAGAACATTACTCTGTCGGTTCCCCATGGAGGGCTCCTGAGATACTTCAATACCTCGCTCTTTGCATTAAGATCTATTATGTCATCGTTCTTTGATGAAACCTGCCCGTGGTCTGATGACATGAGCAGCTCCCATCCGTTGTCCTTGAGCTTTGGGAGCAGCTTCTCCATCAGCCTCTCCAGCATCATTGTGGTTATCCCAAGCCCAAGCCGTGAGCTCTTTGCATACTGGTGCTGCGCATGGTCTATTTCAGGGATGTAGGCGTATATAGTGTTGTACTGGTCCGATTCCGCAAGATCCATTGACTGGAAAAGGAAATCGTCAAATGAGATGTAGCCTGTATAATTGATATTGTTGTACACATAGGTCTGGGCATTCTTCCTTGCAACCTGCTCGGACTGAAGGTAGAGGAAATCCTTTTTCCTGCCTGCCTTCAGCAAATTATCGGAGATCGGGAATGGTGATATTGTTTCGGATTTCCCTGAGACTTCGTCAACCGATGGGCTCCAAGGGATCGAAAACATGTCCTTCATCATCCCATATTCTCTTATCGGGATAGGGCTTCCTATTATACCGTGCTCCGCGGGCGTCTTGCCTGAGTCTATGCTCGTGAACACTGTAGGGGTGAAAGAAGGGAATACTGTGCTTATCTTATCGACTTGCATTTTTGATGAAATCCCTTTCAGCTGCCTGCTGTTCGATATCGCTGACTTCAGTAAGTCATACCCCAAGCCGTCGATGAATAACAGGAATCTTCTTTTCCTCTTCCCTCCTATAAGCTTTCCGTGGCCATCTGCCACTTCCTTCGCAAGCTCCATGTTGCTGCTTCCATAATCAGGGAACGCAAACCCTTTTTCAATCAGATCGGACTTTATGCTGTGCATGATACCGGTATATTGTCATCATAAAAATATAAAAATCTTGATAACGCTTATTACATATCTTCGTTTGCAATCGCTTTTGTGGTTTTATGGATTCGAAAAAAAGGGCAGAGGGCTCGGGCAAAATGGGCTTTATGGCCGCATCTATAATAATATTATTGGGAAGCGTCATAGGCTACTATATACTTTACGCTCCGGCAATAGCCTTTGGTCTTATTTACCTTGGGATTGCGATAGGGATAATCTTATTCCTGATATCATTGGGCATGCTCAAGAGCGTGAGGACGCTGAACACATTCGCCTACATATTCTTTGCGGTATGCTGCATCTTCCTCCCTTTCATAGGAGGTGTAATAGGATACGCATTTATGAGAAAGAATAAGATAGCGAGATAAGAAAAATAAAAATCAGGGAGCTTCATTTCGGAGGGGCGACATAGAAATCGATCGGCCTTCCCAATGCCCCTTCCGCCGCCTCCTCGAGCCCTTCGCTCATCGTTGGATGCGGGTGTATCGTATCCGCTATGTCCTCAAGCATGGCGCTCATTTCTATTGCCAATGTCGCTTCGCCTATCACCACATCCGCGTTCTGCCCTACGATTCCTACACCTTTTACCACACCGTTCTCGTCGTATGCGATCTTTGTAAACCCTTCGGTGGCGTCATCCGCTATGGCCCTTCCGGATGCGGAGAACGGGAACTTTATCGTTTTTATCCCGTCTCCCGAAAGCTTGCCAACAACCGCAATCTCCGGATCCGAGAGTATCGTCTCAGGCACTACGACATTGTCGAACTCGGAGTTCAATCCGGATGCGGATTCCCCTGCAATAACTCCCTGCCTGAGCGCTTTTGTCGCCGACATCGGCTGCCCGACTATATCGCCCGAGGCATAGATGTTTGGATCGGTTGTCTGCAGATGGCTGTCAACTTTTATGTAGCCCTTTTCGTTGAGCTGCACCTTTGTGTTGTCCAATCCAAGCCCTTCAGTGTAAGGCACGCGTTCGGGCGACAGGGCGATTATGTCCGCTGTAATCTCCTTTCCGCTTTCAAGTGTTATCTTTCCATCGGAATACGACTTAATCGGATCCTTCTCGTATACTTCGACACCCATGTCCGCAAGCTTCTTCTTGGGCACTGCGATCAGCTCCTGGTCAATCCTTGAGAAGATTCCTTTCTCAGATATCACATATACTTTTGAACCGAGCTTCGCGAACATTGAGCTGAATTCTATAGCGGCATAATCGTCATTCACTATTGCGACGCTCTTCGGTATATAGTCCAAGGAAAGCACTGACTTATGGTCAAGGACTTTCACTCCGTCGACCTTTAATTTTTCAGGCTGCTCGAGCTTTGTGCCAGTGGCTATTATCGCTTTCTTGAAGTTGAGGGTTACCCCATCGCTAAGCTGCAATGAATTTGATGAAAGGAAGGACCCCATAGCGTTGAACACCTCAATCCCGTGCATTTTGCACAATGACTCGACTCCGGAGGACAGCTTCTTTGAAACTCCCATCCTGTATTCGTGGGCTTTCTTGAAGTCTATCTGTGGACTTCCCGTTATCCCAAGGTCCTTGTTTCCTTTCGCGTACTGGAATTTGTCCGCGATGTTTATCATTGTTGCCGCGGGTATGCATGTATAGTTCAAGCAGCTTCCTCCAAGCTTGTCAGCTTCTACAAGGGCAACGCTCTTTCCGAGTTCCGCTGCCCTTATCGCCGCAGTATATCCTCCTGCTCCTCCTCCTATTACTACTACATCCACTTCTTCAGGTAAAGATCCTACTACTCCCATAATTACACCAATCTATAAATTAATCCCCCATTTCAAGGAACTCCGGATCCTCTATATAGCCTTTCAGCTCGTTCCCGAACTTTACGGCCTCTGCCCCATCGACTACCCTGTGGTCGAATGTCAGTGTGAAAGGAAGTATCTTCCTTATCTCGACCTTTCCATCAACCGCTACTGGCATGTCCTTCATCATGCTGAAAGCGAGTATTGCTACGTCGGGAGGGTTTATCATAGGGATCCCTATGAATCCGCCGCCCAAGCTGCCCGCGTTCGTTATGGTGAACGAGGAATCCTTCATGTCATCCAATGTTATCGTGTTGGCATAAAGCTTGTCCCTGAGGTCCGCTAGATCCCTTGCTATCTGGACTATGCTTTTCTTGTCGGCATCCTTTATCACGATAACCTTCAATCCGTCCTTTGTCTCCGCACCGAGCCCTATATTGTAATAGTGCTTCACCAGTATCTCCCTGTTTACCGGGTCGTAGCTTGCATTGAAGTGGGGGTTGTCCTTCAATGCGGCTACTGTAGCCTTAATCAATATTGGCAGGAATGTCAGCTTTATGTTGAACTGCTTCAGGAACTTGTCCTTCGCTTCGGAGACGATCCTGTTAAGCTCGCTCGCATCTATAAGGTCTATGTGCGATGCCCTTGGTATGGTCCATGACGCCTCCATGTTCTTGGCGATTGCCTTTCTCACCGGGGATAAAGGCACATGCTCGATCTCCTCTCCATGCTTCTCCGCAAGAATCTCAGGATGCCTTGGCTTCTTCAATACGTCGGATGTCTCCTTCGCTGCATCCCTTACATCGACTTCCATTATCCTTCCGTTAGGGCCGGTACCTTTTATCTGTGCAAGGTCGACTTTCAGCTGCTCCGCGAGCTTCCTCACGAATGGAGTAGTCAATATTTCGGGATGTGGTGCACCTTGTTGGGTTGGGGAGGATGCGGGCTTGGTCTCAGCTTGGGGCTTTGCCGGTGCTCCAGCACTTGCTTCTTGAGTCTTGTTTTGCTCCTGTGCTTTTGGTGCACTTGGCTGAGGAGCTGCCGCTCCTGCACTAGGCGCATTCTTAAGCTCATCAGGAGTGCCGACATATGCGAGTATGTCCCCTACCTTTATGTCAGTGTTCTCCTTTGCGACAACCTTTACCGTGCCCCCTTTTATCGAGGGTATATTGACAACTGCTTTGTCTGTTTCAACCTGCATTAATGGCTGGTCCTCCTTTACTTGGTCCCCATCCTTTACAAGTATCTTCTGAATATGCCCTTCTGTTATACCTTCTCCTACATCTGCAAATTTGACTGTCTCCATTTTTACCACTTAAAAAATTTATGCTGAAAGCAAACTATCAATCGCTTGTGAAACCCTCTTCTCATTTGGAATCCAGTAATTCTCGTATCCCGCAAACGGTATAGGCGTGTGGAATCCTGCGACACGTAGTATAGGCGCTTTGAGTTCAAACATCGCCTTCTCTGCTATCACAGCTGACACCTCCGCACCTACACTGAATGATTTCTGGTCCTCATGCACTATAAGCGCTCTGCCTGTCCTCTTGACGCTGTCCAGTATTGTCTTCTCATCCAACGGGTTTATCGTCCTAAGGTCTATCACATCAGCGGAAACCTTCTTGTCTTTCACCGCATTCTGGACTACTGGTGACATTGTACCATAGGTTATTATAGTAATGTCGTCTCCGTGGTTGACAACGTTTGCCTTTCCTATTGGGACCTCGTAACTGTCTTCCGGCACCTCCTGCTTGAACATCCTGTAAAGCTTCGTAGGCTCTATGAATACAACAGGATCGTTTAAGTGGGAAGCCGATATAAGAAGCCCTTTTGCGTCATATGGTGTCGATGCCTCTATAACAACCAATGATCCTATATGTGAGAACAACGCTTCCGGGCTTTCAGAATGTATCTCGGGTCCTCCAACCCCACCGCTTGCGGGGAACCTTATAACCATAGGTATGGGCATCTTTGACCTTGTCCTTGTCCTGAACCTCGCCGCATGATGCATTATCTGAGAGAACGCCTGGTATGAAAATCCACCGAACTGTATTTCGGGGAACGGGTGCATCCCTCCCAATGCCATACCAACTGCAGTGCCTATTATGGAATTTTCAGCCAAAGGCGTGTTCATTACCCTTGTGGGCCCGTATTTGTCTAGCAGCCCATCGGTCACCCTGAATACCCCTCCGTCCTTTGCTACATCCTCTCCCATTATTACTATATCCTCGTTTTCGGCGAGGCAAAGATCCAATGCATTATTCAACGCAGAAATCATATTCGCCATCATTTTATCCACCTATTAAAATTCACTGCCAGAAATTATTCTTGACTGCTTCGTCCTCCTCCTCTTTCAATGAATCAGGCATAAAGCTCAATGCGGTCTCGAATATGGACTTTGGATCCGGCTTGAATTCCTTGATCTTGTCCATGGCATCGTCAAGAAGCTTGTTGTGCTCTTCCTTCATCTTCGCTTCCATGTCATCGTTCCAAAGCTTCTTCGAAACAAGGTACTTCTTCATCCTTGTTATAGGATCTTTGGGCTTCCAAGGGTCAACTTCGGATTCCGGCCTGTACTTGGTTGGGTCGTCTGCCGTAGTGTGCATTCCCATCCTGTATGTCAATGCCTCTATTATGTATGGCCTGCCGCCTTTCTTTATGCTGTCAATCGCATCTTTCGTCGCCTTGTATACCGCAAGGACATCGTTTCCGTCAACCTGTATCGTGTCCATCCCAACTGCGAATGCTTTCTGCGCCAGTGTCTCCGCAGCTGTCTGCTGGCTCCTTGGGACTGATATCGCCCATTCGTTATCCTCTATTATTGTTACCAAAGGGACTTTGTTTACGCCCGCAAAGTTCATCCCCTCGTAGAAATCGCCTTCGGATGTTCCTCCATCACCTACATAGGTAAGCACGACATTGGGCTTCTTCTTGTACTTCAATGAAAATGCGACTCCCGCAGCATGAGGTATTCCTGCACCTACCGGCGCTATCTCCGGTCCCGAATTGTTTACCGCACCGAGCTGGAATCCTTCCTCGTATCCCTTGAAGTAAAGGAATATTGAATATATTGACACCCCTTTTATTATAAGTGAAAGGTGCTGCCTGAATGTTGGTATTATCCAATCATCCTTTGTAAGAGCGTATGCACTCCCCGCTTGGGTTGCCTCTTCTCCGTAAATAGGGACTATCGTTGGCATAAGGCCCGCCCTCTGCAATGCGACAAGCTTGTCGCTCATTTCCCTGCCTAGGTTCATGTATTTATATAATTCGACAAGGTCCTTGTCCGTAAGGTCCTTGGGATATAGATCTTTGTCGATGTTTCCATTCTCATCCATAACTTGGATGTATTTAACAGACCCATTAAAAACCGTTTTCTCCATTTTTCCCACCGATATGTTTTTAAATTAAAAAAATATAAACGTTCCCTTTTATATGATTCTTTGGCTATGCATTCGATTTCCGTCTATCAAATGCCAAAAATAGTGCCTTGTTTTGCATGTAGCTATTGCAAGCTTTTTACCCTTGGATGGCTGAAGATTCCTTATCCTGGTTGTGCAATGCTTTCACAAGGATTGCATATGCAAGTATCAACGAACTTGCTATTGCTATCAAGTATAGTATTGAACGGAATTCCACGTCAAAAGAGGGCAGGAACACGTTGATGCCCTCATACCCTATGTAGACAAGTATTGCAAATCTCAGCGAGAATCCAACGGCATTCGTGATGAAGAACTTGAGAGAATTCATCTTCAGGGTCCCTGCTGCAAGCGAAGTTACATTCTTGAAGTACGGGACGAATGTGGCAATGAATATGGAGGCTATTCCGTGGTTGCTTATCCAGTCATCAGCAACTGAAATGTCCCTTTCCGTAATGCCGACATGTAAAAGCACCTTTAGAAGGAGAGGCCTTCCTGCAAATCTGCCTCCGAAATACTCGATTGCGGTAAGGAACATCATCGCAAGCACCGCAACAATGAATACCAAATAAACGTTAAAGTAGTTCAGGGATGCCAAATACCCATAGAACGGCACTAATAGGTAATCGGGAGGAGGAGCAAATGCTATGATCAGGAATATACCCAAATATCCGAGGTAATAGAACGGGCTGAATACCTTCACTTCGCTGCTGTAGTAATCCTTGTAGTTGAAATAATGAAAGTATCCGTTGGTTATTCCAAGGGCGGAGATCACGATGCCAATTATCGCAACAGTCGCTATATAGTAGAAGTATTTGGAAATCTTGCTGTTTACGCTTTCAATCCTTATGCGGGAAGTTCTGCTTGCCGGCAGCTTGCGTATCTTATCGGATTTTGAACTTGCTGCCGGCATTTTGCTTTACCTTTTATAATTTAATTTCATCAAAAGCATTTTGCATTTGTAGTTTAAGATTTTAAATAATATCCTTTTATCTGGTTATTTTATGTTAATTTAGCAGTAGGTACTTTTGGAAAACTTTTAATTTTTGCTTATTTTGTATTTCTGCTTGTATCCTCTTCAATAAGATGCTCAAAGTATGCTTCATTTGCAATTTCTCTAAACCATCTATTTATTCCTGTACCTAATGAACTCCCTGTATATATACCAATATTAAAATTGCTTAGTTTGAAATTGCAATTCTGTAAATACTTATAGTACAACCACGTGTCTTCGTGACCATTTATAAATGTATCATCAAATACCTACCATCAATATGTTTAATAAAATTTGCATTGATGGCAAGAAAACGCCTTGAAGGTGCCTTATTCTTATTGACTGTTTGTACATTAAATTTTTATAGAAAAACCGTTACTTTTAAGATTCAAAGTTTCAAATTTTACCTTTAATTTATTCTCAATTAATTTATAATTCCTTCTCAAATAGAAAAACAATCTAAAGATATTTATTAATCTTGGTTTTGCTAAAACCTCATAATTAGAATAAGCATTAGATTTAGGAAAGAATAATGTATCATAGTTTTCACTTTCTTTTAACTCATTTATCAATTTTGATACATCATCAATTTTGAACATGTCATCGTTTGATATTATTATCCACCTTGGATTGTATTCCATAGCCTTGCTTACTCCTGTATTTACCGAAAAGGCATAATTGAAATAGGGATTTGGTTTTTATCTGGATTCTCAGCAAATATTATATGTAATCCATCAAAAATCTACTTGCACTTTTTTGGCCATTTTCCATTTGAATTAATTGTTGGTATTACAACAATTGCATAATTGTCGGCATCTTTATTTAATTCAATTAAATTAGGCATCATTTTTGGTCGGTGTTTCATCCATTCTATTATTTCTTCTTTACTTTTAAAAAGTCATAAAATTTATTATATCTTTAAGATTATTGCTTGCATAAAGTTTGTTTAAATCTTCGTCATTCACATGTTATCAACTTAAATCAATTTTATCGACTTTTAAACTGATAGTAAATTATTTATAAATTAACTAAACTGTTAGCCCTTCTCTTTCAACTAAGATTGCTTGAGCCTTTGACTTGCTTATCCTATTCAATATAATCAGTATTATAAATAAATCTAGTTTACCGCAATAGATTAAATAGGGTATGGAGAAATTTTTAACATAATCCATTAGTTTGCTAATTTTTATATCTTTTGAATTTAGAACTCTATAATCTAATTCATTTCTTATAGCACGTGAATACAAAGCTTTTAAAGCAATTTTTTGATTTGTTTTCAGTAAGAAATCCTTAAATAAAACATGATACATTTTATACTCTCTATCGTAATGCCCATTCCTTCCAAAAGGATTTGACCTTGAAGTATTATTTTTGTGTATCCTGTAATTTGTTAATTTTAAATTATCGCATAGAATTTTGCCTTTAATCGACATTGCGAGATATCCAAAAAAATCATCAGGATCAGTAATAATCTTTTTAATATAATCTATATTATTTATGGAAATTTGCCTTTTTATACTGACACAACTTAAATTGAAATAATATCCGAATAGAACAAACTTATAAATATACCTTTTACTTGAAGTAGGTATGAACCTCTTTATGTTTATATTGGGCATTTTAAGTGGTTTGTTATATTTATCTTCATAATTTACCTTAAAATCATTATGATAATATACTAAATCTTTATATTTTGAAAACATTTCACTTACCACTTTAAGTTTTCTTCTTTCAAATGTATCGTCATCATCTAAGAAAGATATTATTTCTCCTTTTGAATGAATGATTCCCAATGCTAAAAATTGCCCTACAGAACCTTCTTTTTTATATATAATTTTAATTCCTTTGCTAATCCATTCTTTATCAAATTCTGTAATAAAATTCTTTACTATAATTATCTCATAATTATGTTTTGGGAAATTTTGATTTAAAACAGATTGCACTGCATATTTAAGAAATTGCTTTCTATTATAAGCAGTTATAATTATTGATATGATTGGATTATTCTTATTTTGCTCTTTTAATTTTATTATTGAATTAGGGGTTTTTTCCATTTTTTAACACCTTTTTATAAATTCTAAATTTCTATTTTATATTAGTCTTTTTATATTCCAAGTATTTATTTATTATTTTCAAATATTGTTTTTTGAAATTTTCATAGCTAAATCCTTGGCTATGCTTCCATGCATTGTAGCTTATCTGCTTATAATTTTTCTTTATTTTGTTTATTAACTCTGGAATCTCATTTATATCCTTAAACAAATATCCATTATATCCATCTTTTACTAATTCATCCATTGCAGTTCCTTTTCTTACTAAGACAGGGAGGCTGTGAGCTTCTGCCTCAATAAGGGGCATCCCAAAACCCTCATGATGGGAATTGCTTATGTATATAGTAGCTGGATTTAGCTCATTCTCAAAGTCATCAATTTTACTTGATAAGGTCGCATAATTATTTACGTTAAATCTAAGGGCTTCTCTATATTCGTCTTTGAATTCTCTTGTTTGATAATTATCTCCAAATATTCTTATTGGGATTTTGTATTGGTTGCAAGCTCTCACCAACTCTGGGATCCCTTTGTTTAAAGCATACCTTCCCCAACTTATTAAATGGATCGGCTTTGTATACCTTTCTTGGTAAGGTAACTTATATTTATGGAATAATGGCAAAATATAGATATTATTTGACTTAAAGCCCAAATCAGCAATGCTCTGCTTTATAAACTGACTTTGTACTATAACAAAAGGATTCATATCTAATATAGATTGAAGCATTGTTTTGGAGTATATATTAAATTCTGAATTATATCCTAAATATGGATAGGTTATACCATGATAAAATAGTATATCTCTTTCATGGAAATACCTAAATAATGTGTAAAAAGCGCCATAATGCCATATTCTTATATCTGCCTTTTCTATTAAATTTCTAGCTACGTTTGGCTTATATTCTTTTTTAGCGTTTAAGTATTCTTTTAACCACTTAGTTTTATTGTCTAATCGTATAAATCTACTGATAAGGTATGGTATTCCGGATATATAAGATGATTTATTATAATCTGCAGATGCCCAAACAGGGATCCCTTTATATTCACTAAATAAATCTGCTATTAAGGAACTGCTCCAGTTGTTTTCTTTATTAATTTTATCTATTGCGAGCATTATATTACTTACCGCATCACCCTTAAATATTACAGAGTGCAACTGTACAACATTTAGTTTTTTCTTATTCATAAAAAATTTACCTTATTTTAAGATTATTCTATTAATCTTTTGATTATAATAATTATTTTTAGGTTTCCTATAATTTATTAATACTTGTAGGCAATAACTTTTAAATGGCTAGTGATTATTTTGAAGATTAATTCTGAATTTGATAATATAAAGCAGAAAATACCAATCTACTTAGTGGTAATAATACTTATCACACTGTCAATAGCTCAACCAATATTTGAATTTAAAAATAGTATATTTGTACATGAAGATACCCCATTTATTGGCCTTACTTATTCATTTAATCAATATGTTAATAGTTTGTATAATAATTTTTTCATTTATAATAATTTGGATTATAGTGGGGTTATACAAAGAGGTATGATAAGTCCCTTGAATTATCTATATAGTTTGTTGGTTTTGCCTTTAGCAATTACAAATGGTATACTAGCCAATATCTTAGAAAATATAGTCTTTTTATTAATAGGTAGCTTAGGTATGTTTATATTTCTTTATAAGTTATTTGAAAAAAGTGGTTATTATATCCGTATCACAAGCAGCCTTATAGGTACATTAATATTTTTTCCTTTTATTGGTGGAGAATCATCATTCTTGCCTTTTTGTTTCTTGTTTATTTTATTGATATTAAGAAATTTTAATAATAAAACATATAAATTAAAAAATAATTCGCTTGTTCTGTTCGGATTAATTATTAGTGCCTCATTTTTATTTACGTTTGGAGGTTACAATTATTTAATTCCTGATTTTATATTATTTGTATTACTAATAATAGTCATACCTATTTTTACACAAGATAAAAGATTAAACCTATTTTTTATATTACTTTTAGCTTTTGTAATTGCATTATTGATAAATTTAATCATATTTTATGGGGCTTATTTACTATCGATAAGTAAATCAGCTAATATAAGTTATTATTCGTTCATGGGCTCGTTACCAGAACCATTTGCGACAAGTAATATCCTTTATGCGTTGCAAATATTACCTTTTTCAAATAATCCTGTAATTTTTACTCTTAAATTACTTCTATTTGCACTTTCCGTATCTGGTGTATTAATATACCTAAATAAAATAAAGCATAGTCCAAATTCTACTATAATAATCTCTTTATTGATAATCTTTATATTAATAACTTTCTTTTACAATACCATTTATAAGCCGTTTGGAGGTATCTTCAAATTTCTTATATTGAACTTTAAATCTTTATACGCAATAAGATCAGGAGATGGGTCATTTTCATATATAATGGGTTTCGTACTTAGTGTTTTCTCTTCGGCCACAATTATATTCTATAGAGACTATTTAAAAAATAGGGAATTAATTTTTACTTGGGGAATATTAATATTTATACTAATTAGTATAGGTTTATTTTATTATAATGATATAACACCTTATACAAATATCAATTATTTTTATGTTAAAATACCTAACCATGTATATTTGGTTAGCAATTACATAAATAATAAAAGCGGATATTTCAATGTAGGCATTTTACCTTCTGCTGCAGGATTTCAGTACTTAGATACTTGGTATACAGGTACCAATATATATTCTTACTTAATAAACAAACCTGTTTATACTGGAGGTTATATAGCACAATCTGAGATATTTTATCCTGTAACTAAATATCTTTATGACGATGTATCATCAGAAATAGATAATAATAAATTAAATGATAGTTATATATCACAGATTTTTGGAATCTTAGGGATAAAATATATTTTAGTCCAGGGCAATGCATTAGAAAGTAGCCCTTATGACCAAAATTATTATGATCCCTTTAACCTAAATGAGGTATATATAAATTTAAACAATACTTACAATATAAAATTTGTTAAAAGATATTCAAATACATCCATATATGAAAATTTGGATTATGTCCCACTTATCTATACTACAAATATCTATAATATAGGCAATTCTTCTGATGGTGGATTAATTAAGTCAATAACAAATCAGTCATTTGATATTAAAACTGATTCTGTATATATTACACATATTCCAGATTTTTACAATGACAGCGATACAATCAATGCAAGTAGTATACCTAATTTCAAAGAGCCAGAAATAAAGTTTAATTACAATAATCCGACTCAGATAACTGTCAAGGTAAGAAATGCAACCACGCCATTTTATCTTGTATTTAGGGAAACCTATGGAAGCCCCTGGCATGCGTATATCAATGGAAAACCTATCCCCTCAAAATACCATATTGCAGTCAATGGTTTTGCTAATGCCTGGTATATTAATAAAACAGGTAACTACACGATTACTTTGTATTACACATTGCAGACGGATGCAGATGTTGCATGGATTGTAAGCTTCGCTGCACTTTTCGCAACAATTGGGATTGGGATTTATGGCTGGAAAGAGAGTAAAAAGTCGAAGGCAAAAAGCAATAAGCGTATAATGGTAAAGGATTTAGGATTTTGATGTTTTATTTTTTATTATTCATTTAAAATCAATCAAGGTATTAAATGACGAAAATAGCTTTTGTATCTGACGTTGCATATCCCTGGGTAAAGGGAGGCATGGAGTCGATACAATATTTAGAGATGAAAAATCTTTCCGAAAAGAATGATGTTTACTGCTTCTGCCTTCAGTTTGAAAAGATGAAAAAGGAATTTGATAAAGAAGGAATACATTATATTACTGTTGCAAAGGCCTCTGTAAAAGATCTTTATACTTCTAAGGGCAGCAGGTCCATAAAACTTGCAATGAAGTTCGCAAGGGCTTTGCCTAGAGCTATTAAAGATTACAACTTTGACTTTATATATGCAAATACTTTTCCCTATCTGCATTTGAAATATGTAAAATCTTACTGCAGATCGCACAATTGCATACTTGCACTTGATGTTGCTGAGGTATGGGATTTAAAGCGCTGGAAGGGTTATCTTGGAACTTTAAAAGGCACTGCTGCATATCGCTATGCAAAAAATGCTATTCACGGTGCTGATTATTATGTAGCAAATTCGTCTGTTACCGCAAGCCAGCTGAATTCTGTTGGGATAAAGCCTAATAAAATCAAAATACTTTCTCCGGTATTAGACCTAAAAATCCGTGTCAAGAAATCAAAAAGGGATACATCTGTGGTCTATTCAGGCAGGCTAATAAAGGAAAAGAGATTGGACCTGTGGATTGATGCTGTGGCCAAGGCACATTCGCTAAATCCAAATATAAAGGGCATTATCATAGGCTCAGGTCCTGAAGAAACCCATATCCGCGATCTTGCATCTTCTTACGATTTCATAAAAATGAGAAAGCCTTATGCAACCAAATTATGGCTTTATAATGAACTTCGCAGGTCAATGTGCTT
This sequence comes from Candidatus Mancarchaeum acidiphilum, assembly GCF_002214165.1. Classification (NCBI taxonomy): domain Archaea; kingdom Nanobdellati; phylum Microcaldota; genus Candidatus Mancarchaeum; species Candidatus Mancarchaeum acidiphilum. Next base: position 515,756 of record NZ_CP019964.1, read on the forward strand.
CCTGAATATGAGCGAGCGTGAGGGCTTAAGTATAACCACGATAGAAAGCGCATTCCTTGAAACTCCACCTTTGCTGCCTGATTATACCCCAATACCAGATGAGGTAAAAGAGATATCTATTGTTAAAAGTTTAAATTCTATTCCAGAAGCAATAGTAGATATAGCTTCTGGAAAAATCAATTATAAATTAGACAAAGATAAATTGAAAAAATTCGATATAACAACGATAAATCCTTTATTTGAAAGACTTATCCGTAAAAGAAAAGCTTAACAAAACTTCTAATTGCCCCAATAATCTATTTATTCTCTGATGATTTTATATTTCTTATTTATATTGTGTTTTCTAATGGACATATTTATTCCAAATATACGCTTCATGGCCTTGCTCGAAAGCTTTACCGGATCGAATACTATTAATTAAGGCACTTTGCTTGCTATGCTGTAGGCTTTCGGATCTACTTTCCTGCCAGACTTAATGGGATTGGAGTCAATATAGTTATACAATGCAAATCCACGTTCCATCAATATCTTGAAAAAAGTCTCAAATGTAACATGCCTTACTGGCATTAAAACCTTCCATGTCCTGTACCTTATATCTTCCTTGAAGTAGTCGCTAAATTTCCTGTAAAATTTAGGCTTTCCTTCAATAGGCTCAGATACATCTATAACAGGGTTTCCTTCAGATATGATTAAGTGACCCTTATCCTTTAAAACCCTATAAATTGAGTAACCAACTGATAAATAGTTATATTTGGTTACCTCCAACTTTGGACTTTTTCCTTTAATTGGCCAAAATAGCAGAATTTGAGAATCTTAAATATCATTTTAATTTGTAAATATCCCATAATATAAGGTTTTATAAGCGTCCTATACCAAATAATTGTATATATTAATGATTCATGAATTACTGACAATTTAAATTTATCAAACCTTTAAAAATAATTTAAGGATATATATGAAAACATTATATGTATATGGAACAGTTTATAATAACAGAGATATAATAGAAAAAAGTATAAGTTCATTATATCCCCTTACTAAACAGTTTAAGCTTTATTTTTCTATAATTGACAATTTTTCATCGGATGGAACTTATCAATGGCTAATATCAAATTCCAATAAATACAAAAATATGACTTTTAATATAAAGCAGGTCAAATGTAACAGAGGTAAGGGTAGATCATTGGCTTTAAATCAAATATTAAAAGTAGCTAATCCTAATTCTTTTACATTTTATATAGATTTCGATACAATATATTTGCCAAGATACCTTGATTACATAATTGATTTTGTTAGCCACAAGTACAGAAATAAAATAGGAATTGGCCATTTAAGCTTAGTAAAGTATAATTATAAGGTTGGATGGAAAAGCCTTAATTATGGTGAAGATGTCGAAAGGACAGCACATTTTAGATTAGATGGGTATAAAATAGATATGATACGGCATGAGGATTATTCGTTTGCTATTAACCAAGATAGAGGTAATTCAGCCAAAGAAAGGGAAGCTCACTATGATAAAGGATTAAGGTATTATATTAGAATATTTTTTAATGCTGTTGATATGGAAAGAGGATGGGCATTTCCGAATTTTCATGAGTTTTATAATGTATCTAAAATTAAATCTAAATCTAGGTATATAATTTTCATGCTTGCTTATTTGGTAGCCAATATTGAAGGAATTTATAGGTACTCAAAGAAAGAGAATAATTGGGATTTTTTTAGAAGACAATAATAAACAGTGTAATATATAAAAAGATAGGCAAGTCACGTGTACAAATTTACATAATATAATATTTTTTGTATACTTGAAAATAATAGAGGATAATATTTTCCAACTATAAATATTTTATACAAATTCTATCTGTGAAGATCTTTGGACCTTTCCGCAATCTTTACAGCCCTTATATATGAAAGAAATCCGATTATTATTACTGCGAATATCACCAAGAAGAACCCTATCCCAAGATCATGAAGATTGTGTATCTTAAGCGGAGTCACAATATCGTAAGTCAAAAGCCAGGGAAATTCCAAGATCAAGGAACCCGACACCATGAAAGCTAATCCCCCATAAAGGAGGACATCGGAGCTTATGGTCCTAGCGACAAAAGCTATCCCTTTTTGAGTAAGTTTCTTCGCACTTGTGAGCCATCTCCCGAATCCTGCCCCAAACAGTATCTGCATTATCATTGTGCCTATCCCGAACATGAATCCGGGGACCCACCCTACCCAAGGACTTGGCATCGCGGGCGAAAGGACTGTATATATTATCAGCGCAAATGCTCCAAATCCAAAACCTGCTATAAGGCCGTGAAGGAACGCCAATTTTGATGGGACTGCTTTCAATTGTGGTGATGAATCAGTTGTATTTAGAGGATTCAGAACATGCTCCTCTTCCAAAAGATGGGATTTGCTCCCTTTCTTATGTATGCCTACCATATAGCTAAGTTTCTCCTCTATCCAATGCCAATGGGGGTAAATCTTCTTATTCTTTATGTAAATCCCTGCCGCCAGCATAGCAAGACCGACAAATACATAGGTAATGCCAAATGCTGTAGCTGTCATGAATATTCCTGCCAGTGCGAAATAAGCGATTTCTGATAAAATTGACCTCTGAAGGGTAAACCCGCTTGAAAATATGAATCCTGCTTTCATTCCTCCTTTCGTGCTGTAGCTTCCTACAGCATAAGAGAAGGTTATCGGCCATGTGTGCTCATCGGGGGTTATCCCATGTACGAATCCTAAAAGCAGAGCGATTATTATTGCTGTGTAGAATCCCACATCGGTTGGATTCCACAGGTTTATTGCTACTATTTTAGCACCTTGTATCGACCAATCTTTTAATCAATATTTCAAATTTACCGGCAACCATCTGCAATCTTTAAGCAAGTGGATGGGAATTTCCGCTTCGCAAGATCGGATATGAAAACCGATAAACGTTTTACAATTTACAAAATAAATATAGCTAGATAAATATAAAAAGGCGGTATTAATTTTGAATATGGATAAGAACAGCATACTAAAAGAGAAAGGAAAAGAAACGATGCTAAGAAAGAAGAGTTAAAAACAAAAGTTTATTGAATAAAGATTTATAGAGTTAAGGTTTCAAACAAGAAACGTTATAGTTTTGAGAGATTATTTCTTGAAGGAAAACCGTTCAAATCCGAGGCTTTCCCGCGGGATATATGGGGCTCAATCCGTAATGGTAAGTTAGTCTGCTTTAAACATTAATTTTAAATATAATTAAGTGCTAGAGGATATTGTGGTGTGATTATTTGGTACAAAAAGAAAAACGGGTTTATTATGCATCATCGGTGGTTAAGGATCTTGATTCTGTAATGGATGATTTAAGGTACAATGTTTTTAGGAGCATATCTGCAGCAGAGGAAAAACTCGCTAAAAAGTACTCTCTTGAAATAGATGACTTCAAGGATGACGTACTGCACTTTCCTAATTCTGACATAAACAGGGACTTTTTCATAGAAGAAGACGAAACAGACGACAAAGAAGGAAATTTGGTTTGGCTGGAAAATATCAACAACTCTGTAAGTAGAGAAAAAAAGTATAGGTTTATACACGATGTGACCTTTAAATCTTTAATGGACTACAAAATAGAGCACTCCTATAATGTTACATCGACGGCCTTAATCGACCTCGATTATTCCTTGGAGGACAAACTGAAGGATTTGGACGAGAGTGAACATGTCTATATAAACAACGACATTGAAAGGCTGCTTAATAAATTTATTGGATTGCAGGAGTTGGAAGCCAATAACCTGAATGAGAAATTGAAATCGATTGACTTTGGCAATAATAGGGCGGAGGACGAGTTTCATTCGGCCTTTGACCATTACTTATATAAAATTTCTAGGTATACTCATTGCTTAGACAGGGTTTCAAAAGCACTGGATGATCCGGATGCGGGTTTGCGCGAGATTCACAACAGTATAGCAAGCGAGGTAACTTTTATGGAAAGCCTTATGAAGATCCGGTCAGACAATTAATGATCAATAGCTGGTTGCAGACTGCATGCTTTGCCACGCGGCAAATGGTTAAAGCAGACAAAAAAATAATAAAAATAAAATTTAAAGATCACTGAAGATCGAATATCTTTCCAGGGTTAAGCATGCCCTTGGGATCGAATGCTTTCTTTATCCCTCTGAACAGGTCAAGGACTTCAAGGCTGTCCCTGTACTTGAGCTCATCCTTGAGATACTCCTTCTTCTCGTATCCTATTCCGTGCTCGGCCGACATGCTTCCTCCGTACTTTACCGCAATCATCGATATTTCTCTCTGCACGTCATCGGCTTTCTTTGCCTCCTCTGGGTTCTTCAGGTCCACTATTATGCTGTGGTGTATGTTGCCATCCCCGATGTGCCCGAATATCGTCATGTTCAGCTTGTACTTGTCTATAAGGGCGTTGATTTCCCTTATTGCATCTATCAGGTGTGTTGTTGGCATTGTCACATCCCCTGCTATCAATGACTGGTGCAGCTTTTGCGACTCGTCGTGCAGCACGTAATACATGTCCTGCCTTACCTTGAATATCTGGCTGTCCGCCATCTTGGCTGGATCCGTTGTCACCTCCATGAATACGGGATTGGACTTTGACAGCACCTCCTTGGCCCTCTCTACCTCTGAATCCAATGCAGCTTTCTGCGATGCTATATCAACCATAAGTACCGCGTTAGCCCCTTCTGGGAAAGGAATGTTTGCCCTGTTCCTCTTAATCGCTGCCATTGCTGATTCGCCTAGGAACTCCGCGCTTATCACTTGCAAGTTGGTCTTAAGTATGTTCTGCGTCGCCTCCCCATTCGATTCGTCAGTCTTGAAATAGCATCCAATCCTGAACGTTGCCTCTGGTATTGGAGTTATGTGCAATATCGCCTTTGTGATTATCGCAAGAGTGCCTTCGCTGCCAACAATGAGCTGCGTCAGGTTGTATCCGCTGTTGTCCTTTACTGTGCGCGATCCTAACTGCAACACCTTTCCGTTTGCGAGCACGACTTCAATCCCAAGCACCCAAGTCCTTGTGACACCCGTTGATACTGCTCTCATTCCTCCCGCATTTGTTGAAAGCGACCCTCCCACGCTTGCAACCTTTGAGCTTGCAGGGTCTGGGGGGTAGAAGAATCCATCCTTTGCCAATTGCGCATTCAGGTCATCCAAAACTACATACGGCTCTGTCACAACGTATCTGGCCGGCAGGTTGACTTCCAGCACCTTGTTCATCCTTGTTAAATCAAGGACTATGCTGTCCTTGACAGGCACTGTGCATCCTGTCAATCCCGTCCCTGAATCCCTTGCAACCACTTTTATATCGTTATCATAGCATAGCTTCATTACCTTGGAAACATCATCCGTGCTTCCCGGCCTGCACACCGCTATCGGCATCTCTCCTACATAATCCGATGCATCGTGCCTGAAAGGCTCTTTCTTTGAATCGTCGAGCAAGACATTCTCGGCCCCTATGGCTCCCACCAAGCCTTTAGTAAAATTCGCATATTTTTCTTCCACCATTTTATTACCGATTATTTATAGTTAAATAAATTTATAAATATTAATGAGATTGCCTTTATACATTAGGTCATGGATGCCTGCTTGAAAATCAGATATGCTTCTTGAACTCCTCCATGCTTCTGAATATGTAGGTCGGATCGGATTCCTTAAGGTCCTCCTTCCTGTCAAGTCCATCTGCTATTGCACAGCTTGCGACTCCAGCCCTCTTCGCGGTTACTATGTCATCCACCATGTCTCCTATGTAAAGGGTTCTTTTCTTGTCGGCACTTATACCTTTTATAAGGACCTCCAATCCAAGTGGGTTGGGCTTCAGCCTGTTGACCGACTGGGCGCTCAGCATTGCGGTGAAGTAATCGCCTATCTTAAGCATCTCCGCCTCCTTCATTATCCTATCCACATTCCCATTGGTGAACACTGCTACCGTTTTCCCTTTATCGTTCATCTCCTGCAGCATTTCCCTGACTCCGTTGTGCAGCCTTGGCCTTGTAAAAGAGAGTACAATGTTGATTGCAAGCGCATAGACCTTGTTCTTTATGTCCCTCTCAACTTTCCTCATTTTCCTTGAATCCCTGAAGTATATCTTGTAAAGCAGGCTTCCGGAGTTCTTTACCTCGTTCTTGACATTTCCCAGGTGCTTCATGCTCTCCCTGCGCTTGAACAGCAGCCTGAAATCCAGCTTTGAATCGAGCTTGCGCAGCTCTGTAGTTGTTATTATTGTCCCGTCCCAATCAAATATGAATGTGTCATATTTTTCTGCAAGCCCTCTCATCAGCCCCACTCCAGGATTATGGCGGGGCTTGTTGGGGAAGCCCGGAATGCCCTGCCCGAATCTGATTCCGCCTCTTTCTTTACCGATACCTCGAACATGTTATTTAGTTTGGATTTTATGTAGTCCTTCGATGAATTCAGCGTATTGTATTCGTCTTCAGATCCGTATTGCAAATCAGACAATGAATTTACGCTCTTGATCAATGATGACAGGTACTTTGAGAGGCTTTCCTTGCTTGTTGCTGAGAATTCCGGCAGGTTGATAACCTTTGACATGCTCTTGTACTCCTTCAGCTTGGCATATGCCTTGAACTTCCAATCGTCCGCAACTATTATTTCCGCTGACTTGACCGATTTGCCATTGTTGGCATCCATCTTTGATGTCAATTTCATAGTATTTGCTATGTCTTCTATCGTGGAGTTCAGCAGGCCCTCAAGCTGCTCTACCGAATCGTCTATCAAGCTCGCTTCAGGCTCTGGCCACTGCTGCTTTGACACGAATGTGTCGTTGCCCATCAGATGCCACAGTTCTTCCGCATTGTAAGGCATCACAGGTGAAAGCATCAGTATTACCTTGCTTAAGAAGTCACTCACCACTATTGAATTGTCTCCTCCTCTTTCTAAGTAGTACCTCAGTTCATTGATGGACCCGTAGAATATCGATATGTAGGCATCCCGTAGGTTGAACTTCTCGACCATTTCGGTTGCATCTCTTATCTTCCTGTTCAATTTCGAGTACAGCCAAAAGTCTATTGCCTTTAGTTCTCCTGAACCCATGCCTTTAAGCTTCTCCACTGCGGAATACAGGTAATCTATCTTCTGGTTTACGCTGTTTACGCTTTCGGTGTTAAACTCAGCTACCTGGTCCAGGTCTGAATTCACTATCTCTATGAACCTCAGTGTATCCGCCCCGTAAAGCTCTATTCCTTTCATTATCGGTATAACATTGCCTAGGCTTTTGCTCATCTTTACCCCTTCGTAGTTGACCAACCCATTGACAACTATCTGCTTTGGCCAATACTCTTCTGGGAATACTGCAAGATGGTTATATATGTACATCGTCAGGTGGTTAAACACCAGGTCCGATGCTGAATGCCTTGAAGTGAACTTGTACCAGTATGAGAATGAGTCCCTGCACTTCTTTAATACCTCATAGTCTATGCCTGTCGATTTTGACACCTCGTTGGCATCAAGCTTTCCGTAAACAACATAATCAAAGAAGTCTCCGTTAAGCTGTTCCGGCTTGGCCACACTTGACAGCACCGTATTTGATATTGTGTAGAACATTGGGTATATTGTGGAATCGGAGAGGGATTCTATTATGTGGCCATTGTCCAATGGGAACTTTGTGCCTAATCCCTGCGCCCTTTCCGCGGCCCTCAGGTCTATCCAGTCAACGGCAGCCATAAAGGCGTTTCTTGTCTTTTCAGGGTATATCAGCATCTCTGGTACATAGCTCTTTGTCTCCTCTTTCCAGCTTTTTTCTCCGTAATTTATGAACCATTGGTTCTTTACCGTGTGTACGACTACCCTTGCACCGCACCTGCAATACACAGGCTCCTCGTTTGATATTATGCTTACGTCAAATGCTTTGCCGCTTGAGGTTAGGTCCTTGCTTATTAATTCCCTCGCCTCATTTACTCCTTTGCCCTTGTAGTCGCCTATTAACATTGTGCCTTTGCGCAGCTCGTCCCTGTAGATATCCTTTGTTGCTGCATCAACATCATAGCTTCCATCCTCCTTTTTCTTGCCGTTTAGGTACTGCAGCGCAGGTGTCTCCGATGACTTCGATTCGTCCGGAGTTTCAAGGCACCTTATGTAGTCTTCGTATTTTACCCCTGTATCATAATTTGAATCCTTCAGCTTTTCCAGCTCATTGTAATCAAAAGGCGCATGCGAAGGTACACTCATCACTACACCTGTTGCAAAATCCGGCTTCACAAAGGATCCCGGCAATACAGGCACCTCCTTGCCGTCCATTGGGTTTATCGCTTTCCTTGCCAAAAGTTCCTCCCCGCTTATCTCGGATACCGCATCCATGTCAAACTGGTACTTTAGGATTCCGAAAGCTTCCTTGCTCATGTACACCTTTGTGCCCTTCATATCCGCTATGACATATTGCACCTTTGGGTTTACGAAAAGATTGGTGACTCCGTATATTGTTTCGGGCCTGTATGTGGCGCATGCGAAATAAGCATCGGAACTTGAATCCTTGAACTTTATTGCGACCAGCTTTGATATTTCAGGCTGTACATCGCCCTTCGTATCGTGCTGCCCTACAGCATTGCCCTCATTAGGGCACCACCCTACTGGATGCTCCCCAGTAACCAAAAGCTTTTTCTCATTGAGCTTTGAGAACTGCCATTCAACCATCTTGCTGAAAAAAGGGTTTATGGAATCGAACTTTCTCCTCCAGTCTACGCTGAACCCAGCATGCCTCATCCCTTCTTCGGTTATCTTCTCAAAGTAATCTGCCAGGAAGTAAGGATCGGACATCTTCTTGATGACCTCGGCATCCTCCACCCCCAGCTTCTTTAGCACACCTATTATTTCGGGCTCGTTTGATGCAATCCTCTTTGATATTGCGAGTATTGGCGTTCCGGTTTTATGGAAAGCCATAGGGTAAAGGACATTGAATCCTCTCATCCTCTTGTATCTTGCGTAGAAGTCGGCTGTGCCATAAGTCCTAAGGTGGCCTATATGAAGAGGCATATCCACATATGGAAATGCTGCAGTTACCAAAATCCCTTCCTTGTCATTGACATCAGATTCGAATAATTTGGCTTTCTCCCACTCAGATAGCCACTTTGACTGTATGCTGTTATGATCAATCATCAAGATGCACCCTTTAAATGTCCAATTAGATTGATTGGTTATTATTTTTATTTATATTGTTTGTATTAATGCCTTTTGCATTTTAAATACTTGTCTTTAGACAGCAAATATCCGCTAATATTATGCTTGGCAAATTTGGTGACATCCTCCCACCTGTAAACAGTGTGGGCTTCCGGGGTGGTTATGATTTGTCATCATGATGCCACCCAGGTAGTTCCTGCTTCATAGGCAACTGCCTCCCCTGCGGAAGGTCTTATGTCGTCTCTGCAAGCTTGACTTCCCGAATGCCCTTCGGTAGTTGGACTGATAGAGTCCAAAGCCCTTTTGAGTATATTCTGTGCCGCATTCACATCCCTGTCCATTGACATCCCGGATCCTCTAAATTAATTATAAGTGAGCTTCTTTTTAGACCAATCTCCTCTATTAGCTTTAAAATTATACTTGACTTGCCAGATCCCCTTATTCCTTTTACAACATTCACAGTAGGTACCTTGATGTTACTTTTAAGGGTAGCTATCGCATCTCTTTCATTTAGCTTGGTCTTAAAGTTGCCCCAATAATTGTAATCGTTCAGAATTTCAATAATCTTATCTGCATCCATTATAATAAATTTATTTTATATAGGGGGATATTTAAATTTGACTCATGCATAAGTCATTTTATTATAAATATGACTCATGCAATTATATATTTATGGTAAAATTTGCCATCTAAAGAAGTACAAATACAAATCGACCACTTGTAAATATATACAACAATTTCATAAATTTATTCATCTTATCTTAATTTTATTATTATGATAACATCTGCACTTAGGCCAATTGAATTGCAATAGGGAGGGATATCTTGCCATGACTGGGTATGGATTTCACAACTGAAAACTAGATATTAACAAAGTGAGCGGGAAATCCCACACGCTTCAGCGGTGGGATATAAGCCACTGCATAAATAGAAAGCCCCTTTTCCATCGGGGCGTATTGGCATCTGTTGTGTTTCACTTTGACTTCCTAAGATTACTTGGGAAGCTCACAGCCTTTAGGTGTTGGGGATATCACAAGTGCCTAAGAATTCAACTTCTTAGCCTTTTGCATTTTGCAAATCAATAAATATATATTTTTAGCATCACAATAGTACCTGTGCATTAAAATGCCAAAGAGATACAATTTGACAAAATTTGACGTTCTTTCGAATGCAATACACAAGCTTTCAGTAAAAGATTCGAGCATGGAATCAAAGAGGGATACGCGCAATGCAGACGCGTACAAATTTTCGGATGAGGATAATTTACTAAAGGCAGAAGCGATAATAATTGCTTCTTTTTCATCAGGGCACTCGTGGAAGACTTACAACGCCCTTACCAACAGGAGCATTGAGTTGAATTCCGACGAAGTGAAATCAGATTACAAAGAAGCGGAGAAAGAGAAGTGGAAGAGCATATCCGAATCTGACATAAAGGAGATACTGAACCTAAGGATATCTGATAACCTGTTCATGCAGTGGCTTTTCTTCAACGTGGACAAGGATGAACGTGAAATATACAAAAAGGCATGGGGCAAAATAAAGGAAGAGTTTGAGGAAATGTGCGATTAATCCTATCGTAAAACCTGGTGCTCCGAAACTTCCGCAAATCAAAAACCTGTCATAAAAACAGCATTTTCTAATGCATGGTTGTTATGGTTTTGTGACGTAAAACTTTAATAAAAAGGGTTACCCTTTTTTCAAATCGGTTTTTATATCTATTTTAAAAATTTTAGGATGTGGGTGAAATGTCAGCAAATAAAATTAGCACAAAAGTGGTAAAAAGAAACGGAAATGTGGTTGAATTTGACGAGAATCACATATTCGATGCAATACTAAAGGCGTTCAAGAGCGTCTATCCTGACAAATCTGCATCTTACACCAAAGAGCATACAGAGGAAGTAACAAAATCTGTTGTAAATGCCATATCTGGAATGAAGAAGGCAAAGATAAAAGTGGAGGAGATACAGGATATCGTGGAGAGCAAGCTTATGGGAAGCGAGCCAAAGGTCGCAAAGGCCTACATATTATACAGGCACAAGCATGCACAGGTAAGGCTTTTCAAGTCATCGCTTGGAATAGAGGATGACGACCTTAAGATGCCGTTGAACTCGTTGATAGTCCTGGCGGCCAGGTACCTGCTCAAGAATGAGGACGGCTCTTTGAAGGAAACACCAAAGCAGCTGTTCACCAGAGTTGCAAAGGCAGTAGCTTCTGCTGAAAAGAATTATGGAAAATCGGATGAGGAAGTTGAAAAGATAGAGCGCGAGTTCTACGAGGATATGACGCATTTCAATTTCATGCCCAACTCCCCAACCCTGTTCAATGCGGGAACGCCATTAGGGCAGCTCTCCGCTTGCTTCGTCCTTCCGATTGATGATTCGATGGGAGGCATATTTGATTCATTGAAGAACACCGCATTGATACACCAGTCTGGAGGCGGCACGGGCTTTTCATTCTCGAGGATAAGGCCCGAAAATGATTTCGTGAAAAGCACTGGCGGAGTAGCCTCAGGGCCGATATCTTTCATGAAGATATTCGATGCGGCAACGCAGGAAATAAAGCAGGGAGGCAAGAGAAGGGGGGCGAATATGGGAATATTGAGGATCGACCACCCAGACATACTGAATTTCATAGTCGCAAAGGAGAACGAAGGAGTTCTCCGCAACTTTAACATATCCGTTGCTATAACAGACGATTTCATGAGAACACTGCAGTCTGGGTCCGATTACAACCTTATAAATCCGAGGACACAGAAGGTAATGGGAAAGCTTAACTCAAATGCTGTATGGAACCTTATAGTCACCATGGCATGGAAAACAGGTGACCCCGGACTTGTGTTCATTGACAGGATGAACTCGACTTACTCGAACCCAGTTCCGAAGTACGGGCCTATAGAATCTACGAATCCGTGTGGGGAGCAGCCATTGTACCCATATGATTCATGCAATCTTGGATCAATAAACCTTGCCAACATGGTCAGAAGGGAGGATGGAAAGAGGGAAATCGATTGGTCAAAGCTGAAGCACACTATTCAATTGGGGACCAGGTTCCTGGACGATGTCATTGATGCCAACAAGTACCCAATACCCGAGATAGACAGGGTGAGCAGGGCAATAAGGAGGATAGGCCTAGGTGTCATGGGATGGGCTGACATGCTCATAGAATTAGGGATAAGGTATGACAGCAATGAGGCACTTATCCTTGCGGAGAACGTAATGGGGTTCATAACCGAAACGGCAAGGAAAGCAAGCGAGGACCTGGCGAAGGAGAAAGGAGAGTTTCCGGAATTCAAGAACAGCATCTGGTACAAGCTTGGCTACCCTCCATTGAGGAACTCCACTGTCACAACCATCGCCCCTACGGGAACGATAAGCATAATATCCGGAGGAGTGTCGCAGGGAATAGAGCCTATATTCTCCGTTGTGTACATGAGGAACGTCCATGAGAGCCTTGGATCTGACCTAATAGAAGTGAACAACGAGTTTGAGAATTATTCGATAGAAGAGGGATTCTATTCCGATGAGCTTATGAAGAAGATAGCCGGAAAGAACTCAATACAGGAGGTGGAAGAGATACCGGAAAGCATAAGGAAGATATTTGTTACGGCGTATGATGTCCCTCCTGAATGGCACGTGAAGATGCAGGCGGCATTCCAAAAGCATACCGACAATGCAGTGTCAAAGACGATAAACTTCCCTTCCTATGCAACACCCCAGGACATAGAGAAGGCTTACCTGCTTTCCTATAAGCTTGGATGCAAGGGAATCACCGTATACAGGGATAAGAGCAAGTCGGTGCAGGTCCTTGAGCTCGTCAACCAGCAGTCATCGAAGCAGTCGTCCCTTGCAGAGTCAAGGGCAAAGCACACCGCCGGAACGTCACACGAAGTTTCGCTGGACGAGGTAAAAAGGTCCGCTGTGAACTACCAGATCTCAGGCGACAAGGAGACATTGTGCCCTGAATGCGGGACTCCAATGATAGCGAGCGAAGGCTGCTACACCTGCCCTAACTGCGGCTACAGCAAATGCGAGTGAGAGGTTTTATCTTCTTTTATTTCTTTTATTTCTTCTCTTGCTTCTGCTTTTCATCGGTTTAACCTTCTCAATGCGTTTTTCGTTTCTTAGGCTTCTTTGATTGATGGAAAGTTTTGTCTTCTTCTCTTGGGCAGATTCAAAATGCCTTATAATGATTTTCCTGGTCCTGCCTTTTATCCTGCCGAAAGAGTCAAAGAGCATCACGAATCCGACTATCCCACATATGACAATCAGCCCGAATATGCTTGAGGCGAACGCAAGCGATGGGAATATTAGTGCTATATCGTAGTACTTGCCAAAGTTATAGACCACTTCAGTGTACCTTATCGAGATAACCAGTATCATGAAGATCGCTATGAATGCCATTGACCCAAATGCGATCTCCGTGTACTTGTGGCCCATCACAATTGAGGATATCATGTATACTATCCAGAAAAGCTCACCGAAACCGAGGAGTATGAAGAGCGATTCGAGATAGGAGTTCAGCATAAGGACAGACGCTATCACTATTACAATGCCCATAAAGACGGCAAGGGACAGCATCTTTATCAAGGTGCTTCTCCTTATTGAGCCCTTTCCCACTGTTTTCTCCCATAAGCGTATCATCCTGTTTATCTTAAGGCTAACAAAACTCGCGATTGATATCACAATGGTAACTATTATTATTGAAAGCCACACCGCCGTCGCGGATGGCGTGTTGTAGTTTACGTAGCCTATCGCATACATAAGCAGTGATCCTGCAAGCAGTGACAGCGAAAAGACGACTAAGGATATCCCTATCGCTCTTTTGTAAGAATATATCAGGTATTCGTGGAGCTCCTTTTCAAAATCCATAATCGTAATATCTGCACAGAAATTTATATACCTTATACAATAAGGGGTATTTCACGTGAAGCTGCGGCAGCCGCCTTGTGTCATGCCAACAGGGCCAATATAAGGTTCCCTGCCAATAGCGCTATTGCCACCCCGAGGAATATAGGAAGCGCAAAAGGGAATGCATCCTTGTACACAGGGAGTTTCTCGTTGAACCCCGACTCTTTCAATTCACTGATTGATTTGCCTGTGACCAGCCTTCCGAATGATTTCAGCTTTGACAGCCTGTCTAGATCCTCGTCGGACATCAGGTTTGTTGCTATCATGTCGCCTTCCTCGAGATCCGATATGTTCACATCCCTTATCATGGCCCTCATTATCTGCTTCTCGAACATCAGCAGAAGGAAGCTGAATACCGCCAGCACCAGTATTATGGCAAGAGTTATTATGTGGAATCCGAAATGGAGCACAAGGAATCCGTAGAACAGCACATAAACTATCAGGAACATCGAGGCCTTGAAGATATCCGATTTTGAGGTCTTCGCCTTTAATATGCTTCCGAACCTTGAGCTGTACTTTGGAAGGTAGTATATGGGCATTATCACTAGCGCCATTATGCCGGCGTTTATCAGTATTGAGAATATGAAAGGGAAATTGTACTGCGGGAAGTTCAATATCACTGATGGCTGGTATGGAAGCATCAACGAAATCGCGGCCAATTCGAATACGTCTGCGGCTCCAAGCTGGCCGTATTTGTAAAGCAGATAGCCTGCCCCGAATATAACCGCCGCTATAAGCAGGCTCACGGCTATTGTAGTGTAATTGAAGTAGATTATGGTGAGCGCAATCGCGTACGCGGTTGTCGCATAGACAAACAGGTCAGGGACATTCCTTTTGTTGAACAGGTCAAACAGCATATATGCGAAGGATATCACTAAGATGCTCGCTATCCTCAAATCGTAAAGTATCATCTATATCCTCTTGGGCATGTAAAATTACGGGCGTTGTAATCCTTAAACAATGAAGCTGAATAAATTTATTCAAAAAAGTATATATATGTTTACAAGCCCTCCTGCAACCGGTGGCTTTTGAATTTTTGTCTTTTTAACAAAGTGAGGGAAATCCCACACGCTTTAGCGGTAGGATGAAAGCGAACCGCTGTCTGGGTGTATGGTAAATCCAAGAGACATAAACGCGGCAATAAACATATTGCACGGGGCTACCCTTTGACAGAGGGGAAGTCACGCTCAGAGAGATATGACCTCTGCGGTTCAACAGGAACTGAAAAGTCGCATCGAGGAACAGGGAACCGATAAAACATGTCCTTTGCAGGATGTGGTGATTGCATGATGCAGAGGAAGCCCACACCACTTGCATGTGGGAGGATGTCACAATCTCGAAATGATTAATAATATTTATATCCCATTGGTAATCAGGTGTCTGAATGGCAATCTTAAGCATCTTTGGAAAGGAGGAAGATAAAGGCGATGAAAAACTCATAAACAGTGTACCATTTAAGCTGGTTACTGAATGGTTCCCCTACAAGCTTTATTCAAGCAGGAAAAGCTATGTAACATTGACTATGAAGATAAGCAACATCACGAAGGAGCCTCTGCTCACTTCTGTAACTCTGAGGCTCCCGAACCAGATAGCTTTTGACGAGACTGGTATATCCCATGAAAAGAGCTTCAGGCTAGGGTCATTGGAGCCGAATGAGGTAAAGGAACTACATGTGAACGTATACAACAACCTCAAGGCAGAAGCCGGGGATTACACAACTCTTGTAATAGCAACCGCCCATTACAAGGATTACGACCACGTGATAAATTCAATAAGGAAAAAAGAATTGATAAGCGTTGTATGACTTTTCACGGAAGGAAGTTCCCTTTCTTTATCTTGTCGTTTATATATTCGTCGACAAAGGAAAGCTTTGGCCCTTCAAGCGAGTTCTGCTCGAGCTTCTTCTTCATCTTGAGGACCAGGTTCAGCTCGTTCACCCATTCTGGATACCTGCTGATCCAAGGATAGTTAAGCATCTCCTGCGCCTTCTTTATGTCCATATCGTTTGCCTTCATGGTCAGCCCTTTTAGGAATGGGTACGCCTCCAGATCCGACATGGTGACACCGATGAACTTGGCCTTTGGGGTTGCAAGGTCATCGCTTATGTAAGCAAGGTTTATGCTGCCCGTCTTTATCGTCCAGTATATGTACCATCCCCATGCATCGCAGTCGTTGAAAACATAGATTGGCAAGCCTTTATCCGATAGCTTCCTTATAAGCCTCCTTGTCCCTCTAGCGGCCTGGCCCATGGGTGATATTATTATAGCGTTCTCCTTCTTCCAGAACTTGTCCTCGTTGAGCCTGTACCACAGCGCATCCTTCTCAACAACCAATACGTAGTCTGCATCTATGTCCACAAATTGTATATCGTTGTCCACATCGCTTGGTATGGCCCATCCGCTCCTCCCTGTCTTAGCACCGTCTATCTCTACGGTTTCATCCCCAAACTTGTCTATTATGCGCATGTTTCCTACTAGCACTCCCTTCCTGTTCGCGTTGAGGTTCAGCTGCTCCCTCCTCAGATCAAGCGCTACCTCAAGGTCCTCTATCAGCGGGTTGGATTCGGACTGCTCGTTGAATATGTTCTCGTCCAGGTCATCCCCAAGCGAATATTTCAGCTGGTAAAACAGGTCCCTTATTGTTGCATGCTGGTTCTGCTTTATGAAGCTGTAGCACTTCGCAGCTATCGCTATTGTCTGCATGAATCCTTTAGACTGAGAGACGTTGATGAAGCTGTGCTCCTCCTTGGAGTCGCCAAGAGTCAGGAATCCCTTGGACTTGTCGAAGACGACGTTTGTCCTGCTCCTTACAGAGGTCTGGAAGGAAGGGTTCTTGTCGGAAAATATATCCCTGATCAGCATATTCCCGAATTCCCTAAGCACGTCTTCGGTGATCCGGGTTTTCGGGCTTTCGTCAGGCATATTACTCTCTCTCGTATTTTTCAAGCGACTTTACTATCTCGTCCCTCTTCTTGCTCGGCTTTATCGCATATTTTATCACTTCCGCGAATGTCGATACAGGTATAAGCTTTATCAGCTTGGCTTTGTCCTTGTCCAGGTACACATCTTGCAGGTTGCTCTTCGGAAGTATGACCGCTTTCATATGCGACTGTATTGCTGCCTCGACTTTGCCGGTGACCCCTCCGACAGGAAGAACATTCCCTCTTACTGAGAGCGACCCTGTCATTGCAAATGACTGGTCTATTGGAAGATCTTCAAGAGCGGAGAGTATGCTCAGCGCGACCGAGACGCTGGCGCTGTCCCCTTCAATGCCTTCATAGGTCTGGAGGAACTGTACGTGGACATCATACTTTGATATGTCGGCACCTATATGCTTCTTTATTATTGCGCTCACGTTCTTTACGGCCTCGCTGGCTATCTTACCAAGCTTTCCGGTAGGTATGAACTTGCCTTCAGCCTTTGAGCCCGCTGGGGTTACTTCTGATACTATCGGAACTATTATTCCCGCAGAAGTCGCAGTTGCACCAAGCACTGCCAATCCGTTTACCCTTCCTATCTTGTATCCGGATGCCTCGAATACTTTGTACTCTTCCCTGTCCTTGAGCATCTGGTCTACCATCTGCGATTCCACGGGGCTTGCTAGTTTCCTTGCGTCAAGTACGTCTTTCTTTGTAACCAGCTTCTCTTTCCTTTCTATTGCAATATCCCCTGCTGCTCTTATCAATCCGCCAAGGTCTCTCAGTTCCAGAGTAAGGCTGTCCTTCTTACCTGCCCTCCTCTTGGCTTCCTCTATGGTCTGGTATACCGCATCCATTTCGAACGGCGGTATCTTTTTGTCCTTTTTGACCTCCTGCGCTATGAATTGTATAAGCTGGTTCCTGTTTTCAACTGTGTCTGGCATTGTCGTCTGCATGTAAACCTCGTAACCATAACCTCTTATCCTTGACCTAAGCGCGGGATGCATCCTCTTTATATCCTGCACATTCCCTGCGGCAACCAATATGAAGTCGCTTGGCACTGGCTCCGTCCTGACCAATGCGCCTGAGCTAAGCTCGCTCTGGCCTGTAATGGGGTATTTCTTCTCCTGCATCGCGGTAAGGAGTTCTTCCTGCGAATGAAGATCCATGCTTGATATTTCATCTATGAAAAGCACGCCTTCGTTTGCCTTGTGTATTGCGCCGCTCTCCACCCTGAGATGTGCGGGCGTCCCCAAACCTCCAGTCTGTAATGGATCATGCTTCACATCACCGAACAATGCTCCAGCCCTTGAGCCTGTTGCATCTATGAATGGCGCTGTCTGCCTGCCCGTATTGTCAACGATCAACTTGGGCTCGCTGTTCTCTCCTAATGTCATTATTCCGGGGCGCTTTGTCAATCCTGCCGTGAACATGAACACTGCCCCGAATATCATGATTCCAAGTATAAGCGCTGATATAACTATCAGGTCATATCCCTTGATGTATCCGCTGAATGACAATCCTACAAGTATAAGCACAAGCACGAACACTATCGTGGTTATTATGGATGATCCTCCCGAATTCAGGTTTATCCTTGAATTCATCCTGCTCTTCATAACTATCTGCCTGCCCTGCCCGTCCAGCCCTTTCTTCATCGCTTCCGGATCAGGGTACGTCTTCACCTCCTTTATAAGAGGCATATTTTCATCATTGGTATTCTTGTATACAAGGACATCCTCAAGATTGCTCACTGGGAGAAGCTCGGCCATAGCCTGCGCGAGCATGGTCTTTCCGGTGCCAGGCTCTCCAATCAGAAGCACATTCCTCCGCTGCTTCGCTGCTTTCTTGACTATCTCTATTGCGTTTTTCTGGCCTATTACCTGGTCTATAAGCTTTTTAGGTATAGCAATATCGTCAGTGGTTTTAAACTTCAATTCTTTCATCGTTATCTCCTCGTACCGCCATAATATTATGGCAGTATACAGCAATTCTATAAATAAACTTTGAACCTGTTATTGCTATTTTTAATCCCGCGATTTATTTGCTTTTTTAATGGAAGGGGTTTCCTTTTATACAATTTAACGGGTTCACCTTTATATATCTTTTAGTTTAGTTTTAATCGTAGATTACAATTATCTAATTGCTGTAAGGTATTTGACAGAAATGCAATACAAGCAAAATACAGATTATGCAACTTTTGGCTTTTGGAATTAAGGCATAAAACTAAAATTCTATAACGGATTTTAAGCCCTTCTGGTTTTTGACATCATCTTTTGTTAGATCGCCTATCTTTATTCTTTTGGTTATAAAGAGCTTCAGAACGTCTCCGTAAGCGGATTTTATCCTTGCCATATCTGAAACCCCGTTTACGAAATAGGATTTGTTGGCGTTTACAACCCCTACTATCACCCTGTTGTTTAGGACCATATTGTAATTTAATCTTGCCAGATCCATGTCGTTGATGAACTTTCCACCTGTTACGCTCAAAAGCGCTATTACCGAGTTCACTCCGGCCAAATCAAAAACCTCCGGCAAAACCTCTGGGCTTCCTGTTGCCTCTACAACTATGTCTATCTGCTTGTCCTTCTCAATTATGCCCATCGGGCTTTCTTTCTTTGAATTTACATGGATTATCCCTA
Organism: Candidatus Mancarchaeum acidiphilum; assembly: GCF_002214165.1. Classification (NCBI taxonomy): domain Archaea; kingdom Nanobdellati; phylum Microcaldota; genus Candidatus Mancarchaeum; species Candidatus Mancarchaeum acidiphilum. The sequence goes on from NZ_CP019964.1 coordinate 535,360, forward strand.
CCTTGGATATTATTTGACCTTTAGCGTCATCCTCGTGGTCGGTTCTATCTATAGCGTATACTTTCATCCCTCTCAGCTTTAGCAATATCGCTGTCAGCAATCCTACGGGGCCCGTACCGAATACGACCGCAACTTTAGGCTCCCATAACATCCTTTCCTGTATCTTGAACACCTGCTTTACCGCTTTCTCCGCGATGGTCATCGGCTCTAGAAGAACAGCTTCTTCGCTTAACTCATCTGGGATTACGATCAGATTCTCTGGCTTTTCAGTGTAATACTCCGACATGTAGCCGTCCAATCCTTTTATACCTCTTTCCTTGTAATTTCCGGTAAGGCACATGTCCGATTCCCCTGCTAGGCAGTTGATGCAATTGTCGCCTCTCCTGACTGTTGCGACTACCTTGTCACCGACTTTTACCCCTTCTGCCTTATCCCCCAAAGCCACAACTACGCCAAATGATTCGTGCCCTATTACCAGCCTTTTCAGCCCCTCTGGAGGCTCGCCATACAATCCTTCATCAATCTCCTTATCGGTACCGCATATGCCTACGCGGATCACTTTTATGAGCGCTTCGTCTTCCTTTGGTTTCGGCTCTGGTATGTCCTCAATATGCAAACTGTCTTTTTTTAATGGGAAAACAACTACTGCTTTCATATCAATCATCAATTACTAAGAACAGAAGAAATATCTTAACCCTATTTGCCAAAAACTTTTATTTTATAGCGCAAACGGCAAAATTAGATTGAATTTGTTTATCTGCTTTTCTAAAATGGGCCCGCGGAGATTTGAACTCCGGACCTCTCGATTTCAAAATTTAATTTTTTATCAGTCGAGCGCTCCAACCAAGCTAAGCTACGAGCCCATAAGTACTGCAAAGAGATTTAAAAAGCAAAATATTAAATATTTGCTAATTTTTCCTGTTAAAATAGGATTTGGCATTTTGCATGCTTTAGTGTATTACATTTATGAATTTACCGGCAACATGCCACATAATAAAAACATAAAACATTAGGATATTTTAACATTCTAATTTGGTACACAGATTAATTATTTTGATTTATCCGTTTATTTGTATTCGATTCTTAGTACTCTCTAATTTTTTCTTTCCGCTTTTATTTAATTTCCTACTGGCTTCAAAAATTAGAAATTTTCTATCTAGAAATTTAAGTTCCAGTCTCTGTCCATATGTACTTTTTAGTCCATTGAATGCTTCTTGGACTTTTTCTGGAACTTCCACCATTTAGAGGCCTTAGTGCAATACAACACATTAAAATTATTTATTGGTTGCTTGCATCAATTGATTAAGTATTTTTGGAACTGTTTTTACTAAATTATACTTAAAAGGTCTAGAGATCTCTTTAAATTAGTTCCTCTAATTTTAGAATCGGGTAAGGGTATAAAAATGGTTGGTGGGTATTAGATAATATAAATTTTTATAACCTGGTTTATTGTTCAAACACCATATGAGACTCTTTTCTTTGGCGATATGGATTTCCTTTTTACAAGATTTATATACTGCATGCTGTAAAGATTGTCAAACTTTCTGTAATCAATATCCCCAACTATTGCTTTCTCAACGATTAATGAATCGAATTTTACTCCTTTTATTATCTCTGAAAGCTCACTTTTGATTTTACCTATGTCTTTTTCATTAAGAATGGGGAAAAGATACAATATGGCATTAGGAATTTCCATATCACAGATGTAAGAGAACCTATTAATCAGGTACTCTGGTTCATCTATTATATATTTACGGTGGTTATCCCTAAACCTCATAAACTCTGTATAATTGATCAAAACTGCAATTAATGCCATATCATATTTCTTGTTGATATTCTTTACCATTAAAGTTGGTCTTGATATTACGTTCTTCCCTTCTTCGTTTTTAAGATCATTATATGCTTTCTTTGCACTGCCTGCGGGAAGATTGTACTTTTTGTCTATAGATGATAAACTCTTTCTACTATTCTCGTTAAGTTCACGAAGAAGTGCGTACTCTCTATAGGTTAAACTTGACAGATTATGTTTCTCGCCCTTCTTTTTCCTTTGCCAGACCTTTTCTTTAAGTGCATCAAAGAACTCCTGCCTTAATGGTATAAAACCGTAACTACCGGCTATGGGAGTTATGTACCATTCTGCTTCTATATCATTTAAGGCTTCAGAAGTCCTTATGTTATCAAGGACTTCTGCAACGACATTGTTGTTTTCTGCAACACAGAAAATTACCAGATCATAGATTCCCTTGGTTGCAAGTGCAAGCTGGACCATCGGATTTTTACTTATTCCCTCTTTTATCTTTTCAAAGTTAAGCTTATCCCTTGTGAATTTTGCAAGAATCATATATTCGGAGAATCCAAGATTGTTCATGTTTAATTCAAGCGTATACTTTATCCCAAGCAGTCTTTCAAGCCTCTCTATCCGGTATTCGAGTGCATGGATTGATATTCCGGTTATTTCAGATAGTCCTTTAAGGGAAAGCCTTGAATTCATGCTCAAGGCCTTAAGCAATTTTATATCGTTATTCTTTAAAGTAAGTTTTTTGTTTGGAGATTTATTTTCTTCAACATTATTGTTAATCTTGAGTTTCTCACCATTTCCAAATTTTAAATTCTTACGCTTAGGCCTTGCAGGAACTATAAATCCGTCCTTTGTTATATATCCTATATAATTGGTTACTCTTATTGGCTCGTTGCTTTGACTATCCTCCTTATAAGTTACTTCAAAAATACGAAATTTGCCATTTAAGAACTTCAATTCTGCATCGCGCCCATATGCATCCTTTAGCTCTTGAAACGCTTTTAAGACTTTTTTCGGAAATTTTACCATTCAGATGCCTTAAATTAATATAACATATTGGTTATTTATTAATTGCCAATAGGTAACTAAAAAATTTGAAGATAAAAGTTTTTACTAAATTATACTTTAAAAGGCAGAAACTTATTTAAATTAATCTGCTCCATTTTCCTTTGTAATGTTTAAAAAGGGTGAGAATATGGAAAAAGGACCAGCAGGTGGAGGATAAATAGTATTAATTTAAGTAGTATTTTTTAATATTAGTAAGGTTTTCTGGTTTAAATTCTATGTTAATCTAATTTTATATCAATTAAATTGTATCCTTTGTTGTGGCCGAATCGATTTCCTTTTTACAAGATTTATATACTGCATGCTGTAAAGATTGTCAAACTTTCTGTAATCAATATCCCCAACTATTGCTTTCTCAACGATTAATGAATCGAATTTTACTCCTTTTATTATCTCTGAAAGCTCGTTCTCGGTTTTCTCAATGTCTCCCTCTTTAAGTGCAGGGAAAAGGTAGAATATGCCATTAGGGGTCTCCATATCACAGATGTAAGAGAACCTATTAATAAACCGATTAGGCTCATTTATTATATATTTATGGTGGTTATCCCTAAACTTCATAAACTCGGTATAATTGATCAAAACTGCAATTAATGCTATATCATATTTCTTGTTAATCTTCTTTACCCTTAAAGTTGGCCTTGATATAACATTCTTTCCTTCTTCATTTTTAAGATCCTTATATGCTTTCTTGGCACTGCCTGCGGGAAGATTGTACTTTTTATCTATGGCTGATAAACTCTTTTTACTATTCTCGTTAAGTTCATGAAGAAGTGCGTACTCCCTGTACATTAAACTTGATAGACTTGGGCGTTCTCCCTTCTTTTTCCTTTGCCAGACCTTTTCTTTAAGTGCATCAAAGAACTCCTGCCTTAATGGTATAAAACCATAGTCACCAGAAATAGGAGTTATGTACCATTCTGCTTCTATATCATTTAAGGCTTCAGAAGTCCTTATGTTATCAAGGACTTCTGCAACGACATTGTTGTTTTCTGCAACACAGAAAATTACCAGATCATAGATTCCCTTGGTTGCAAGTGCAAGCTGGACCCTCGGATTCTTTTCCAAGAAATCTCCTATTTTCTCAAAGTTGGGTTTACTCCTTGTGAATTTTGCAAGAATCATATATTCGGAAAATCCAAGATTGTTCATGTTTAATTCAAGCGTATACTTTATCCCAAGTAGTCTTTCAAGCCTTTCGATGCGGTATTCGAGTGCATGGATCGATATCCCTGTTATCTCTGATAATCTTTTAAGAGAAAGCCTTGAGTTCATGCTCAAGGCCTTAAGCAATTTTATATCTTCATCGCTTATATTGTTCCCTGTTATATTTTTGCTCTTCCGCTCTTTTTTCTCCTTATTGCTTATCTTTTTATAAACAAGGGATGCCTGCTTTGAATCTGCAAGTATAACTATCCCGTTTGAGGTTATTCGGCCAATATAGCTATCGGATTCACTAGACTCTTCATTGCTATTAGTAAGAAAGACGTAGAACTCGTTGTCTATTATCTTAAGTTCCAAGCTCTGCCCATATATGCCTTTTAACTCGTTGAATGCTTCTTGGACTTTTTCTGGAACTTCCACCATTTAGAGGCCTTAGTGCAATATAACGCATTAAAATTATTTATTGGTTGCTATAGGCAGCAGTTTGAAGATTTTGGTATTGTACCTTTATGAATATTGAAACGCTTCTTGTTTACGATCTTGAAATTGCAATACATAAAGAGCGAAAAAAAGTATTAAATTGATAGTCAAAAATGTATTATTCGTGTTGGCTTTACATAACAGTTCCTGCATCTTGGCTCGTACAATCCCTTTCCGCCTATTTTTATTATAGCTCCAAAATATGGCTTTCCATCATTTATCCTTTGTGTAAATGTGGCATCCTCTCCGCATTTCGAGCAAACGGCAGTAAGCGAATATATTTCATCTGAAATGCCCAAAATCTTTTTCGTAATTGCAAAGGGTTTCCCAAAATGGTCCCTGTTCAACGCAGAGCAGTAGATAGTTTTTCCAGAAAATGCGAGGTCTTCTATGAAATCGTCAATATGCGAGGATTCCTTCCAGAATTGAACTTCGTCAAACCCGATTATATTTATGCCTTTTATTTTACCCTTGATCGAATCCCTAGAGTCCAATCCAATTGGGGATCTTATTGCATTCATCTTTATTCCGTTGTGGCTTGTAACCTCGTTTTCAGAATACCTGAAATCTATATTTGGCTTAAATAATGCAACCTTTCTTCCAGCTCTCATATGCCTTTCAAGGAGCTCTATCAGCCTGGAGGTTTTTCCGGAGAACATAGGGCCTGTTATAGTTATTACTTTACCAATCTTATTACCCAATAAAGCACCACTTATTTATCCAAGTATTGATTAAAATATTTTCTGTTAATTTTAGATAGTTTTAAAAGCAAATCATTCAAATTCATAAAGTGTGTATTTATGGCTGACTTCAGCAATTTCTCAAACCTCGACATAAGAGTAGGAAAGATATTAGAAGCAAATGAATTCCCCGAGGCTAAAGTACCCTCTTATAAATTGAAAGTTGATTTTGGAAGCGGAATAGGGATTAAAAATTCCTCCGCGCACATAACAAACTATAATATAAAAGACCTCGAAGGCAAGAGGGTGATAGGCGTAGTTAACTTTCCCCCTAAGCAGGTAGGCCATTTCCTATCTGAAGTGCTTATATTGGGAGTGATGACGGATTCTGGAGTAAAGCTCTTGTCCGCAGATGATATAGACAATCTTGAGTTGGGTAGCAAGATAGGCTAAGGCGAAGGTGCATATCCTTGGAATATACTTTGAACAAGGTCCTTGGGCTAAGGGACGCAGTAATAATCAACCTTGGCGCAATAATAGGCGCAGGCATATTCGTCATAATAGGCTTGGCTATAGGAAGGTCGGGGCCTGCAATAATATTGTCAATACTCCTTTCGGCCTTCATAGCGATACTTACAGGATTGAGCTTCTCGGAGATTGCAAGACATACTTCAAAAGAAGGGGGAGTGTATGAATATGGAAAAGAGGCATTCACCCCAGCCGCAGGATTTGTCGGAGGCTTGATGTGGACATTCAGCAACATGATAGCGATATCCGCGGTTGCATTGAGCTTGGGGCAGTATGTAGATTCATTCCTGAGCATAAAAACCCCTGCCATGTTTTTTGCAATACCTGCAATAGTGATCTTTGCATTGCTGAACATATTTGGGATAAAGAATTCCGCGAAGACTCTCACAGCATTGGTTGCCCTGAACATAATCATACTTGTGCTTTTCATAATGTTCGGGCTTACGCATTTTGCAATCTCCAATTTTACTAATTTCGCCCCAAATGGTTTCAATGGAATTCTTGCTGGATCTGCATTGATATTCTTTGCATTTACCGGATTTTCAAGGGTCACGACAATTGGTGACGAGGTAAAGGATTCGGAGAAGACGATACCAAAGGCTATAGTGGCATCGATATTGATATCGGCCGTAATATACATTGCGATAGCCGTTGTCGCTGTTGGTTTGCTTCCCTACCAGGATATAGCTTCATCCGCTGCTCCTTTGTCTGCGGCAATAGCCGTATTGCATAATCCCATAATTGATCTAATAATTGCATTTGGAGGTATTACCGCAACGGCTGGCGTTGTTCTTACTGGGATATTAGGGACAAGCAGGGTGTTATTCGCAATGGGCAGGGACAACGAGCTTCCCGGCCAGATTGCAAAGATAGACCGGTATTCAACGCCTCAAGTAGCAATAGTGCTTTCCGCCATAATAGCAATAGTATTCATATACTTTGTATCGTTTTCAACAATAGTTGAGGCCTCCAATGCGGCTGTCCTAATAGCTTATGCGATAATCAATGTGTCCGCATTGGTATTGTGGAACAGGCTCAGGAAGGAGGAGATAAAGACAAACAAGCTGATAAGGAGAAGCTACTTCTTCATAATACCTATATTGTCCGTGATAACAATAGCGGTAACGATAGCTTACCTTGGCTATATCGCATTGGAGTCAAGCTTCGTAATATTCGTTGCTTTTTCCTTGATATATTTAGTAAAATACGGGATTTCCAAATCAGGCCATGGGGTATCGGCAAATGAGCATGTGCCATATGTCAGCATGGTCCGGCTTTTCGGAAAGAGCAGGTCGGAATTTTCGAAGCTTGTCAATTCCGGAAGGTACAAGCCTTGAGCTAATATTCAACAACCGAAGTTGAATCCTTAAGGCGCTTGTTTGCTGGTAAAATGAATGCTTTAGGGATACCAATATAAAAGTTAATATCCAATTTAGCAGAGTGCAGGTAAAACTTTTAAGCTTGGACTGCAATTGCATTTATCATAGCTTTTGGATGGTAACATGGTTTTGGAAATCGTGCCTAATTTAGTAAACAACCTTTGGGTAGTTGTTGCCGCGCTGCTTGTTTTCATCATGACTATTGCAGTAGGGTTTCTTGAGATAGGGGAACTTGGAAAGCATTACAGCAGGGCCTTGGTAAAGACTATAATAATAACGGTATCAGCGATATTCATAATGGCTATCATAGGGTTCAATACCGCGTTTGCTCCTACAGTATATGGAGTAATAGGAAATCCGTTTTACGGGCCTGGGCTGCTTTTAGGCGAATTCTCATCCAACGCACAAGGTTTGTTGACTGGCGTTTGGTGGTCGATGGGTCCAAAATATTTCAACACGGGGTTGGCTACAGGCTCGTACTTTTTGTTTGAGGCGGCATTCGCATCGGTCACCTTTGCATTGGTGAGCGTAATCGTCTTGAAGAAGGTCAAGATGAAGGCATTGGCTCTATTCTCGATAGCTTATTTTATATTGATATGGAACTTGCCAGCAGCCTGGATCTGGAACCCTACAGGGTGGCTGTATCTTATGGGCATGAGGGACTTCGCAGGTGGGCTTGTGGTGCATGCCGCCGCAGGAGCGGCAGGGCTTGCCATAGTTCTGGAGATATGGCTTGAAGAAAAGAAGAGAGGGTTCAAGCAGAGCCCGAAGGTCGGCATAAAGCTCAATAAGAGCTGGCTGGCCTTGGGAATACTTCTGCTTTGGATGGGATGGTTCGGATTCAACCCTGGAAGCGTCCTTGCTTTCAACTCCAGCGCATTGACCGTCGTGCTTACAACTTTCCTTGCTGCGTCTTCGGCTGCAGTTTCTACTATGGGATTCAAATGGCTAAAAGACAGGGCTAAGCCGGATATAGCCTATGGAGTTAATGGGATATTGATGGGGCTGATAATTATAACTCCGCTTGCGGGGTTTGTGAGTCCTGGAAGCGCAATAGTCCTTGGGCTTATCGGAGGGCCTTTGTTCCTTGCTGCAGAGCGGTATTTTTCAAAGGCTAAAGGGTTTACGGATCCTGTAGGCCTGTTCCCGGGGCACTTGGTTGGGGGTATTTTTGGAGTGCTGATGATTGCGTTCTTTACGCAGCATTCGTTTGCCGCAGCTTCTGGTAATGGCATACTTCCCAATGGGCTATTATTTGGCGGAGGGCTGAGCGCATTGCACCAGCTTGGGATTGAGGCTTTTGGGATAATAGTAGTGTTTGCGGCAGTGTTCCTGCTATCGTTTGCTTTCATATGGCTGATAGCAAAATGCATAGGTGGAATAACCGATTCCGCCTATTACAAGGAGATCAAAAGCGCTAAGGCAGGTCACAGGAATTAGCCGGCTGCCCATAACCATCGCATTGGGATTCTGTTGACCCGCGGTGGTTGATATAGAACCTCATGCTTGAACGTATGTAATATATACTTTTATTGAGAAAGAGAAATTATGGTCGCGGATTTGAAGGACCTCACTTCGGATGAGCTTGTAAAGAAGCTTGAATCTGATTATGAAAAAGGGCTTTCTGAAGATGAGGAGAAGAAAAGGCTGGAGCAGTATGGCTATAACCAGTTCACTGAGGAGAAGCAGAATTTTGTACTCCTTTTCCTGAAAAAGTTCTACGGCCCTGTCCAGCTCCTCCTTTGGCTTATAATAGTTATATCATTCCTCCTAAATCACATGCACACGTTCTACATCGTGATTGCGCTTCTTGTTTTCAATGCTGTGGTCGGGTTCTTTGAAGAGTACCGGGCGGACAAGTCGGTCGATGCACTGAAGAGCAGGCTTTCGCCAACGGCAAGGGTAAAGCGCTCCGGATCCTGGGTGATGGTGCCAACAAACCTCATAGTTCCCGGTGACATAGTAAGGATACGCCTCGGGGACATAGTGCCTGCGGATGCAAAGGTGATTGAAGGCAATTCCCTTGAAATAGACGAATCTATATTGAATGGCGAATCCCTCCCTAAGGACAAGGCCAAGGACGATACTTTATATGAAGGAAGCATAGTTAAGAGAGGGGAAGGTACTGCCATCGTATTTGGCACTGGGTACAATACATTTTATGGAAGGACTGCAAAGCTGGTCCAGCATGCAAAGCCCAAATCGCATTTGGAGACCGCTATAATGGGAATAGTGAAATACCTCATAGCAGGGGATATCGCAATAATACTTGTGATGTTCGGCTATGGGGTGTTTGTGCTGCATACTGCAATAACCGTGCTGCTTCCATTCCTCCTTGTCATGTTCATCGCATCCGTTCCTGTAGCGCTTTCTGCCGCATTTACAGTTTCGATGGCTCTTGGGACACAGAGGCTTGCTTCAAAATCGATATTGGTTACAAAGCTGGAGGCAATTGAAGAAACCTCAAATATGGATGTACTCTGCATGGACAAGACCGGCACCTTGACGATGAACAAGATAACCGTCAAGGACACTTACCCGTATAAATGCGGTGTTGGTGACATACTGAGGTATGCCTACGATTCGTCAAGGGAAGAAGACAACGACCCCATAGACAATGCGGTTATTGACTACTGCAAATCGAATAAGATAAAGCCCGACAAGCAGGAGAATTTCCTACCTTTTGACCCATCATTGAAAAGGACCGAAGCGATAATAGACGAAAATGGCAAAAAGTACAAGGTGGCGAAAGGGGCAGCCCATGTTATAATCGCGATGAGCGGCAACCTTTCCGCTGATGACCTTGATTCATACAAGAAAAAGCTGCTTGAATTTGCAAATAATGGATTTAGGACTATTGCAGTTGCGACCAATGAGGACCTTGAAAGCAAGGACAGCAGCAACTGGTCTTTCAAAGGCTTCGTGGCACTTTACGATCCACCAAGGCCTGATTCAAAAGAGCTGATAAAAGAGCTTCACTCCCTTGGGGTTGGAACTAAGATGATAACCGGGGACAACATAGCGGTGGCTACACAGATATCAAACCAGCTAGGCATAGGCAATAACATAATTGACCTCACCGCATCCGAGAAGGAAGGCAACAAAAAGGCTCTTGAAGAGATGATAGAGAAGGCGAACGGATTCGCAGATGTATACCCTGAAGACAAATACCAGATTGTAAAGTCATTGCAGAATTACAAGCATATAGTTGGAATGACTGGTGACGGGGTCAATGATGCACCCGCATTGAAGCAGGCGGAAGTTGGCATTGCCGTTTCCAACGCTACCGACGTGGCGAAGAGCGCTGCCGCTTTGGTACTGACCAAAAACGGCATTGAGGTAATAACCAACGCGATAAAGGAGAGCAGAAGGATATTCAGGAGGATGGTAACGTATTCTATGGTAAAGATAAGCAAGGTATTCCAGATAATAGGGTTCATAGCCATAATCTATATCGCCTTGCATTACATAGCGATATCTCCATTCCTCCTTGTGCTGCTCATATTCACAAATGATATAGTCAACATAGCAATATCGACGGACAATGAGAATTACTCGTCAAGCCCGAATGCATGGAACGTTCGCTCCATAATGTCGGTATCGATGATAATAGGGTTCCTGCTTATAGCGCAATCTCTGTTGCTCCTGCCTGTGGAATTTGACCTGCTGCACCTCACGGTCCTTCAGTTTGAGACAGCGACATTCATAATGTTCGACATATCCGACAACTTCATGGTCTACAATATAAGGTCAAAGCGTCCGTTCTGGAAAAGCAGGCCGAGCAACACATTATTGTTGTCGTCAGTATTTGGAATCGGCTTGGGCCTTGCCCTGGCCCTTTCCGGGACGTTCATGGCGGCCATACCCTTGGAAATGGCGGGATTCATAATAGCATTCGCGGTCATATTCCTATTCGTGATAGATGCGGCGAAGTACAGGCTTTTTAAGCATTTGGGGGTATAAATTCAGCAGCAATAAAATAGTAATAAATATATTAATGTACTATATAATCTGTAAATTGAGCCTTTTAAAGGCCTATAGTGGTTGTTTGATGCAGAATAATTATCTTCCTCGCAGTGTGGCCATAATACCAGACGGCAATAGGAGGTGGGCAAAGTCCCATAAGCTACAATTGATGCGTGGTTATGACATAGGTATAAACAAGGCTATAAGCGTAAGCCTTTGGCTGAATAAGCTTGGGATAAAGGAGCTTTCAATATGGGCACTTTCAACTGAAAATGTGAAGAACAGGAGCAAAGACGAGCTTAAGCTTCTTTACAGCCTTTACAAGAGAACTTCCACCGATCCTAAAGTCATAAGCAAGTTCAACAAGAATAATGCAAAGGTCGTATTGGTCGGGGACCTTAAAATACTTCCTGCGGACGTAAGGCGTGACCTAAGGTCATTGGAAAAAGCAACCTCGAAGAATAACGACCTAAGGATAAACCTCATGATAGGTTATGGGGGGCAGGAGGAACTAGTGCATGCAGTCAAAAGGCTGCTGGCAGATAGGATAAAAAGAAGGATAAAGACGATAAATGAATCGATATTTAGGACTTACCTTAGATCCGCATGCCTTATAGACCCTGATCTTATAATAAGGACATCTGGAGAGATGAGGCTTTCCGGATTTCTTCCATGGCAATCCGCATACTCGGAGCTTTATTTTGTAAACAAGTACTGGCCAGACTTCAACGAAAAGGACCTCAAGGAGGCAATCGAGGAGTATTCAAGGAGGAGCAGGCGTTACGGCAAGTGAGCTTAAGGATACACTTTTTCTTATTTTGTATGAGATTAATGTAAATTTGATATTTGAATATCAAAATGCTTAAATAATTTGATATTCTAATATCAAATATGGACTTAAGCAGAATCGCAAACCAGAACCCTTGGTGGAATGATCGCTCTGCGATAGAAAAAGACGAAAAGGTAAAAACCGTCCTGGATACCAAAGGCAGAATAGACGTGCAGCTCAAAGAGGAAAATCAGGTGCTGGTTGGCCCAAGGCAGCTTGGAAAAACCACAGCGTTGAAATATGATATTTACAAGAAGATAACAAAGGAACATACCGACCCAAAACACTTAATGTACTATTCATTTGATACATCAAGGAACTTTGAGGATATATCCGAAGTGATGAGCGCTTTTGTAAACGCAACCAGCGGCAAGTCCTTCCTTTATCTGGATGAAGTCAGCTTCGTTGATGGATGGCAGAGAGCGGTAAAGTCCTTCCTTGACTCGAAGGAATCCTCAAACTCAATATTGTACATAACAGGATCTTCTTCAATAAATCTCAAAAAGGAACTGATGCCGGGAAGGGATATAAAATTCATCGAATTTATGCCTCTTTCTTTCAGGGAATTTTTGATCAGCTTTGGAAGCGAAAGCCTTAAGCAATTTTTAGGGAAAAATAAGGCCACAGATTTAAAATCTGCAATTGAATTGGCCGAAAGATCAATGGCTTATTTCGAAGAAATAGGCAGCTTGTTTAAAATATACCTGAATACTGGCGGATACCCAGATGCGATATTTGATTATATGACAAATGGGTATGTCAGGGATTCCATATACGACATCCATTGGAATGCCTTTGTATCGGATATAAGCAAAGCGGGCAAAAGCATTGAGATAGCTACTGCCGTTGTATACGGATTAGTTGAAAGCTATTCATCAAAGGTGAATCTTTCCCGGATAGCACAGATGCAGGGCATAAAATCGCATGTAACTGTGAGGGAGTACCTTGAGATGCTTGATGATCTGTTCACTATAAAAAGCATTTTTCCAATTGCGGAAAAGAAATATGTATTCAGGAAGGACAGGAAGGTTTATTTCGATGATCCTTTTCTGTATAATTTGTTCGCAAAGAAGCTTAATATAATTGGCAAGAACGCAGAGTCAAAGAAGGTTGAAGGGGTCATTTTCAATAGCTTATACCGTTTTGCAAATAAGGGCAAACAGATATCGGAGCCGAAGGTTAAAGTTGGGTTTTATTCAGGTAAAAAGGAGGTCGACTTTGTAGTTAATGGGTTTGGATTTGAAGCAAAGTGGCAGAATGATGTTTCACACAGGGATTTTCCTAATATTGATATAAGGAATAAGATTCTTTTAAGCAAGGGAACCTTCAAAATAGATAATGATGTAGACAAAGCCAAAATCCTCCCTGCTTCTCTTTTTCTTGCAACTTTGTGATTAGTTGCAAAGATGGAATTCATTTATCCATTATAATTTTTAAATCAAATAAAAGATCTTGAATTATATTGTTACATACAGGAATAGCCAAACGATTATCGGGACTGTAAGGTTATCATAATTTGATTGAGTAAATGCTTCTGCAACAGTTCCAATTATAGCTGCCACAGCTATCCAAACAATATCTATTACAGCAAGAAACTTGTAATTGACGATGCTTGGGAAAAGCAGGATCTTTGTTTTACTTCTCCAATCGCCATAGCTAGTTAATGTAAATTAAAAAGTCCTGGAGCAGTTAGACAATTATATGAAGGGTAGGTCAGCTAAAAATGGACTTGGCGGGGATCGCACCCGCGGCCTTCTCGTTGCGAACGAGACGCTCTACTACTGAGCCACAAGCCCGCATTATTTGTTACGCAGTTTAAGATTTATATCGTAATTATTATAGCTTTTTCTGTACTCAAATATGCTTTACAGGAGAATTCTGTATAAAACAACTTAATATTCTGTTTACATTGCAATAATATTATATATAACCTCATTTATATTAGTTTAAAGTGGTAACAGATGGCGCTCGCTATAATAGACTGTGAAACCACTGGATTGAAGTGGTACAAGAACGGCATCGTCAGCCTAGGGGCTGTAGATATTACTTCTGATGACAAATTCTACGAAGAATGCAGGGTCGAAGATGATATAGAAGTTGACGAAACCTCACTGCTTGTCAATGGCTTCAAGGATGCGGATGTCAAGGATCCGAGCAAGAAAAGCGAATCCGAAGTGCTTAAAAGCTTCATCAACTGGTGCAAGTACCACAGCGTTAATATGATATCGGGATTCAATGTGGAATTCGATATATCATTTCTCTATGGGATAGCAAAAAGGGGCAATGTGGACTTTGCGGCTTTTCCCAAATACTATTTCGATATAAAATCAATATTCGAGAGAAATGTGCTCATGGACATAAGCAAGAGGCCGATGGTTAACGAGGTGTGCGCTAAGTATGGAATAGATGTAGGCACTCCTCCATATGTGCATGTTTCAATGGACAAGACATTGAAATTCTACAATATAGATGAGGATGAGCCAAAGCCGCACCTTGCGATAAATGGTGCCGTATTCGCAACTGAATTGTATTTCTTGATGAAATACAAAACCCACTACATATCAAGGTTCTCGAACTCGGAGATACCCGACTACCTCAATGCGCTTAAGTTTGATTTCGGCCCTCCCTTAAAGGTTGAAAACCTTATAAGGTCAATAGAGCTAAAGCTTAAGTCCGTTTAGCTCAAGAGAATATGCCAAGCTTCTCTATTACGGAATCCAAATCAATCTCCTCATTTACCATTATTGACTTCTTAATGTCCTTCGCAGTGACCTTGCTGTAGTTTTCCTTGAATTTTTCAGTCCTTTCAAGAACCTTCTCTAGAAGGAGCTTCTTCATCTCCCCGCTCAGTACCCTGCCATGCCTGTAATCGTCATAGAGCTTCTCTGCCTCGTCCTTGTCAAGGAACAGGTACTTCAAGTAAAGGTATGATATGTCGATTTCCGGTATCCCTCCTAATTTCCTATGCTCGTCCACGCTCGCCCTTCCACCGCTAAATGCATTCAGAACTATTTTCTTTATCGCTTTTTCGTCGTCCAATAGGAACACCGCATTCCCCTTTGATTTTGACATCTTTGAATCGCCATCAAATCCGGGCATGAACCTTGAATGTAGAACTGCGACCTTTTCATAACCGAACTTTGGAGCGAGGTCCCTTGACACCCTTATATGGGCATCCTCATCGGGGCCTATTGGGACCAGTATGTTCCTTATCCCAAGGGTCTGTGGGAATATGACATGGGCTGACTGTATGGCTGGATAGAAATGCAGTCCTGTGTTCTGGTCGTTTGTATAGCCGTATACATCCTTGACCTCCGACATTGTAATGCCCCTTGAAAGCTTTATAGCCAAATTGTATATGTTGGTGTAAATCTGGTCTATTATGAAATGGGTCTTGTTTTTGTCGTATCCATAAGCTATCAAAGACCTTATCAGCTTGAGGGAGTTGACAAGCCCGTCCTTCTGGTCCTTTATCTTCCCGGAAACATAGCTCTCATCATCGGATAAAGGCACAAAGATGTCCATACCATATTCCTTCTGGAAGAACAGGTTGGTGTCGAACACGCCTATATGCCCTATGTGTATGCTGGCACTGGGATTGAACCCTGAGACTATTGCGGATTTTTCGTGCTTGTTCAGCCTCTCCATGAACACATCAAAATCCCTGTGCGAATACATAAGCCCGTTCTTAAACGTGTAGAAGGCTGGAAGGCTCATGTCCTTTAGCTTCTTGGCTCCAAAAAGCCCGATCAATTTCTCATTGTCGGCCGACATCTTCTTGTCAAATTCGACTATCTGCTTCTTTTCTTCATCAGTATAATCTTTGTAATTATCAGGCATGATACCACAGTAGTAGTTTGCAGTGAAAGATTATAACTATTTTGT
This sequence comes from Candidatus Mancarchaeum acidiphilum, assembly GCF_002214165.1. Lineage (NCBI taxonomy): Archaea > Nanobdellati > Microcaldota > Candidatus Mancarchaeum > Candidatus Mancarchaeum acidiphilum. The sequence goes on from NZ_CP019964.1 coordinate 551,131, forward strand.
GTGGAAGAGGGAAAACGAATTTGTTTCTGCTTGCGCCTTTTGCTATGGCCTGCCTTAATCCTTTATTGAGGTTAACGAAAGTTTAATATACTTTCGAGTTTGATTTTATCCTTGTATAATGAGATTTTTTATTCCTGCAATCCTGTGATCTATTATGGCAAAGAATAACAAACAGATAAGTTTGTGGGTTGCCACTGCTGTGGGCCTTGGCGCAATAATAGGGGCGGGCATATTCGTGCTCAGCGGTACTGCCATTGCATTGGCGGGGGCTTACTCGCTGATAGCTTTTATACTTGTTGGAGTTCTGGCTGTAATAATAGCAATGGAATTTGGGGAATTGGGATCGATAATGCCCCATGCAAAAGGTGCTTCATTCTCATATGCTTATGAGGCTTTTGGCAGCGAGCTTGGATTCATAGTTGGAATACTGATGTATTTCAGCTTCGCGACTGCGATATCCGCAATTGCATTGGGATTTGGATCCTATGCAACAAGCCTCCTTGGGGTTGCAAGCCATTCATATTCGGTGATGTTCGCCATACTATTGATTTTCATACTGTCGATAGTCAATATAATAGGCATCAAGAAAGCGGCCAAGGCAGACTCGTTCCTTGTCATGATAAAGCTTGGCATATTGACCCTTTTTATAGTTGCTGCGATGGCCCTGGCTTATTCATCGCATATTTTTGCCGCTTCCAATTTCTCTGTTACAAAATCCACGGGAACGATAGCCGCCATATTCGCTGCCAGCATAGCTGTGTTCTTCGCATATTCGGGGTTCCAATCGATATCTACCATGACCTCTGATGTTAAGGGGGGAAGTAAAGCTGCAGGGAAAGCGATAGTGCTCTCTGTAGTGATAAGCATGATATTCTATGTATTGGTAGTGATCGCAATGATGATGATGGTGCCTGCATCAAAGTTTACGATTTCTGCTGACCCTCTTTCATTTGCGCTTCAATATGCGCATGCACCTTATGCTCTATTCGTTATAGTTGGTATAGGGGCACTGATAGCGACAACATCGGCTACGCTTGCTATGATACTTACATCTTCAAGAGTGCTTTACCAGATAAGCGACAACAAGCTGCTGCCTAAAGCGTTGAGGAAGTACGACAAGAAGAAAGATGTCGCAATAAACGGGGTCATAATATCGTCCGTGATAGGGGTAGTGATGCTTTTCTCGGGAAACATCTACATAATAGCAGCAATAAGCAACTTTGGGCTCCTTCTCTCGTACTTGATATCCAGCTTTGCGCTTATACACTTCAGGAGGAACAACAAGGAGGGGATATTCCGCACTCCGTTGTATCCATATTCAACAATAGCCGGCATAATACTGCTTGGCCTTTTCATAGCGGGGATGCCGAGGGAAGCCCTTGACATAGGAGTACTGCTTATACTTGGATTGCTCATGGCATACTACTTCCTTGTGGAATTCAAGCGCAAGAAAGTAATAAGGGAAGAGATCTTCAAGTAGCTTTGAGGTATAAGCATGAAAGAAACAATAGATAGGATGGAGGCCGATACGTCTTTTGGAAAGATATTCTACCTTCATCGCAATGGGGATTTGCCTCTGCTGTTCATACATGGATTGGGGGCTATTTCAAACAACTGGCTCCCTCTCTTTGATAAACTGGATGACAGATTTGAGCTTATAGCGCTTGACTTATTGGGGCATGGAAGATCGGCAAAGCCCAATATTGAATACACTTTGGATGTGCAGTGCAAGGCAATAGACGAGCTGCTTGGCGGTATTGGCATAAATGATCCATTTGCAATCATCGGAAACTCGTATGGCGGTGAGATAGCAGCGAGCTATTCAATAAACCACATGGCTCCGAAGTACCTTGTGCTTGTGGATTCTTCATTGGCAGGCATTAACAGCATGGACAGCTCCGATATAGATGCCTTCCTGAAAAAGCTTGACGCGATAGAGCCGGGGAATGACCTCGGTATAATGAGGAACATCATAATGAACTCAGAAGAAAGCGGAGTGCATCTCGACGATCTGAAGAATATCGATTCAAAGACGCTTATAATATGGGGCAGCGATGATCCGGAGATAGATGTAAAATATGCAGGTATGATAAAAAATAGCATAGAAGGAAGCTCGCTGTACCTTATAGATAAAGGAGGGCATGCGCCGATGATAAGCAAACCAGACGAGGTATCGGATATAATAAACAAGAACTTGATTTGACTTGAAATGCTGGGATCTGGCTTTATCTTTGCTTCCGCTCTTGCTTTCTTTTCTTTGCATTTACCCTGGATCTTTTTGTGACCTTATTGGTCTTGTAAACTGGATAAAATATCCGGAGCCCTGACACCTTTGCAAACTTTGTCAGGATGTGCTTCTTTGGAGTATACTCATCAAGCAGATGATATACTACCTTGTGCCTTATGAACAATGCATCTGCTATAAGGTACCTGTGGCATTCGGTAGGCAGCTTCTCATTGCATATTATCAGCAGGTTGTGGTCCTTCAGCTTCACTATCAACTTGTTCAGGCCATTGACAAAATCTGGTGTCTGCATGTAATCCGCATACGTCTTGAACATATGGTTCTTCCACCCCGAATTCATCATAAGGCTTTTTGCATTCTTGTACTTTGAGGACAGGTCTACTGAGTGGGTATACTTTACTTTTGAATTTTCAAGTATGCCTGCAAGGTTGTCCTTTTCCAGTTCTGAGTTGTCGGAGGTTTCCGGATTGAACCTAACATCAACCACTTCCTTGATATTGTACCTCTTTATTATGCTTAGCAGCTTGTCGGCTTTTGATCCCAATATGCCAAATGTATATATTGAATGCTTGCTTTTTGCCGCATTTTTGTCCGAATCAGTTTTCTCCATGATAATCATTCATTTTATTTATTGGTCGATGCTTTACCTTGTCAGCCAGCTCCTCTGCTTCCACAAAGTGAATAATCCGTAGAATGATGCAAAGAACATCATTAACAATGCTACCCCTCCCAAAACAAGCGTCTTCTTCTTTCTCTTGTTCTTGCTAAGCCTAAGGTATACCGCAACCGCAAGGATAAATACGGCAAAGGCATCCAATATCGATGTCAACGTATATATGAACCTGCCAAATCCCATCCTGGCAAAGTTCGCGGTTATGAAGCTGTAAAACATTCCCGTATCCCTGAAGACAAATCCCAGCCCGTGTACAAGGTAGAAATCCAACCTCATCAAGCCTAATACGAGCACGAATATCGGAAGTATGTAAAGGTACATCATCTCAAAGGTGTAGAAGAGCCCTCTTTTGGAGTATGCCCTTTCTGAGAACTCTTTGAAGAAATACAGGTACCCTGCCCTGGCCCACCGTATCATCTGCTTCCAAAACTGCTTGAAGTTCTTCTGCGATTCGGTCTTGACATAAACGTCATAATCTATAATCTGCTTATATCCAAGCTTTGCCACATGGCTTGTTATATGCCTATCCTCGGCAAGGTTGCTCTTTATCCCGAATATGACATTCTCTCGGTACTCCTCTGAATTAAGGAAGTCCTTTATAAGATCTGTCCTGTACATTGCGCATCTTCCATCAAGGACCATCACTGATCCGGAATATGCCATAGCCCTGAACATGACCTCCTTCATTTTCTCAAAGAACTCTGCGGAATAAGATATCCAATTGTTCTTCAGCCTTATTGATACACCTACTCCAACACCTCCTATGCTAGGTCCAAATTTGGAGATAAGGCTTTTTACGGTATTCCTTGGTATTACTGTATCGCTATCGACAAAAAGCACGTATTTTGTGTTTACGTAATTTATTGCGGTTGAAAGCCCTTTCCTCTTTCCTTCCCTAACCTGCTTGTATATAAAAGTGCCTCCATAAGATTCTGTGATTGATTTGTACGGCTCATAGCTTGAATCTCCTATTACAATCATATTTGATTTCTGGTTCGCGATTGATTTTATGCATCGCTCAAATGTCTTTGGATTCTCGTTGTAGACGGGAACGACTATTGTGACGTCCTTGTACGTGTCCGTAGTGTTAATTGACTTTGACCTGTAGTTATATTTTACCGAACGCCTTGCATTTATGGTATAATAGCATATAGATATGATTCCAAATACAGTGTAAAGCAGCAGTATAATAGGATATATGTGGAACAACATTACACCTGCAATTTGCAATTGCACGTATGATTATATTGTCAAGCTTAAAAATTTATTCATTTATTCCTTGATGTTAATGGCAAAATCTGTGATGCTACAGGATTGGCGGTTTGACTGGATCTGATAAGTATATGGTTATACTTTTAAAAGCAGGATGGGCCCGCGGAGGATCGGACTCCGGATCTTTACCTTGTCAAGGTAACGTCTTACCACTGGACTACGAGCCCTTGTTTAAAAGTTGCAAAAAGAATTCCACTTTCACATTAATATATTTTTCTATGGATTTTGGTATTTTGGACTGATATATTTATTCATATGCTTAACTTCATTCCGTCTTTTGCGGCTATCGTGTTCTTGAATATTGTTCTTGACTGGCGGACAAGCTGTGAAGTGCTCTTGTATCGTGTGCTGAAATGTATAAGCATGAGCTCCTTTGCGCCTGCCTTTATCGCTATATTCGCTGCATCGGTTGCCGTTGAATGCATCCTATCTGCTGCAAGATCCTTGAACTCGTCCGTATATGTTGCCTCGTGTATGAGCAGGTCAACCCCAGCGGATGCCTTTATTGTCCCTTCTGTTGGCATTGTATCGGTTGCGTAAACTATCTTCTTCCCTATCTTTGGGATTGATACATCCTCTATCCTTACCTCCTTTGGCAAGCTTGAACCTTCATCAGGCTTTACCGTAATCTTGCCTTTTTCCAAAAGCTCCCTATACATCTTCCCTTTTATCCCAAGGCTGTCGCACTTTTCTTTTATGAAGTTCAGACTGTCATTTTCGGCTATCCTGTACCCATATGAAGCTATTGAATGCTTCAGTTCGAATGCAGTGACGTTTATCGATTTGTTTCTGTAAATCTCCCCTGGCACTATCGGGATTACGTTTATTTCGTATCTTGGTCTGAAGCTGTCAAATCTTGCAAGCGCTTCTATCCTGTCTTCATAACCCTTTGGCACGTATATGCTGAGCGGGTAGTCCCTTCCGTATAAGTCCAGGCTCCTAAGCATCCCCGGAAGCCCGAATATATGGTCTCCATGGGTATGGGTTATGAATATGGCCCTTACCTTGAACATATTGGCATCGGATTTCAGCATCTGCCTCTGCGTCCCTTCCCCGCAGTCGAACAGGTATAAATCGCCTTCGTTCTCAACTGCAACGGCGGCAAGCCCTCTTGATTTGGTTGGTGCTGCACCGGATGTACCAAGAACTGTCAGTTTAAACATCGTAATCGCACTTTTCTCCTCATTTGGATGCAGCGGGCGAAGTTCCCTTCACCTGTACATCAAGTCAGGCTCCGACTTGAATTTCTGTATCCTTTCAGCAAGCTCCCTAGGCACTGTTGGCTTGACCTCTACCAAAGCCTTGTCGAAATCATCCTTTGTCACCTTGGACTCCTTGTTCCTTATCGCATTCATTCCTGCCTCCCTTACAAGGTTCTCTATCTCGGCTCCTGTGTATCCGTCTGTTATCTTGGCAACCTCCTCTAAGTCAACCTCTTTTGCCAAAGGCATCTTGGACGTATGCACCTTGAGTATGGCAAGCCTTGTAGGCTCATCAGGCATAGGTATGTCTATTATCTTGTCGAACCTTCCAGGCCTCAGCAAGGCGGGATCCAGCACATCAGGGCGGTTTGTGGCCGCGATTACAATCACATTCTTCATGTCCTTGAGCCCATCCATCTCGGTCAGCAGCGTGTCGACAACAAGCTCGCTTACCCTTGAGCTCTCGCTGTCTCCTCCCCTCAAATAGCCTATCGAATCTATTTCGTCTATGAATATTATGCATGGTGCTGCCATCCTCGCTTTCCTGAATATCTCGCGTACTGCTTTTTCGCTTTCCCCTACGTACTTGTTGAGTATCTCAGGGCCTTTTATAGATATGAAGTTTGCCTCCCTTTCTGTAGCGACCGCCTTTGCAAGCATCGTCTTTCCGGTTCCTGGAGGCCCTATAAGCAATGCACCTTTTACCGGCCTTATACCTATCTTCTCAAAGGCTTCCGGATCCTTTATAGGCAGTTCCACCGCTTCCTTAATCTCTGCCTTTACCTTCTCCAACCCGCCTATATCACTCCAGTGTACATTAGGCCTCTCAACGAATACCTCTCTCAATGCACTTGGCTGTATGCTGTTGAATGCCTCCAAGAAGTCCTGGTTGCTTACCTTTAGGTTCATGAGAAGTTCATTTGAAACTTCATTCTTGTCGAGAACTTCAGGCAGTATCCTTCTCAGGGTTGACATTGCCGCTTCCCTCGCCAATGCTGCAAGGTCCGCTCCTGTATACCCGTGTGTTATGTTCGCTATGTTGTCTATATCAACACCCTTGTCCAAAGGCATGTTCCTAGTGTGTATCTGTATTATCTCCTTTCTTGCATTCCTGTCCGGAACACCTATCTCTATCTCCCTGTCGAACCTTCCAGGCCTTCTTAAAGCGGCATCTATTGCATCAGGCCTGTTCGTTGCTCCTACAACTATCACCTGTCCTCTCGAGCTCATCCCATCCATCAATGTCAACAGCTGGGAGACCATCCTCCTCTCAACCTCATTTGTGGCCTCTTCCCTCTTTGGCGCTATCGCATCGATCTCGTCCATGAATATTATAGTTGGGGCCTTTTCCTTGGCCTCCTCGAATATGCCTCTCAGGCGCTCCTCGCTCTCTCCGACAAACTTGCTTACCAGTTCAGGCCCTGATATGTCTATGAAGTTCGCATCGCTCTCGTTTGCTACGGCCTTTGCAAGCAGAGTCTTTCCGGTACCTGGAGCGCCATATAGAAGGACGCCTTTTGGCGGCTCTATTCCAAGCCTTTCAAAGAGCTCTGGATACCTTATTGGCAGCTCAACCATCTCCCTTATCTTCTGGATCTCCGTCTTCAGACCTCCAATGTCTTCGTAATGGACATCGCCTATCTTGACCGCGGATTCCGATACCGATTCAGATCTTACTACAATCTCCGTGTTTGGTGTAACTTTTACAACACCGTGTGGTATTACCTGTGCGACTACAAACTTGAATGCGTACCTGAACATCGGTATCGGGATTATATCCCCTTTCATTAAAGGCTTGTTCTCAAGCTTGCTCTTTGCGTAATCCTCGAAATCTGGGGGCACTGGGGTTGTCTGGTTCTTTGGAGGGGCAATCACGATCTTTGTTGCCTCTGACACATTGGCTTTTGACACAAACACTTTGTCCCCGATCCCAACGCCTATGTTTTCCCTGATCCATCCGTCAACCCTTATAAAGTTTAGTCCTTCGTCTTGTTGGGGGGCTTGCCACACGATCGCTGCCGTGGATCTGCGCTTGCCTTTTATCTCTACTATGTCTCCCGATACTACATTAAGCAGCTTGCGGGCTTTCGAATCCATCCTGGCAATGCCTCTTCCGTCATCAGTAACCAAAGCCCCTACAGCTGTAAGCTCTATCCCATCTACCAAAAAATCACCATTTAGAAATTATAGCCTTGCCTCAAATCTGAAATTCAAAGCATAAACTTAATTACATATATTTACCTGATAACTTTTATAAATACATTTCTATTGCAATTTTTACCGATTGGGCAAAATTGATTGATGTGCAAAGTATACGCCTCTTCCGTACTTTTGCTTCAGATAATTGAAAGAAAAAGATAGCTATGGGTCAAATAAAAAAATTAAACCATAAATATTTCTTAGTTTATTTCTGTGGAGTTACTAAAGAGAAGAATTACTCATCGTCTTCGTCGTCTTCTTCATCTTCTTCGTCTTCGTCGTCTTCTTCGTCTTCGTCTTCTTCATCTTCTTCGTCGTCTCCTTTCATCTTGGCTGCTACCATCTTTATGCACCAATTCACTTATATAACAGAAAATTATAAAAATCTTTCACAGAAGGTGCGATTAGGAATTTAGGTAACAAAAATAAAAGAAGGGTATAAATTAGTTGACTATCCGCCTTTGAAACAATTCAGTTTTGGAAATGAATCGTTTATTAACGAATATCGGGATTATTTCTAAATTTAATCCTCTGTTAATACACATGGATTATAAAGGCATTATTATGGAGCCACTGGTATTTTTAAAATTAGGAGGAGGCACAATAACCTACGACAGTAGGGAAAGCACCCCAAGGATAGATGTAATAGACAGACTGCTTTCCGAGATCAAAAAGGCAAAGGAAGAGCATGGATTCGACTTGATATTGGGCCATGGCAGCGGCTCTTACGCACACGTGCCGGCATCAAAGTACAAGGTAAATGAAGGGCTTAAATACGAGTTCAGCAGAATGGGGGCCACTGTAACCTGCAATACTGCAAAGGCACTGAACACGGTAATCATTGAGGAAGCGATTAAAATAGGGCTTGACACTTATCCATTTTCTCCATCGAGCTTTGCCTACGCCGGCAATGGAAGGATAATAAAAGGAGTCACTGACGGAATAAGAAAATCGCTAGAATCCGGATTCACTCCTGTGGTATATGGGGATGTTCTCATAGATGACGTTAAAGGCGTAACGATTGCGTCCACTGAAGAAGTTTTCAATTTCCTTTCTACTGAGTTTGGTCCTGATAAAATAATCATAGGCGCCGATGTTGATGGAGTATTTGACTCTAACCCAACCCAGAATGCAAATGCAAAGAAGATAGATAGGGTAGACAATTCAAACATAGACACCATACTTAAAGGTGCATCTGGTTCAAACAAGTCTTTCGATGTTACAGGAGGGATGCATACAAAAGTTGAAATGCTTTATAATATGGTTAAAGGGGTAAATGAGAAATTTGGGAAACCTTCAATTGGGTATATAGGAAATGCCGCAAAGGAAGGGGTAATAGGAAAACTGCTTTCCGGAAAACCAGTAAATGAGTGCACCGAATTCAGCTACCGCTAATTTATTCAATTATAAGAGAAGCATAAAATGCTTCACGGTGTGGAATTGGTTAGGAAATTATAATCAGGTCCGCATGCATTTCTGCATGCGGGGTGGATATGGTGTGGTGTTTGAAAAACACGCGCAGATATAGATTAATACTAACTATTATATAAGTCTTTCGGTTTGTTCGATTTTTGGTTATTGGGTTTTTATACCTATGCTATTTGCATTAGGGTTTGGTTATCAATATACATGCAATAGATACGCTTTAAGATGGAGGAGGAAGGGTTTTTGCTGCTTTATCCACCCATATCCTGTGCTTTAATTTTTACAAAATATATATTTGTAAAAGCTACTCGAGTTGGCTGTAAACCTTCTTTGCAATCTCCCTGCCAAGAAGGATGCTCACCTTCTCAGGATTTTTCCTTATGTCCTCAATTGTCTTTATCCCGTTGTTGAATAGCTTCCTTGCCCTTACCCTTCCTATCTGCTCAAGCCTTACCAGGTCCAAGAGCTCATCCTTTATTCCATACCTAAGCCTTACCCTTGTCTCAACAAGAAGATGTGTAGGCATCTTAAGGATCCTTGATATCTCGGCAGCCGCATATATAAGCCAATCGATGTTCGATATCTTTGCGTACATAGCTCCTGGGGTTGTATGATACCCTTTCATTATTGCATCTTCATCCTCCTCGCTTATCCAGTCGCTCAGCATCATTGCAGTGCTGAATGCCGCTACAGGATCATAATAAGAGTAACTGGCTTCCATCGAGTACAATTCGGGGTTAAGGCTCTTGTAGTAGACAAACTTTGACTCAGCCTCCTCAGTTACGTATACATATGGCCTCATCTCTATAGTATTGCAAAGTATGTAAAGCAGGCCTATCGAATCTGTCGCCTTTCCTACGCTGTCCATTATCCACTTTGCGGAAAGAGGGTCTATGTAGAGCTCGCTTATCCTCTTTCCAAGCTTTGTAGCTACATATGAACTGCTGTGCTCCTCTACGAAATTCCAATCTGTCAAGCTTGAGATTACCTGGTCTATGAAGGTGTCCATGTTCGTGCTGCCGTATTGGTATCCATAGAATGTGTTTGATAGGAACTTTGAGATTTCGGGCTTTGAGTTTAGGAAATCCTCGGCTATGAAAGACAATATATGCATCCTGAGGACCGGCATGACTCCCAGCTTTGATTCAATTGGCTCCGGGTCCGCTGCTATGTACCTCTCGTAAAGCGGCATCAGGTTGTATTTCTCCTTTGCTATGACCAGCGCTCTTCCTTCAGTGTCGTATGCGGGCCTTCCCGCCCTTCCGAACAGCTGCATTACCTCGTTTACTCCAACATAGGCATTGCCCTCCTCGCTGTGCTTGTGGAGGTCCCTGACCAGAACCGTATGGGCGGGGAGGTTTACCCCTAGCCCTAAGGTGGTTGTAGCACATATCGCCTTTATTAAATTTGACTTGAATGCATCCTCTACATAGGCTTTTTGGGCTGACATCAATCCGGAATGGTGGAAGGCTATGCCGTTTCTTATCAATGACGCTTCCTTCCTGCACTGCGTTGTCGGGGAGTCTAGGACATTCTCCACTTTGTCGGCTATCTCCGCAAGCTTCGCTTTTTCATCCTCTGTCAATACGGCTTTTGTAACGCTTGAGAGCTTGACCGCACTGGACTCGGCATTGCGCTTTGAATAGAAGAAGCTGAGCATCTGCTTCCCTTTGTGCAGCGTGTCCTCTAGCACTCTCGCTTCCGGCACTTTGCTGCTCCCGTCCATCTCGTATACTTCCTGGCTGTACCCGTCATAGTAGTAAATCGAGTTTGAGAATACTATTCCCTTGAGCAACTTTACGGGCCTGTAATCGCTGGTCACAAGTTCCGCTCCTATCCATTTCGCCAATTCCTCCGGATTCCCTATCGTGGCGCTCAATCCGACCAGCTGTATCTCCTTGTACATTGAGAGCTTTGTTATGATTACCTCCAATACCGGACCTCTTGAGTAGTCATCTACCATATGTATTTCGTCGAATACCACACACCCGACGGAAGGCAGCCAGTCAATCTTGTGCCTGAGCAGGCTGTCAAATTTTTCTGTAGAGACAAATATCATATCGTATTCTGCAAGCCAAGGATCCCCCGAATCAAGGTCCCCCATTGATATTGCAGCTTTTATATAAGGGTATGCTTTGGTAAACTCGTTGAATTTCTCCGATACAAGGGCCTTCATTGGGCCTATGTATATTGCCTTCTTGCCTTTCGCGAGTATTGAGTATACCGCAGCCAATTCGCCTATCAGGGTCTTGCCGCTGGCTGTTGGAGAGGCTACCATTATGTTGCTGCCCTTAAGCAGGCCTTTCTCTATCGCTTCAGCCTGCGGCGGGGTGAACTCTTTTATACCTCTGGAACGCAGGGATTCCATCATTGCAGATGGAACCAAATCCGATATAAAATCTATCTTCATGTCTATCATATGCTTTTTCAGTTTTTACCAAGCACTTGCGGCAGCTTTATCCCTTTCTGCATATTGTAATTCCCATTGTAAACCTTGCCGGTCTTGTTGTTGAGCTTTTCCAGTATTATGTGCGCAAAGCGCTGCCCCGGCCTCAGCAGGATCTTGTAAGGCGCGTTGTTGACAACCTCCAACGTGATCGTGCCGTTGAACCCCGCATCTATTATAGTTGGCGGCATTGACAGCCCATGCCTTGCCCATGTGCTCCTTAGTTCAACAAATCCTGCTACATCGTCAGGCATGCTTATGCTTTCATATGTGGAAAGAAGCACCTGCTCGTGCGGATTTATAACTATCTCTTTAAGGGTTTTATCAAGTTTGTAGCTCCCCTTTATCATATTTTCATCGGTTGGATCAAGGACAAATGATTCGTCAAAGGCCTTGTGCCTTGCAACCTCATCGGCAAGCCTGAAATCTATGCCGTTTTCCCTGATGCTGTCATCAGTAAGCGGCTCGATTGTGAGCCTCTTCTGGGAAACCATGCTTTTTATATCGAAATCGGAAAGTATCATGAAACCACTATATTAGAATTAGTATGAGATTATATAAATTGGTTTTGTGGCATCCGATTATCTATAGGTAAAAACAGTGATTCACGCAAATATAGAATAAGGGCAAAAAGGAAGATTTATCCTTTTGCCACTCCCAACGGGGTCATCCTTGCAACTATGTTGGATATCTTTGCACCTGCTATGGATTTCACAACTTCATCAACATCCTTGTAGGCCCACTCTGATTCCTCGCTCACCAGCTTCCTGTTCCTTACCCTTATCTCTATGTGCTTGTCCTTCATCGTGTTGAATGTCTTTGATTCTGGTATCTCGCGTATCGCTTCGTGCCTTGACATCTTTCTTCCGGATCCGTGGCATGATGACCCAAAGCTTTCAAGCATTGCTTCCTCCCTTCCTGCCAGTATGTAGCTTGCTGTTCCCATGCTTCCAGGTATAATGACAGGCTGCCCATAATCCCTGTATATCTTTGGAATCTCAATGCGGCCTGGCCCGAATGCCCTTGTCGCCCCTTTCCTGTGCACATATACCTTCTTTCTCTTGCCGTCTACTATGTGCTCTTCCTCTTTCGCTATATTGTGGGCAACATCATATACAAGGTCCATTCCCAAAGCGTCAGCGCTCTTACCGAAAACCTCCTCAAAGCTTTTCCTTATCGAGTTTGTCATTATCTGGCGGTTTACAAATGCAAAATTGACCGCGGATTTCATCGCAGCCAGATAGTCGTTCGCCTCCTTGCTTCCTATATAGGCATAGCTAAGCTCAGGGTCCGCAAGGGTTATGTTGTGGCTCTTCTGGTAATCGCTGAGCACTCTCAGGTAATCGCTGCACACCTGATGCCCATAGCCCCGCGATCCGCTGTGCACCATAACCACTACCTGCCCTTCCTTTATACCGAATGCATCCGCAAGCCTTTGGTCAAGGACCTTTTCTACTTTCTGCACCTCTAGGAAATGGTTGCCTGCCCCTAAGGTGCCCAATTCGTGGAGGCCCCTTTTCTTTGCCAATGCGCTTACTTTGTCGGGATCAGCGCCTTCCATGCTTCCGTTCTCCTCAATACGGTCTACGTCATCCTTGAATCCATAGCCTTTGTCTATTATGTAGCGTGCACCTTCGACCGCAACCTTCTCCAAATCCTGCGGTGTAAATCCAAGCCTTATTACGCTTCCGACCCCGCTTGGCACATTCTTGAACAATGTATCCATCAAAGGCTTTATCTTCGGCTTTATATCCTCTTCGGTAAGATCTGTCTTTATGAGCCTTACTCCACAGTTTATGTCAAACCCTATCGCTCCGGGTGATATTATTCCGTTGTCCGCATCAAATGCTGCAACTCCCCCTACCGGAAATCCATAGCCTTCATGCCCATCCGGCATGACAAGCATAGAATTTACAAGCGATGGCATAGATGCAGCGTTCTTTGCCTGCATTAATGTCCTGTCCCTCTTCATGTATCCGATTATCTCTTCGCTTGCGAATATCTTTACGGGCTTTGAATTCTCATCGCCTTTTATCTGCCAGGTAAATTCATCAATCTTCTCCACTTCTGGAGGCTTTACATTATTGTTTTCCATATTATCATCTTTAAACTGAATGCAATAAAGATTAAGTATATATTAATGTGACATCCTCCCACCTGTAAACAGTGTGGGCTTCCAGGGTGGTTATGATTTGTCGTCATGATGCCACCAATGTAGTTCCTGCTTCATAGGCAACTGCCCCCCTTGCGGAAGGTCTTATGTCGTCTCTGCAAGCTTGACTTCCCGAATGCCCTTCGGTAGTTGGACTGATAGAGTCCAAAGCCCTTTTGAGTATATTCTGTGCCGCATTCACATCCCTGTCCATTGACATCCCGCACTTTTCGCAGACGAATATCCTTTGGGATATCGACATGCTTTGCACATTGCCACATTTGCTGCATGTCATTGATGTATATTGAGGATTCACTTTCATTGCCACGCAACCAGCGCTTTCAGCCTTGTATTGCAGCAATTGTGTGAAATTTCCCCAAGAAGATTCACTTATCGATTTTGCGTATCTGTGGTTCTTCACCATATTGTTTATCTCTAAATCTTCGTACGCGATGAATGAATAAGAATTCACCAGTTCATTTGAAATCTTGTGGATGCAATCCAATCTTATCCTTGAAATGTGCTCTGAGTATCTTGCAAATCTTGCCACTGCCTTTCTTCTGTTGGATGATCCCTTCTCCTTCCTCGATATGTTTTGTTGAAGGACTCTTGAATGTTTCCTCTGGTGTTTTGTTATCTTTGCGTTTTGGAGTATTGTATTGTCCGAAAGCGCGACATATTGCATTATTCCTAAATCAATACCAATCTTCGGTTTACCGTTTGAAATGAATGGCTTGTCCTCCTTTTCAACAGCAATCGTGATGTACCATTCCTGTGATTTTGTCTTCTTTATATTTAATGTTTTTATCCTCCCTTCAATATTTCTGTGGTTCACGAAATTTATTCTCCCTACTTTTGAAAGTTCAACCTTCTTCTTCTCTATCTTGAAGCCATTGGTTTGGGGATATGTCAAGGATGATACGAACTTCTTGTATCTTGGAAATCCTGCCTTTACCTTCTTTCCTTGCCTCTTCTCCTTGCACCTCAAGAAGAAATGTTTGTATGCATCTGACACTCTTTTTGAGATATTCTGAAGCACCTGGGAATGGATTTCCGCAAATTCCGGTTTTTCCTTCTTTAATTTGGTTATCCAAACGTTCATCCTGAATTCCGTTAAGGTTTTTCCTGTCTTCTTGTAATATGACTTTGACTTTTCAAGAAGCAGGTTGTATAGTTCCTTTGAAAGATACATCTGTCTATTCAGAGTTCCCTTCTGTTCCTTTGAAGGATATGCACGATATTCGTATGCAGTTTTCATACAAAACATGTATATTTTATTATCTGTATTTATACATGTTGTGGTGGCTTATATCCCACCGCTGAAGCGTGTGGGTTTTACGCCAAATTTGATAATTCGTGAATTCACCTTTAAATTGTCAACTTCCTTTCCTTATGCTTAACATTATTTTATGGCTTCTTGGAAACTCGAATGCAAGAAGCTTCTTTATCTTCTTCTTAAGCTCCTCATCCGATATTGAAAACTTCGAGTTTTCAAACCCGTCTTCTTCAATTGCGAATCCCTCTTTGCCTTTTGTTATCCTTATAGTCCTGTCTTTCTTAAAGCTGGACAGTATGACGGACTCGCCTTCTTCAAGCTTCAATGCTTCGGAATAAACAGTCCTCTCCGCATTCCCAAATGCTATCCATCCCATGACCAAGCATCATTGACAATGGAGAATCCAAAAAATAAATATCTTTCTAAGAAGTGCAAAGATATTTTAAGCCCTAAAAAGGAAAAGCAGCCCTTGATTGGAAAGCTTAACCCTGATAAATCAAAAGGTTTTTTAAGTTCGGTATGCAAATTAGGATGTGCAATGCTGGCGGTTTGCAATGTTCAACCATAATAAAAAAGCAAAAAATTACAACGGCCTTGTGTTTGAGGCCGAGAAAACACCATATCCACTTTACGCAGCAGCAACACTATCAGCCGTGCTTGCAGTGCTTTTCCTTTCATATTTCATAATAATGAACAATGCGTTGATGATCCTGGCATCTTTGATCCTTTTCATAGCGTTGTCGTTCGTTATAATAGCGGAAGACGAGTACATGAATATCACGCTTGGACTTGCAATTGCATTCATATATGCGAGCAGCGCAGTATACTTCAACGTTCCAGAACTCGTATTGGTTTTCCTTATATCAGTCTATACATTGATCGTTATATTTGCAGGGTCCAAGATAAGGCTGAGCGCGAAGATTATATTGTTCATAGCCTTTGTGGTGCCTATGCTGATGTCCGCGCTAGGGTTTAATGCAGATGAGAACCTTACAATAAATGTAGGCATAATCGGGTATTACCTTCTAATAAGCCTAGCGATAGCGGTATCTATAAGATTCATCTTCAGTAAAGGAAAATCCAGGTTCCCAAACAAGCTGTCGTCATATTACAAATCCCTAAGCGGCACTCCGTTCTACATACTTGCTGCGATAATATGCCTGATACTGCTAGTGCTTCCAATATATCCGATGCAACCCTCGTTCAATCCATCCCTTCTGCCATACTCAACTTTGACACTAAATTCCTCGTCAAAAGCAAATTTTATATACCTTTACCTCAACCTGTCAAAATTCAAGCATTTCGAGGTTTATAATGCGAGCAGCATCGGATTTTACACCCTGTCTGGGAAGCCGATAGATGCGAATATAGCGAAATCGATAACAAACCTTTCGGCCGTGCCAGCAATGCTCAATATAAGCCCATCAAACACGACAATTAAAGTGATGTTCTTTGTCCCTAAAAATGAGTCGCATACAGTGCAGGATCTTGAGTCAACCAACAGGACCACAAATGCCGTATCAAGGATAAGCAACGCGAGCAGGTTCAGCTACCGCAATAAAACAATATCCTACAGCATTTACCAAAAAGTCAATTATACCAAATATGAGGGCATCGAAAAGTTCCAGAAATACTACACCTATGACAGCATATGTCAATCGGATTATCAGAATTCCTATGCATTCAAAGTCAATGGCAGCCATGCCTTCAGCCTGTTCCAGTTCAGCAACAGTTCATCTTTCGACAACGCTCTTATAAAATCAAAGAGCGACACATACAATGGCTATAACCAATCCTTCAGAAATTACTCAACCAAGCAGTTTTATAACGTAGCAAATGCCACCCTGCCTGTCTCCAACTGCACGGACTTTGCAATATTGACAAACAGCACACTGGATGTGGGCACAACTGTATATTATTATAGGTATGATGCCGCGATGGAGAACATAAGCACCGAGTTTCCATCCTACTGGTATGTGAACAAATCCTTTGTATCCGGAAGATATTCATTCCTGCCCGCCAGCCTCAATTACCTGTATAATGTTTATAAAACAGACACTATGAATTCAACCAAATCCAGCTGATTATAAATCTATCTCATCTGTTCCTTCAGAAAGTTTGCCACAATCGAGTTGAATTCATCGGGCTTGTCAAGGTAGCATGCGTGCCCTGCGCCTTTAAGTATCGCAAGCTTTACGTTCGAAGCGACGCTCCTAAAAGGTTTGGATATAGGGTCGTTGCCTCCCCATATACCTAAAATATCAATTCCATTGAGTTTGCCAAAGTCGACCGATTCATATACTGGATCTACAAGTATTAGCTTACGCAGCAGATGCGCATGCTTTTCCGCAAATTCCAATGCTATCCTGCCGCTTGCGCTTGCGCCAAGCAGAACCGCATTGGAATGCATTTTGTCCTTTATGAATTTTTCCAGCAGCCTTTCTATATCGTCCTGTGAAAGTTTGGCTTTATTTTCACTCTTCGGGAATCCCGGGACATCCAGTGAAAATACCTCATATCCAATCCCTTTCAGCTTTTCGACCAACCCTACATCTATCCATACCTGTGTACTGAAATTGTATCCATGCATCAGAAGTATTGCATCATTCCCTTCGGCCCCTGAATGAAAATATAATATCTCCTTATCGTCAAAAATAAATTTTTCTTTTTCCATGGACTCACTATACCATTATGGGTTCATAAAAATATAAACGGTTCCAATCAAATAAAATATCGGCATAGTTTAAAATTATACTAAATTTACCTATGAAATAACAAATAACTTAAAAATATATTTCATCAAATCCTTAAATTAGAAGGATTTTATAGAGATGAAACAATGGCGAAATTCGTACTGGTAGCAGATTCTACCCTAATCTACACATATCATGACTTTCCTTTGCTGGATTTCTTGCCAAGTGCACCAAAGAAGACAGTTCCATCAGGAGTTTACAATTTTTTGAAAGGAGAACATCCAAAGTACATGGACAATGGAGAACTTCTCGTGGCTCCATATTCGATAAGGAAGCTTGAAGCAAAGCTCCTTGAGAAGTATCCAAGGAAAGACGTAGCAGTCGTGGACGGCAACAATGCGGCAAAGTTTATTGATGCAAATACCGAAGTAATAGGGGTATCCACAATGGATCCATTTGGGATAGGGCCACTGACAATGTCCTATGCGGTGCTTTTTGGTGGCGATTTCTACGCATGGGTCAGGCGCGACTTCGAGATTCTGATAAACAAATTAAATGCAGCGAGGAAAGGCAAGAAGGCGAAGCTTGTGGTTGGAGGTCCGGGGGTTTGGGATTTCACGGTGCTTAAGGAGGAATTCGAAAAAATGAACATAGACTATGCGGTGCAGGGAGAGACTGACGATGTCCTTATAGACTTGTTTGAGCAGCTGACTGCAGGCCAGATAGACAAGTCAATGTTCAATACGGGATACCTGACATTCAACGACAAATTCCAGATGAGCTCCGTAAGCGATGAAAGATTTATATCAAGGAAATCATATGGCCATTATCCGCCTCTTGAAAAGATACCCGCTATAGTAAGGCCTTCAATAAAAGGGATGGTTGAGGTAATGAGGGGATGCGGAGTAGGATGTGATTTCTGCGAAGTGACATTAAGGCCTCTCAGATACCAGCCATTGGATTTCATAAAGAAGGAGATTGAAGTCAATATAAAATCAGGCACCACAAATAAGGCATGGCTGCATTCTGATGAGTTCTTCGGCTACAAGCATGGAAAGTTCTTTGAGCCAAACCAAGAGGCGTTGGTAGACCTTTTCACGCAGATAAAGCAGATGCCAGGGGTAAAGTATATGAATCCGACGCATGGAAGAATAGCGATACCCGCAGGATTCCCCGACCTGATAAAAAGGCTTTCGGAAATTGCGCAGGCAGGCCCGAGCAACTGGATAGGCCTGCAGGTTGGGCTTGAAACAGGGAGCGAGGAACTGGCAAAGAAGCATATGCCTGCGAAGACATTGCCTTTGAAAGTAGGCTCGGACGGCTCATGGCACGAGATAGTATGGAGGGGTGTGCAGACCTTCACAAAGTACTACTGGCGTCCAGCGTTTACTGTGCAGGTAGGCCAGGATGGAGAAACCGACGATGACAATTGGGAAACCGTCGCGCTCATAAACAAGCTAAGCAATTCGTACGTGGACGGCAGGCCATTCGAGTTCACTGTAACACCCATGGTAAATGTGCCTATGGGAAGGATAAAGTCGCATAGCCTCAACGAGGATGTGCTAAAGCCTTCGATGTTCGCAGTGTACTATGCAGCTTATAGGCACTTGAGGAAAATGGCATTGAGGGATGCACGCGCGGAATCAAAAGGAAATCCCCTTACGAGGATTGGCACCACGGCCGCAATGGACATAGGAAGTGGCATACTGCTTAACTATATAGGTAAGCTTGCAAAGAAGTCGGGAGTGGATCTTGAAAAGGCAAGCACCTATGGGCTCAGCGGAAACAAGGGGAAGATGATAGAATCCGTGTCGCAGATTGATGGGTGAAACCTTGTGCGGATAAGTTAATGCCCGTGCTCTTTTAATTTTGGTGGGTTCAGGAGGCTTAATTGACCGCTATCACCGCATTTGCGAGTTCGATCGAGTGGAATGGCCCTTTTGCAATTGATCCATTAATGGTGTAAATAGCCCATATGCTCCCAGAAACGAAAGAGCCGCTTTTGTTTGGTATTATAGTGGAGTAGCTTATAACATCAGAGTCAATAGAATATGAATCATTGAAAGTCGCATGCATTATGTAGCCGCTCTCCAAATCGCTGAATTCCGTGTCGTTGTTTACAATGCCATTCACTATCTCCCTTGCAAGCACCGATTTATCAGGATATGAATACAGGCTGCTCAAATTATTTGGCATAACCGATCCATTGGGAACAAAAGCGATTGTCGCAAATTTCCAATTTTTATTTGAAAGCTGCCCTAATGTTGCCAAGAATCCACCTGGATAGCTGCTTGGCATCGCGCATATGGCACCTTTCGCGGCAGTGCATGAGGTCTTGATGCTTGAAGAAGAAGGAATTGCGAGGGGATTGCCTTCATTGTTTATCCTAAATCCATTCAGGGCCAATAACGCTACAACAACAACCGCTATTATCATGACGAATATTATCGCCAGCCCATATTCTGCAATGGATTTTTCCCTCTTTTGCTCGCTTTTGGACACCATAAATATCGCTTTTCAATATGCACAGTCTACATGCGCATATGATATATAAATAAATTGTCCCAATATTCACAATCTTCAAAACGGTTATGTCAAAATCAGAAACAGAAAAAAGAATTAGGTAATGCAATTTTTGAGGTTCAAGCAGGAATCACGGGTAATTCCTGTTCATCATCCTTGGGTATGGTATCGCATCCCTTATGTGGTCCAATCCCATCATCCACTTTATCACTCTTTCCATCCCCATCCCAAATCCCGCATGGGGCACGGAGCCGTATCTTGCCAAGTCTATGTACCATTTATAGTTATCCATGTTGAACTTTACGCCTTTTGCCTTTTCAACTTGGCCGAACCTTTCCATAAGCTCGTCATACTTGTAGATCCTTTGGCTTGCTCCTATTATCTCCCCATTCCCATGTGGCGCCTGCATGTCAGCGCACAATACGGTCCTTTCATCTTTGGGGTTTACAGGCATGTAGAAAGGCTTCAGCTCTTTTGGCCAGTAGGTGATGAATATTGGTTTGTCTTCGTCTTCCGTGAGAAGCCTCTCCTCTTCAACACCGAAGTCGTCTCCCCACTTTAGGTCTTTGCCCTTGTCATTTAGGATCTCAAGTGCCTTCTCATATGTTACTCTCTTGAATGGGGGCTTTACTATCTTCAGCACCTCCTTGTCAATGCCAAGCTCCTTTAGGGATTCTTCATCATTGTCGACAACATGCTGTGCTATGTAGCTTACCAGGTTTTCCTGAAGCTCCATATTCATCCCTAAATCATAGTAAGCCATCTCCGGCTCAAGATGCCAGTATTCTGCAAGATGCTTTATAGTCCTTGATTTCTCAGCCCGGAACGAAGGGACAAAAGAATATACTTTCTCAAGGGAGTATATCATTGACTCGGAATAAAGCTGTGATGATTCGGTCAGGTAAGCTTTCTTCCCGTAGTAATCCAGCTCGAACATGTCCGCTCCGGTCTCTCCTCCCGAAGCCGTTATTATAGGAGGGGTTATTTCATAAAATCCCTGCTTGTCAAGCATCTCTCTTGTATACCTGAATATATGGGACCTGACCTTCATTATCTCCGTCATCTTCCTGCTCCTAAGCCAAAGATGCCTGTTGTCAAGAAGAAGCTCTGTGCTCTGGTATTCGGTTATAGGGAACGGCTCTGATAAGCTTACCAATTTCATGGATTTTCCGGTTATCTCGTATCCTGTCGGAGACCTGCTATCCTTCTTAAGCGTGCCAAATGCTTCAATGCTTGATTCTATAGTAGATTTCTCCGCATCGCTCCACGTTTCCGGACTTACGGAATCCTTCTTGATCGATATCTGGATTGTGCCACTACTGTCTCTTAGGATTATAAAAATGATACCTCCGCTTTCCCTTTTCCTATAAATCCATCCTCTTACAGAAACCTCTTTGCCTTCATAATCTTTCATTTCCGAAGCGTGTTGATATTCCATAAAGACCACTATACTTTATTTCGATAAACTATTTAAAAAACCCTTTGTAAAAAGGAAATTTGGACTCCTTTGCAAGGTCAATCAGAAAACATCTTGAGCTTTTCAATCTGCTCCTTGGTTGCCTTTTTGAATATGGGCTTTACCTCTTTGCTGTAATCCAGATTTATGCCAGCATCAAGCAAACCTAATTTGGGCTTGCCCGATATTCCAAAATAATCCAATATGTCACCGCTTGCCTTAGGCGTAAAAGGATATGAAAGAACGCCTATTGCGTACACCGTATAGATAAGGTTTCCCATGACCTCAGAAAACCTGTTCTTTACTTCAGTATCGGAAAGGTCCTTCTTCATCTTCCAGGGTTCGGATCCGCTTATAAGGCTGTTCCCCTCCTCTGCCAGGTCTATCAAATCGTGAAGGGCCTCCCTAAGGCTAATCGATTCAAAGTCGGACTTGTATTTTTCTATTATAGATTTTATTTTGCTTCCGTAATCTTTGGACATTTCTATCCTGCCTATGTGCTCTGAATTGGATTTTGCTATCGTCAAGACACGATTGACAAAATTTCCTATCTTGTCATTCATTATCTTGTCAACCACTTCAAGCAAAAGGTCTATTGAGAAATCCGCATCAGACGTTTCGGGAAGCCTGTATATCAAGGCGAACCTCAGGTAATCAGGATCCATCACACCAAGCGAATTCTCTACATTCATCCCTATGCCATTGCTCTTTGAGAATTTTAACCCTCTTGCCGTAAGGTACTCGTATGCTTTTATTGTGTATGGCAGCACAAGATTGTCCATTGAGCCTATAAGTATGCCCGGCCACATCATCGTATGGAACTCTATGTTGTCCTTGCCCATAAATTCAATGAGCTTTGTATCTTTTGATTTCCAGTACTGCTCCCATTTGCCTTCATCCCACTCCCTTGTTATCCCTATGTATCCTATCACTGCATCAAACCAGACATAAAACTTCTTGTCCTTAAAACCTTCCATAGGGACATCGAATCCCCAATCTATATTCCTTGTTATATCCCTTGGCTTCAATCCCTGTTCAAGATAGCTAAGAGGCTTGTTTATCGCGGTTATGCTCCAGTTGTTGCCCTTTCTGTCATCTATAAAATCCTTTATCTCCGGCTGCAGCTTTTTCAGGTCTATTGCCAGGTTCTTGGTCTCCTTGAATGATATGTCGGTGCCGCCGCATATCCTGCAGTGCGGCTTTATCAGGTCTGTAGGATTTAGAAGATGCCCGCAGTTTTCACATTGGTCTCCTCTTGCCTTTTCATATCCGCAGAATGGGCAGGTGCCTTCTATAAAGGTGTCAGCCAAGAAAAGCTTGTCGGTATTGCAGTATGGCTGTATATCAGTAACCTCTACTATAAAGCCATTTTTGTAAAGCTTGTCAAACAGCCAATATACGGTTTCTTTGTTCTTTTCCGAATCAGTCTTTCCGTAATAAGTGAAGGTGCATTCAAACCTTGCCATTGCCTCCTTTATCTTTTCATGTACCGATTCCGCCAGCTCCTTTGGGGTTATGCCTTTCTTTATTGCCTGTATCTCTATTGGGGTGCCGTGCTGGTCTGACCCGCATATGAATATCGCATCTTCGCCTTTCATATCTATGTACTTGTAGAATACGTCAGCAGGTAGTATCGACCCTACAAAGTTGCCTAAATGCGGCACCCCTTCTGCATAAGGGAGTGCCGAAGTGATTATATATTTTGACATGTCAATGCACTTGTAACAGTTAAACCATAAATACTTAAATAATAGAAATATAATAGAAATTGATTTTAATAAAATATAAAAACACAGCTGTGCAGATGCTATAAAATCACAGTGGTCAAAATGGCAGAACAACAAACCTCGTCTTTGAAATTGCTTTTCGATGAATTTCTTGAGTCCTATTACTCGGACGAGATTAAAGACATAATAATAAAATTCCCCAACAAGCGCAGCCTGCCAGTAAACATAAGTGACTTGGAGGAGTTTGATCCAGATACGGCAACAAACCTTATAGCGGATCCCGAAATCATAATCGATGCTGCAAACGAATCACTGATGGGAAAGCTTGCAGGTCTGAATTTTGATACTTATATACCGCACGTGCGTTTTTACAATCAGTCTATAAACACGCCAATGGTCCTTAATGTAGGTTCAGCTTACATAAACAAGTTTGTTTCTATAGACGCTTTGGTCGTCAAAAGATCTGATATAAGGCCAAAGATAAGGGACGCAGTATTCGTATGCACATTCTGCAATGCGAAGGTCAAGGCCAATCTAGAGAAAGAAGAGATACCCAAGGTATGCCCCGAGTGCAAGAAGCGCACGTTGAAGATAGTCCCCGAAGAGTCGTCATTTTTCAATTCCCAAAAGATAGCGGTCCAAGACCCTCTTGAAAGGCTTAGCGGCAGCATACCAACATGGCAACTGGAGGCATGGCTTGACGATGACCTTGTGAACATGGCGATTCCAGGAGACCGCATCGAGATTTCAGGGGTGCTTAAGATACGCCCCAGAAAGGATTCAAGAGGCAAAGTTGATCCAAGCATATATTCGATGTACTTAAACGTAACATCGTTGGAGACAAAGCAGAAGGAGTTCGCGGACATTGACATAAGCGAAGATGAAGAGAGGCAGATAAAGGAGCTGTCCAAGGACCCAGAAATATTCAACAAAGTAACCCAATCCGTAGCCCCTTCAATATACGGATATAATGAGATTAAGCAGGCGGTCGCATTGCAGCTTTTTGGGGGCACCCCCGGAAAGAAGCTCGTTGACGGAGGCCAGATAAGAAGCGACATGCATATACTGCTCATAGGAGACCCTGGAAGCGCTAAGACTAGGATACTGCAATCTGTATCAAGGCTGGTGCCAAAAGGCATATATGTAAGTGGAAAATCAGTGACAGGGGGAGGTTTGACAGCAGTTGCAGAGAGAGACGATTTTTCAGAGGGGGGATGGACCCTGAAAGCGGGGGCAATGGTGCTTGGCAATGGGGGGATAGTGGCCATAGACGAATTCGACAAGATAAGCGAAGAGGATACAGCGGCGCTTCACGAGGCTCTTGAATCCCAGACGATAAGCGTAGCAAAAGCAGGAATAATAGCTACTTTCAATGCAAAGGCGTCCGTTCTTGCTGCCGCAAACCCAAAGTTCGGAAGGTTCGATCCACACAAATACCCCGCGGAGCAGTTTGACATATCCCCGACATTGCTTTCAAGGTTCGACCTTATATTCCCAATAAGAGACATAATGGATACGGAGCTTGACAAGAGCATTGCGAATTACATACTTAATCAGCACGAGGCCGCAGGTGCAGCAATAGCAGATGTGGAAAGCTCGGTGGCAGCAGAGGAACCTCCAATAGAGCATTCACTGCTAAAGAAGTATATTGCCTACGCAAAGAGGTATGTGATGCCAAGGCTAAGCGAAGAAGCCTCAAACAGGATAAAAGAGTACTATGTGGACTTGAGGCGTGCAGGCTCAATGAAGGGTGCGACTCCTATAACCCCAAGGCAGATAGAGGGCCTGATCAGGATGGCAGAAGCAAGTGCGAAAAGCCAGCTTAGGGATGTGGTAAGCGTAAAAGATGCAAATCTGGCGATAAGCCTAAGCGAATACATGCTCAAGACATTGGCGGTTGACACGGAAGGGCGCACAGATATAGACACAATATTGACTGGAATGCCAAGGGAGAAGGTCGACAAGATAAACGTCATCCTTGATGCGGTGAAGAAGCTTGAAGAGATGGACGGTTCGGCAAAGATAGACAGGATATTCGAGGAGGTCGCCAAGCAGGGAGTGGACAAGAATACAGCCAACAAGTACATAAACGAGCTTGAGCAGAGCGGTGACATATTCAGCCCAAAGATGGGGATCATAAAGGTGGTTAGGCATGAAGAAGAGTAAAGGTGTTGTTTTTGAGTCTTAAGCTTATAGGTACAAGGCAATTTCTGCAGATTATAATAATGTTCATGATAGTGCAGTTCTTTGGGCTTTTCCTTGTGGCAATACAGTTCAACGGAATATCTGTGAGCGACATAACAGCAGCCAACGTTGTGAATACTCCGATTACAGCAATCTATTTCGTGATATATATAGTTATAGCGACTGCAATACTGCTGATTGTGCTTAAAGTATACCGCAACATTTTCAAGCTTCTTGAGCTTTTTGTTATATTCCTTACAGGTTTTTACTTCTTCATAGAACTCTTCTCGCCTTTTGAGGTAAGCACAACATCCCTTTACATTGGCATGGTCGTTGCAGGGCTGCTTGGGATAACCTTGATACTGCTGAAAAGGAAATGGCCGAATCTAAGGAACTCCGTGGCAATAATATCCGCAATAGGATTTGGCACAATATTGGGGATAGGATTCAGCTTTGAAATTGCTCTTGCGTTCATGGCCATAATGGCGGTATACGATTTCATATCGGTATTCGTGACCAAGCATATGCTTACATTAGCGAATACCGCGATAGAGAACAACCTCGCCCTGCTTGTTGATTCTACAGAAGTGGAAGCGGTGCCAAGGTCCGAATTATCCGCGGAGCAGCTGAAGGAATATGAGCAGAACGAGAAAGAGGCGTCAAAGAAAAGCAAAACCCACCTGTTTGAGGTATTCGACAAGCAGGGCTATGCAGAAGTTCCCACAAGCAGTGCTTTGGGTACTGGAGACATGATATTCCCTCTGATGGTTGCGGTATCCGCATTCAAGGTAAACTACAATTTCATACTTCCAATGTTCATAGTGATGGGTTCAATATTCGGAATGCTGTTCACAATGTTCCTATTGAACAGGTACAAGAGGGCCCTTCCGGCCATACCACCATTGCTTTTCGGAATACTGATATTCCTGCTAATATATCTATTGATATTCTGAGTGTTAGACTAAAACCTGCAAAATAATCTCATAAATTCATAAATAAAGTAATGAAACAATTTCATCTGCTTAAAAAACGATAATGCAAAAGAAACAATATTAAGAAGTTGCCAGAATATCCTAAAATACTATCCTCATATAATATCAATAAGTGGGATCTGAGCCTGCTATTGCCTAAAGAGGGTTTAGAAAATTACAAATCATTAACCGATGGAATAGAAAACGGTCTAGATGAAAAGACCCTAAATAATATTCTCGAAAAAGCTAAAGAATATGGTATTACTACATCTTTAGGAGATACCAAACCACAAAGCACGGGGCATCAGATATTCGAATGCGGTGCTGGATTACATTTTATGTCGATTCAAGCTGATCTAACTGCTTATCCCTGCCCATTATTACCATATACACGGTTCAAAAATCTTTATGGTTTTAGCATACATAAACTGGAGGAGGCAAGAGATATATGGGAGTCTAATCAATTTAACAAAGTGAGCGGGAAATCCCACACGCTTTAGCGGTGGGATGAAAGCGAACTGCTGAATAAAGTAAAGGTGTATAAATATGAATGGTTATACAAACAACATGGATTCCACAAGAGCCTATAAATTCAGGATCTATCCAGATACTAAAAGGCAGAATGAGATAGATGAAAGGCTAATACTTGCGCAGCAGTTCTACAACAGGATTCTTGAGAAGTCAATCGCATCCTACCAGAACGGAAAGAGAAAAGTCTCGATGGCACAGTTCAACAGGTTCATCAAAGAAATAATCCAAGAAGACAAGAAATACCTGAAACTATACTCGCAGACGAGATGCGAGATTGAATATAGGCTTCTCAAGGCATATCAAAACTTCTTCAGGAGAATCAAGGAAGGAAACAGGAAGGCAGGATTCCCGAGATTCAGGTCAAGGGACAGGTACAAGTCAATAACATATCCTCAGTACAATGGCTCTTTCTCGATAAAGAGGGGCAGGCTGAGAGTCTCAAGGATAGGCACAATGAGGATAGAATTGCATAGGAAGATTGAAGGCACAATAAAGACGCTTGCGATAAAGAGAGAGGGAAGAAATTATTATGCTGTTCTTACCACACTAAACGAAATCAAAACCCCACAAGTGGAGGACACAAATCCAATCGGAATAGACATGGGATTGAATTCATTCGTTGCAATGTCAGATGGAACAAAAATAGAAAAGCCGAAATTCATGCAACAGGAAAGAAAGAGGATTGCGCGTTGGCAGAGAATAGTCGCACGAAGAAACAAAGGTTCAAAGAGAAGGGGGAAGGCAAAAATACATCTCCAAAATACATACGAATATTCGACAAACCAGTCGGACGACTACTTGCATAAACTGTCAGATAAACTCGTAAATTCAGGATATACCTCATTCGCAGTAGAGAAACTCAACATTCAGAATATGGTAAAGAATCATAGATTAGCAGGTTCGATACAAAACGTTTCATGGAACAGGTTCATCCAAATGCTCTCATACAAGGCTGAAAGTGCTGGTATGAAAGTAATAAAAGTAGATTCAAGGGACACGACGCAGGAATGCAGCAACTGCCACCATATAAAGGAAGGCAGTGAAAGGTTGACTTTAGGAGACAGGTTATACCGCTGCAACGTCTGCGGACTGGAAATTGACAGAGATATAAATGCATCAATAAACATATTGCACAGAGCAACTACCCTCGGACAGAGGGAAAGTCACGCTCGGGGAGAGAGTGTAAGGCCTCAAAGGGAGGCAGTTCTCGCTGAACTGAGAACCGATAAAACACATCCTTTGCGGGATGTGGTGTTTGTATGACGTAGAGGAAGCCCACACCGTTTACGGGTGGGAGGATGTCACATGATATAAATAATCCTTATGAAAATATTCCTTCTTGCTATGTCTCTAGATAGGTGTACAAATGAATTATAATCAATTAATAATAAAGAAACGGGAGGATATGGGCAAAATATACATATTTTTCCCACATAAAGGTACTATATTAGAAACAGAATGTAATGATGTAAATGCAGTATATAATTTATTGGAATATATTAAAAATAAGCATATCAATGAATTAGAAAATTTCAGCAAAGACAAAAGGATATCAAAAGAAACACTTGACACTGTGAAAGAAATTTACTTAGACCTAAAGGATATAGGCATAAATTTTAATACCCTGTGATTTAATGAACAAAGTAAAAATAGCGAACCACACAATGATTGAAAATACAGAAGACAAAAGCTATCTGATTTTTGTGGACCATCGGTTTAGTAAAATGGCTGAAAAGGCAATTAAATTTGTTTTGCCTCAATGCCAGCTTAAACCATATGAGCTGAATAATAACAGCGATTTCAATACTGTTTTCTTCAAATTAGAAATCAAAAATACATCTGATGATATCCCCAAAATGATTAAGAAATCTGCCTCATCTTTCGTTGATTTTGTAATGCCAGTAGATTCAATAATTGACATAGGTAATTCCATCAAATATGAAAAGATTGAAGATGTCATACGCAAGATTATTGACAATTGTGGATATGCATCATTCAAGATAGAAGTGAAGAAAGTAGATCACAAACTTGACGAAACGGCCAAGTCTATTGAAGTGCATTTAGGTGGAGACCTCGAGAAATTAGGGTATAAAGCAGATCTTAAAACCCCTAAAGTAATGATGTATGCAATACTGCTCAATACATCTGTAGTAATTGGCCATGTTGATACCAGCATGCAAAAAGATTATATACTAGACTTATTTAGGCAGTCAAGTAAAGAAAAAATTGAAAAGCTTAATAGGGCGGAATTCAAAATAGAAGAAGCGGCAAAGTTCTTTGATATTGATTTAAGCAAGTGCCATATTGGTTTAGATATAGGTGCTGCACCAGGTGGTTGGACCCATTATCTGTCCCAGAAAGGGGTAAGAATGGTTGCTGTTGACAAAGCTCTATTAAACTACAAAAAAATGGGGGATAAAAAGGTCCTGATTCTGGCTGATGAAATAGACACACCAAAAATCAAGGAGATAATAAAGACAGAAAATCTAGCCAACACCATCTCGGTCGAAAGCATTGTTAATGAAAGCATAGATTTTAAGAACTATGACATAATCCACATAAAAGCCAACATGGAGCCGAATGACAGGCTTGAGCTGCTAAAGAAGTTTGGCAAATTTGACCTATTAGCTATAGATACAAATACGTCACCATTAGAAAGCACGACAATTGTAAACTCTTTAGCTGGATTGCTGAATCCAGAAGCATCATTGGTAATGACAGCCAAATTGGTTACAAGAAATTTTAACAAGCACGTTTCTACCGTTGAGGCAGAACTTTCTAAAAATTACAAGAGCATAAAATTAAAGAAATTGCCTCATAATAGGAGGGAGTTTACCGTACACGGGGTCTACAAAGGAAATGGCAAATAGAACTTCAGATAGCTATAAATGCGATTTAGTCAAAATTCATGGCCTTCCGGCATCTCTACAAAACCAATTTAGTTTACCTTAACTAAATTTATATTGTCATAGTGCAGCTCTCACTAAATATATATATCGCACCATATTCCAAACTATAAGGGAACTTTTAACCAAAAGCTAAATCGCCATTTTTACCATGCTCTTGCATAAGCAGGAACCTTCCGTGTTTTATATTTTTAAGTCACATCTTTATCCAATCACCAAGAATAATATTGGCAGGTTTTTACTATCGAAAGATAAATATTTAAGAATCTGACTTCGTAAGTAATATGATACAATGAAGTCCCAATCCGCAATGGAATACCTGATGACATACGGATGGGCAATCCTCATAATTGCAATCGTACTTGCTGCATTATACTCTATAGGAATCTTCAACCCAAACACATTTGCCCCAAAAGCATCTGCAGGATCATGCGAGGTTGTCAGGCCTTCAGGTCCAGGGACGACTAGCGATCTGGGCCTTGAGGGGACATGCACCAACATGCTTCCAAAATACGTCAGCGTTTTCAATGGCCAAAATATATATGCAAATGCTAATTTAAGCAGGGTATTTAAGGACGAAGGGCAGCCTTTCACTATAACTATATGGCGATATAATGAAAAAGGGACAGATTGCGAGGATAGTGAATTGAGGTTAACCTCAAATGGTCATTCATTATTTAGAGCTGGGTTATCAGGAACCGGTGGACTTGATAGTTTTCCTGCAAATGATGAAGAAATGTTTGAACTTTGGAATAATAGCGGTTCACAGTATAATTACTTCGGAAATAAAAGCACAAACTTAAACACGTGGTACTTTTTGACATTTACATATAATGGAAGCTATGTAAAAGCATATATTGACGGAAATCCGGATTTGAACGAAGACTTTGGCAAGACTAACACCGGAGGAAATATAATCAGGTTCGGCACAGATTTAGGCACTGGGTGCAATGATTTATTTGACGGGATGATGGCAAATGTGCAGATATACAATACGGCCTTATCCACCGGCCAAGTGGAACATCTTTACCAGGAAGGTATAGGCGGAGACCCTATTGATCTCACGCATCTTGTCGGATGGTGGCCGTTTAATGGCAATGCGAATGACTATTCTGGAAATGATTATGATGGTAAAGTATCCGGTACAATAGGTTATTCCTCAACCTGGTATACGGCATACTCTGCACCATAAACCAATTAAATTAACATTTTGATAAACTGCTAATTGACAAAAATGTAAAAATAGTCAATTAGTAATAGTTTATTTTAAATATTTTAGCATTTATAATTATATGTATGAACATCGAGAACGCTATACTAAGGTATAAAGATTATGGCAAAGGCGTAAAGTTGATAGATAGAGATGCAACTTTATCAAAAGCCAATTTTATTAACTCCCTAATTGGTCCTAGAAGAGCAGGTAAAAGTTCAATAATGCTATTGTATATGAATGAACTGCGCAAAGAAAACAAAAAAGTCATTTTTATAAATGGCGAAGATATAGATTTTGAAGGCTTGACTGTAGAGGGTTTAGATAAAATAGAAATTGAGATAAGGCGCATATACGATATAAGTTCACAAGAAAAAGTATACTTGTTCATAGACGAGATTCAAAATTTTCCTTATTGGTCAAAATGGGTAAGGACATTGTTTGATGAAAATTATTATAATCTAATTATATCTGGATCAACTTCGGAATTATCGGGAGAACAATTGCCAATACAACTCAGGGGAAGATCAATAGAAACATTAGTGCTGCCTTTTTCTTTCAAGGAATACTGCAAAGCAAAGCATATAAATTATGAAAAATATATGAATTTTGAGGATACTGCGTCAATATTAAATGCATTTTCAGATTTTATGCTATATGGAGGATATCCCGAGGTTGTAAAATCAGATGATACCGAATTCAAGAAACAGATACTATCAAACATATATACTATGGTCATGCAAAAAGATCTCATAGATAAATATAATATAAGGAAAAAAGCGGAATTTAGATTGTTCACAAATTCATTATTTGCATCTGCATGCAGAAATTTTTCAATAGAAAATATGCTGAAATTTTTAAGCAGTAAGGAATTAAATATTAGTAGACAAGCAGCCTTGAACTACCTAGACTATTCAGAGTCTGTATTTTTAATACATCTAATTTACCCGTATTCTAAAAAGCTAAAGGTGCGCCTTACCAACCCCCGCATCTATCCAATTGATCAGGGCATCATGAGATTATTTACCAATGATGATGGGAAATCACTAGAAGATATAGCATTCATAGAGTTGTTCAGGAGAAAGGAAAATGTAATGTATTACAAGTCAAATAAAAGCGATGTTGATTTCGCCGTTGTAGAAAGTGACGAGATAAAAGAACTGATACAGGTTAGCTATTCTATAGATGAACCTAATGCTTATATTAGGGAGACAGATTCATTGAAAAATGCGTCCAAAGAAACAGGGTGCACAAACTTAAAGATTCTAACTTTTAATGAAGAGAGTGTAATAAAGATAGAAAATTTATCAATCAATGTTATCCCTGTATGGAAATGGCTTTTGAGTTAACTCTTCTGTAATCCTATGTATAATGTTTATAAATTTTTATAACAAAACAATTCTGATATAATGAAGTCCCAATCCGCAATGGAATACCTGATGACATACGGATGGGCGATCCTTGTCATTGCAATTGTCCTTGCAGCACTTTATTCTTTAGGTATATTCAATCCAAGCACATTTGCTCCAAAAGCATCCGCAGGTTCCTGCGAGGTTGTACGACCTTTCGGTCCAACCACAAGTACTGATGTTCATCTTGAGGGAACGTGCACCAACATGCTTCCTAAATATGTTGCAAGTTTCAATGGAGCTGATAGTGGCATAACAATAAGTTCACCATCTGAATTTCCTGCCAGTTCTGAGCCAGGAATAAGTATTTTTGTTTGGATAAAAACAACAAGATCTAGCGAGGGTGTGTTTGAGTACTATTCCCCGTCAAACAATATATGTGAAGGTAGTGTAAGATTAGAAGTATCCCCTAAACTACAAGCAGATTTTTCATGTGATGCTATATCTAATGGACCAGTGTTAGACAACAACACTTGGAATTTTGTTGGTTGGACTCTTAAGAGCGGTACATCTAAGGTAATACTTTATGTAAATGGAATACCATATGGTCCATATCAAATTACCCCAATCAACGTTCCCACAACTGGCTTAGAAGGGTTAATAGGTGCTCCATATCCTGGTTGGCCATATTATTATGGTTCAATGTCAAATGTTCAACTTTACAACACAGCTCTTTCATCAAATCAAATTACTGCTCTTTACGATGAAGGTATCGGAGGTGATCCAATTGATTTACAAAATCTTGTTGGCTGGTGGCCACTTAATGGCAATTCAAACGACTATTCTGGGAATAATAACAACGGAAAAGCAACAAATATCGCATATTCATCAACTTGGTACAGAACATATTCCGCACCTTAATTAATCAGAAAATTAAATCCAATAAAGTTTCGATTAATGGTACTGCCAAATAATTTTCAATATTCAATTATAGTACTCACGGAATTCAATTAATAAGGTATAAATATCTTTATCCATAAATATCTTTAATATGAACACTAAAGTTTATATTGACGATAAATTAGCCGAAAAGTGGAAAGAGCTAGCAATGAAACGCTTTGGGTATGGTAGAGGCTCAATAAGCAAAGCTGCGGAGGAAGCTCTATCAATGTGGGTAGAGAAAGAGCAAATAGTAACAACCGCATTTGAAAAGCTTAAAGAAGCCGCAATAGGTGAAAAGAATATATTAGCACTTCTTCTATTTGGAAGCTATGCAAGAAAAGAACCTTATCATGATATTGATATTGCAATAGTAATCGAAAGTAATGCAGATAAACTAAAAGTCTTATCTATTATTGAAAGTTCTGTACCTGAAGAACCCAGATTTGATTTTTCCATATTCAACGATATGCCAATGAATATGAAAAGCAGAGTACTCAACGAATGTATAGTGATATACAACAGAAAGGATTATGATCTAAAAGAGGTAAGTTCTGATATAATAATCAAATGGTCCGATATAAAGCCTATTATTGATTCTGCACTGGTGTAAGCATGATTGATACGGAGCGTATTGTTAGAAGACTTGCAGATATAAAGCATTATTCTAATGTATTAAGCAAAATAGTTCCCAACAATTATGATGATTATATAAAATCGGACATCACCACCAAGGCTGCTGTTGAAAGATATTTACAACTAATAAATGATTTGGAGTTGGAGGTACTTGTACTCGCATACAAAGGTCTTGATTTAGGCATATCTGGAGGTGATGATTCACTTGTAAATAAATTTAACGATCTACTCAGTAAAAAAGCAATAGAGGGATTTAAAAAAAGAAGATCGCTGAGAAACATATTAGTACACGCTTATTTTGAAATGCATTACGACAAGGACACTTTCAATCAGGCAAACGATCTCAGCGATATTAAAGATTTTGTAAAAGGCATAAGATTAATTTTGGAAAAGCAATAATTTAATTCACAAAACAAAATTAAAGTTTAAATAATTTTATAACATAACAATTCTGATATAATGAAGTCCCAATCCGCAATGGAATACCTGATGACATACGGATGGGCAATCCTTGTCATTGCGGTTGTTCTTGCAGCATTATACTCTTTAGGTATATTCAATCCAAGCACATTTGCTCCAAAAGCATCCGCAGGTTCCTGCGAGGTTGTACGACCTTTCGGTCCAACTACAACAACGGATGTTCATCTTGAGGGAACGTGCACCAACATGCTTCCTAAATATGTTGCAAGTTTCAATGGAGCTGATAGTGGCATAACAATAAGTTCACCATCTGAATTTCCTGCCAGTTCTGAGCCAGGAATAAGTATTTTTGTTTGGATAAAAACAACAAGATCTAGCGAGGGTGTGTTTGAGTACTATTCCCCGTCAAACAATATATGTGAAGGTAGTGTAAGATTAGAAGTATCCCCTAAACTACAAGCAGATTTTTCATGTGATGCTATATCTAATGGACCAGTGTTAGACAACAACACTTGGAATTTTGTTGGTTGGACTCTTAAGAGCGGTACATCTAAGGTAATACTTTATGTAAATGGAATACCATATGGTCCATATCAAATTACCCCAATCAACGTTCCCACAACTGGCTTAGAAGGGTTAATAGGTGCTCCATATCCTGGTTGGCCATATTATTATGGTTCAATGTCAAATGTTCAACTTTACAACACAGCTCTTTCATCAAATCAAATTACTGCTCTTTACGATGAAGGTATCGGAGGTGATCCAATTGATTTACAAAATCTTGTTGGCTGGTGGCCACTTAATGGCAATTCAAACGACTATTCTGGGAATAATAACAACGGAAAAGCAACAAATATCGCATATTCATCAACTTGGTACAGAACATATTCCGCACCTTAATTAATCAGAAAATTAAATCCAATAAAGTTTCGATTAATGGTACTGCCAAATAATTTTCAATATTCAATTATAGTACTCACGGAATTCAATTAATAAGGTATAAATATCTTTATCCATAAATATCTTTAATATGAACACTAAAGTTTATATTGACGATAAATTAGCCGAAAAGTGGAAAGAGCTAGCAATGAAACGCTTTGGGTATGGTAGAGGCTCAATAAGCAAAGCTGCGGAGGAAGCTCTATCAATGTGGGTAGAGAAAGAGCAAATAGTAACAACCGCATTTGAAAAGCTTAAAGAAGCCGCAATAGGTGAAAAGAATATATTAGCACTTCTTCTATTTGGAAGCTATGCAAGAAAAGAACCTTATCATGATATTGATATTGCAATAGTAATCGAAAGTAATGCAGATAAACTAAAAGTCTTATCTATTATTGAAAGTTCTGTACCTGAAGAACCCAGATTTGATTTTTCCATATTCAACGATATGCCAATGAATATGAAAAGCAGAGTACTCAACGAATGTATAGTGATATACAACAGAAAGGATTATGATCTAAAAGAGGTAAGTTCTGATATAATAATCAAATGGTCCGATATAAAGCCTATTATTGATTCTGCACTGGTGTAAGCATGATTGATACGGAGCGTATTGTTAGAAGACTTGCAGATATAAAGCATTATTCTAATGTATTAAGCAAAATAGTTCCCAACAATTATGATGATTATATAAAATCGGACATCACCACCAAGGCTGCTGTTGAAAGATATTTACAACTAATAAATGATTTGGAGTTGGAGGTACTTGTACTCGCATACAAAGGTCTTGATTTAGGCATATCTGGAGGTGATGATTCACTTGTAAATAAATTTAACGATCTACTCAGTAAAAAAGCAATAGAGGGATTTAAAAAAAGAAGATCGCTGAGAAACATATTAGTACACGCTTATTTTGAAATGCATTACGACAAGGACACTTTCAATCAGGCAAACGATCTCAGCGATATTAAAGATTTTGTAAAAGGCATAAGATTAATTTTGGAAAAGCAATAATTTAATTCACAAAACAAAATTAAAGTTTAAATAATTTTATAACATAACAATTCTGATATAATGAAGTCCCAATCCGCAATGGAATACCTGATGACATACGGATGGGCAATCCTTGTCATTGCGGTTGTTCTTGCAGCATTATACTCTTTAGGTATATTCAATCCAAGCACATTTGCTCCAAAAGCATCCGCAGGTTCCTGCGAGGTTGTACGACCTTTCGGTCCAACTACAACAACGGATGTTCATCTTGAGGGAACGTGCACCAACATGCTTCCTAAATATGTTGCAAGTTTCAATGGAGCTGATAGTGGCATAACAATAAGTTCACCATCTGAATTTCCTGCCAGTTCTGAGCCAGGAATAAGTATTTTTGTTTGGATAAAAACAACAAGATCTAGCGAGGGTGTGTTTGAGTACTATTCCCCGTCAAACAATATATGTGAAGGTAGTGTAAGATTAGAAGTATCCCCTAAACTACAAGCAGATTTTTCATGTGATGCTATATCTAATGGACCAGTGTTAGACAACAACACTTGGAATTTTGTTGGTTGGACTCTTAAGAGCGGTACATCTAAGGTAATACTTTATGTAAATGGAATACCATATGGTCCATATCAAATTACCCCAATCAACGTTCCCACAACTGGCTTAGAAGGGTTAATAGGTGCTCCATATCCTGGTTGGCCATATTATTATGGTTCAATGTCAAATGTTCAACTTTACAACACAGCTCTTTCATCAAATCAAATTACTGCTCTTTACGATGAAGGTATCGGAGGTGATCCAATTGATTTACAAAATCTTGTTGGCTGGTGGCCACTTAATGGCAATTCAAACGACTATTCTGGGAATAATAACAACGGAAAAGCAACAAATATCGCATATTCATCAACTTGGTACAGAACATATTCCGCACCTTAATTAATCAGAAAATTAAATCCAATAAAGTTTCG
Source organism: Candidatus Mancarchaeum acidiphilum (assembly GCF_002214165.1). Classification (NCBI taxonomy): domain Archaea; kingdom Nanobdellati; phylum Microcaldota; genus Candidatus Mancarchaeum; species Candidatus Mancarchaeum acidiphilum. The sequence continues at coordinate 588,472 of NZ_CP019964.1, forward strand.
ATTAATGGTACTGCCAAATAATTTTCAATATTCAATTATAGTACTCACGGAATTCAATTAATAAGGTATAAATATCTTTATCCATAAATATCTTTAATATGAACACTAAAGTTTATATTGACGATAAATTAGCCGAAAAGTGGAAAGAGCTAGCAATGAAACGCTTTGGGTATGGTAGAGGCTCAATAAGCAAAGCTGCGGAGGAAGCTCTATCAATGTGGGTAGAGAAAGAGCAAATAGTAACAACCGCATTTGAAAAGCTTAAAGAAGCCGCAATAGGTGAAAAGAATATATTAGCACTTCTTCTATTTGGAAGCTATGCAAGAAAAGAACCTTATCATGATATTGATATTGCAATAGTAATCGAAAGTAATGCAGATAAACTAAAAGTCTTATCTATTATTGAAAGTTCTGTACCTGAAGAACCCAGATTTGATTTTTCCATATTCAACGATATGCCAATGAATATGAAAAGCAGAGTACTCAACGAATGTATAGTGATATACAACAGAAAGGATTATGATCTAAAAGAGGTAAGTTCTGATATAATAATCAAATGGTCCGATATAAAGCCTATTATTGATTCTGCACTGGTGTAAGCATGATTGATACGGAGCGTATTGTTAGAAGACTTGCAGATATAAAGCATTATTCTAATGTATTAAGCAAAATAGTTCCCAACAATTATGATGATTATATAAAATCGGACATCACCACCAAGGCTGCTGTTGAAAGATATTTACAACTAATAAATGATTTGGAGTTGGAGGTACTTGTACTCGCATACAAAGGTCTTGATTTAGGCATATCTGGAGGTGATGATTCACTTGTAAATAAATTTAACGATCTACTCAGTAAAAAAGCAATAGAGGGATTTAAAAAAAGAAGATCGCTGAGAAACATATTAGTACACGCTTATTTTGAAATGCATTACGACAAGGACACTTTCAATCAGGCAAACGATCTCAGCGATATTAAAGATTTTGTAAAAGGCATAAGATTAATTTTGGAAAAGCAATAATTTAATTCACAAAACAAAATTAAAGTTTAAATAATTTTATAACATAACAATTCTGATATAATGAAGTCCCAATCCGCAATGGAATACCTGATGACATACGGATGGGCAATCCTTGTCATTGCGGTTGTTCTTGCAGCATTATACTCTTTAGGTATATTCAATCCAAGCACATTTGCTCCAAAAGCATCCGCAGGTTCCTGCGAGGTTGTACGACCTTTCGGTCCAACTACAACAACGGATGTTCATCTTGAGGGAACGTGCACCAACATGCTTCCTAAATATGTTGCAAGTTTCAATGGAGCTGATAGTGGCATAACAATAAGTTCACCATCTGAATTTCCTGCCAGTTCTGAGCCAGGAATAAGTATTTTTGTTTGGATAAAAACAACAAGATCTAGCGAGGGTGTGTTTGAGTACTATTCCCCGTCAAACAATATATGTGAAGGTAGTGTAAGATTAGAAGTATCCCCTAAACTACAAGCAGATTTTTCATGTGATGCTATATCTAATGGACCAGTGTTAGACAACAACACTTGGAATTTTGTTGGTTGGACTCTTAAGAGCGGTACATCTAAGGTAATACTTTATGTAAATGGAATACCATATGGTCCATATCAAATTACCCCAATCAACGTTCCCACAACTGGCTTAGAAGGGTTAATAGGTGCTCCATATCCTGGTTGGCCATATTATTATGGTTCAATGTCAAATGTTCAACTTTACAACACAGCTCTTTCATCAAATCAAATTACTGCTCTTTACGATGAAGGTATCGGAGGTGATCCAATTGATTTACAAAATCTTGTTGGCTGGTGGCCACTTAATGGCAATTCAAACGACTATTCTGGGAATAATAACAACGGAAAAGCAACAAATATCGCATATTCATCAACTTGGTACAGAACATATTCCGCACCTTAATTAATCAGAAAATTAAATCCAATAAAGTTTCGATTAATGGTACTGCCAAATAATTTTCAATATTCAATTATAGTACTCACGGAATTCAATTAATAAGGTATAAATATCTTTATCCATAAATATCTTTAATATGAACACTAAAGTTTATATTGACGATAAATTAGCCGAAAAGTGGAAAGAGCTAGCAATGAAACGCTTTGGGTATGGTAGAGGCTCAATAAGCAAAGCTGCGGAGGAAGCTCTATCAATGTGGGTAGAGAAAGAGCAAATAGTAACAACCGCATTTGAAAAGCTTAAAGAAGCCGCAATAGGTGAAAAGAATATATTAGCACTTCTTCTATTTGGAAGCTATGCAAGAAAAGAACCTTATCATGATATTGATATTGCAATAGTAATCGAAAGTAATGCAGATAAACTAAAAGTCTTATCTATTATTGAAAGTTCTGTACCTGAAGAACCCAGATTTGATTTTTCCATATTCAACGATATGCCAATGAATATGAAAAGCAGAGTACTCAACGAATGTATAGTGATATACAACAGAAAGGATTATGATCTAAAAGAGGTAAGTTCTGATATAATAATCAAATGGTCCGATATAAAGCCTATTATTGATTCTGCACTGGTGTAAGCATGATTGATACGGAGCGTATTGTTAGAAGACTTGCAGATATAAAGCATTATTCTAATGTATTAAGCAAAATAGTTCCCAACAATTATGATGATTATATAAAATCGGACATCACCACCAAGGCTGCTGTTGAAAGATATTTACAACTAATAAATGATTTGGAGTTGGAGGTACTTGTACTCGCATACAAAGGTCTTGATTTAGGCATATCTGGAGGTGATGATTCACTTGTAAATAAATTTAACGATCTACTCAGTAAAAAAGCAATAGAGGGATTTAAAAAAAGAAGATCGCTGAGAAACATATTAGTACACGCTTATTTTGAAATGCATTACGACAAGGACACTTTCAATCAGGCAAACGATCTCAGCGATATTAAAGATTTTGTAAAAGGCATAAGATTAATTTTGGAAAAGCAATAATTTAATTCACAAAACAAAATTAAAGTTTAAATAATTTTATAACATAACAATTCTGATATAATGAAGTCCCAATCCGCAATGGAATACCTGATGACATACGGATGGGCAATCCTTGTCATTGCGGTTGTTCTTGCAGCATTATACTCTTTAGGTATATTCAATCCTTCTTCTTTTGCTCCAAAGGCATCGGCAGGATCCTGCGAAGTTGTAAGACCCTTCGGTCCAACCACAAGTACTGATGTTCATCTTGAGGGAACGTGCACCAACATGCTTCCAAAGTATGTTGCAAGTTTAAATGGCAATGATGGTTACGTATATTCAAATATAAGCAGTTTACCAGAGGGTAAACAGCCAAGAACAGTTATTGTATGGTTTTATTTGACCGCTGAACCATCAACTAGTAATGGGCAATCTGCAATATTTGCTTATGGTACTGCAAATACCTGCGATGAAACCTTTTGGGTTTCTGCAACAACACCAAGTTCTACTTGTGATAACAGTGAATTATTTATTGATAATTGGTGCACATGCCAAAGTTTTCCAGATGTCCCAACAATTAGTTTAGATCGTTGGTATTTTGTTGCAGACGAATATAATGGAACTTACCAGATTGGTTACTTAAGTGATAATGGTTCTATTATATCAATCAATTCGCAACAATTAGGAGTTAATACTGGAGAATCTCCTTTTTATATAGGTTACTGGACAGTGAGAGGATATTTTCCAGGCATGATTGCCAATTTGCAAATATACAATAAATCCCTTTCATCAAATCAAATTAGTGCACTTTACGATGAAGGCATAGGCGGCGACCCAATCGACCTTACACATTTAGTTGCATGGTACCCCCTAAATGGCAATGCACAAGATTATTCAGGAAATAATTATAATGGAAAAGCATTCAATGTCTCATATTCCTCAACCTGGTACAGAACATATTCCGCACCTTAATAAATTAATTTTTAATACTTTATAACAAAACAATTCTGATATAATGAAGTCCCAATCCGCAATGGAGTACCTGATGACGTATGGATGGGCAATCCTTGTCATTGCAGTTGTTCTTGCAGCACTATATTCTCTCGGAATCTTCAATCCAAGCACTTTTGCCCCAAAAGCATCTGCAGGATCATGTGAGGTTGTCCGGCCTTTTGGTCCGACTACAACTACAGATATCCATCTTGAAGGCACCTGCACCAACATGCTTCCTAAATATGTAGCGCAGTTTAATGGAAAGGGAAGCACAGGGATAACACTTAACACATATAACTTCAACACTACACCGTTTACAATATCTTTCTGGGAATATTATTTAGGATATACCACTTGTTATACATCTAGTAATGGGGGCAATTGCGGTGAAAATGTAACTATGTATATAAATCCTAATAAATGTAGCTCTACCCCTAATTATCTGTGTGTTATAGATTTTGACCTTAGAACTACAAGCTTGCATTGGTTTACATGGGATAGGGATATTTTTTACCCAGTCCAAACTGGAAAATGGCTCTTTATTACATGGACTTATAACCCAGCAAATAAAAACAATATTTCTGCTTACTTAAATGGAAAGTTTGTTGGTGGAAATACAGGCAGCAATGTTGTGTTAGATGGACAAATAGAACTTGGAGAAGGCGGCAGTATGGGAAGCATAGATGGATATGTATCTAATTTCCAAATCTATAACTCCTCCCTTTCAGCAAATCAAATTAGTGCACTTTACGATGAAGGCATAGGCGGCGACCCAATCGACCTTACACATTTAGTTGCATGGTACCCCCTAAATGGCAATGCACAAGATTATTCAGGAAATAATTATAATGGAAAAGCATTCAATGTCTCATATTCCTCAACCTGGTACAGAACATATTCCGCACCTTAATAAATTAATTTTTAATACTTTATAACAAAACAATTCTGATATAATGAAGTCCCAATCCGCAATGGAGTACCTGATGACGTATGGATGGGCAATCCTTGTCATTGCAGTTGTTCTTGCAGCACTATATTCTCTCGGAATCTTCAATCCAAGCACTTTTGCCCCAAAAGCATCTGCAGGATCATGTGAGGTTGTCCGGCCTTTTGGTCCGACTACAACTACAGATATCCATCTTGAAGGCACCTGCACCAACATGCTTCCTAAATATGTAGCGCAGTTTAATGGAAAGGGAAGCACAGGGATAACACTTAACACATATAACTTCAACACTACACCGTTTACAATATCTTTCTGGGAATATTATTTAGGATATACCACTTGTTATACATCTAGTAATGGGGGCAATTGCGGTGAAAATGTAACTATGTATATAAATCCTAATAAATGTAGCTCTACCCCTAATTATCTGTGTGTTATAGATTTTGACCTTAGAACTACAAGCTTGCATTGGTTTACATGGGATAGGGATATTTTTTACCCAGTCCAAACTGGAAAATGGCTCTTTATTACATGGACTTATAACCCAGCAAATAAAAACAATATTTCTGCTTACTTAAATGGAAAGTTTGTTGGTGGAAATACAGGCAGCAATGTTGTGTTAGATGGACAAATAGAACTTGGAGAAGGCGGCAGTATGGGAAGCATAGATGGATATGTATCTAATTTCCAAATCTATAACTCCTCCCTTTCAGCAAATCAAATTAGTGCACTTTACGATGAAGGCATAGGCGGCGACCCTATCGATTTAACGAATCTTGTAGGCTGGTGGCCATTGAACGGCAATGCAAACGACTATTCAGGCAATGATTATAACGGTAAAGGGGTTGACGTAGGCTATTCACCAACATGGTACAGAACCTATTCAGCGCCTTAAAGCAATCTCGAATCTTCATTTGAATGCATCGTTTACGATTTGCCTTTTTATCGATGCAATAGTTCACCAGCTGTTCACTATTAATTCCAATTATAAAAGCAGATCACGGCTCACATATCACGAAATACAGCACAGGAATAAAAACAGTCCGCTAGTCATCATATCTTGATTTCCACTCGATGCTTTCAGAGCTCCAGAACTGCTTCATCCTCTCCAAGTAGTCTTTTCCTTCGTAAAGTGCGAAGAAGTTCTTTATGAGCATCTTGTAGTTCTTCCATTCATACCTGCTGTCCATGAATATTATGGAGGCTTTGTCGCTTTCGCTCCTTATCGCCCTGCCTGCAGCCTGTATAGCTCTTATGACAGCAGGGATAGTATAGATATATTCTATTCCGCTTTCATGGAATTTCTTGTTCATATAGTTTATCCTTGCCTGCAGTTCAAGGTCCGGCTTTGTTAAAGGTATGCCAACTATAACAATGCATTTTATTGAATTGTTGTCGTAGTTTATACCCTCGCTCAGGCTTCCCCCCATGACTCCTAGCATCAAGCCTTTCTTTGAGGCCTTGAACTCGTTTATCAGCCTCTCAACCTCTATATTGCTCATTGCCTTACGCTGTATGAAGGCCTCGCTTATCCTGCCTAAATCAAGGTAGCGGTAGGTGCTTTCAAGCATGCTGAAGCTTGGGAAAAATACAGATGTGTTGCCTGGTATTGAAGAGTATATTCCATTTATCTTGGATGCGATTGACCTGTAGAGATCCGTGGTCCTGCCTGTGAACTTAGTGGACACCGTAGAGTCTATAGCAACAAACTGCTTGTCCTTCGAGAATGGTGATTTGTAGCTTTTTGTATCCGCTCCCTCCACTCCAAGTATATCCCTGTACATCTCCAAGGGTATAAGCGTGCCGCTCATGAAAACATTTGCGTATGCTTCCTTGAATACCGAAAGCGCCCTTTCAGGGTAAAGATTGCTTAGCTTCAGCTCAACCCTGCCTCCGCCTCTTGCAATTATCCTTGTAGTGGCTGCGTCAGAAGATTCCCAACCCTGCAGGAATGACGCTATATGCATTAATGATGAACGCTTAGCATGCTTGTTCTCTATATACATCATTCCTGCCTTTTCCATATCCGAGATTATATCGCCAAGCATGTCCTTTTCCCCTGAAAGGAAATCAGACGAATCAACAAATGCCTCATTCTTTTCTATTGATAGCATTTTAGCTGCAAGCTTGTTCAATTCAAAGCTTAGGAAGCTAATGTCTATGTCGCTCGTTATCGCGGCTAGCTCTGCCGCCGCCCTGTTTATTACGTTCTCGGATATTGAAGTGCTGAAATAGGAAACCGCCGAATTGAATATGTTGTGCGCTTCATCCCATATAATTATAGTATCAGATAAATCATGGGAAAGCTTTTTCAGGAAGGTCTCCTTGGTATAAGGATTTAGTATATGCGAATAGCCTGCTATTATTATATCAGCTTTCTTGGCAAACCTCATTGAGACCTCATAGGGGCACAGCCCTTCTTTGTAGGATTGGCTTAATATTGCATTATGCCCTTCAGAAAATGAATTTAGCATTTCGTAATCTCCGTCAAGGTCAAAATGCTTCAGCTTGTTGAAATAAGGGCACTGATTCTTCTTTATGAGGTTCTCGCAGGCATTGTAGAAGGATGAGTCATAGATGTTGTTTACATCAGGGTTGATGCACATGTTCCTTTTGCCCACAACATCTACAAAGGATATTCCAAGGTTAAATTTTTGCTTCAACCCTCTGAGCACGTCTACCGCTATCCTATGCTGTGATATCTTTGGGGTTAGGAACAGTATGTCCTTGTCATTCTTAATCGCATAGGTTATAGCTGCGCTTAATGAGGCATCTGTTTTTCCTATGCCTGTAGGCGCATTTATGAGGATGTCCTTCCCGTCCGAAAGAGAACTATATATATCTTTCATCATCTCTTTCTGGGATCCTCGTGCCTCGTCAAACCTAAATAAGAATTCTGTCATATAAATCTAAAACCTGCAATTACAGTTATCTTTCAAAGTATAAAAAGTTAAGTTATTCGGATTCTCAAACAGTTACAAAATCACCTTTTTAAACTTTATCTTAGAAAGAAGATATGATATAATGAAGTCCCAATCCGCAATGGAATACCTGATGACGTATGGATGGGCAATCCTCATAATTGCAATCGTACTTGCTGCATTATACTCTATAGGAATATTCAACCCAAACACATTTGCCCCAAAAGCATCTGCAGGATCATGCGAGGTTGTCAGGCCTTCAGGTCCAGGGACGACAAGCAATCTTGGCCGTGAGGGAACATGCACCAACATGCTTCCTAAGTATGTTGCTTTATTCGATGGAAATGACAATTACATTACATCACCCATCCCTACCAATAAAACAGTTAATGTCTCTTTCAGCCTTTGGTATCAATCTGATAATTCCAATTACTTTGCACCCTTATTCCTGTTATCTCCCAATGGGGGAGACAATATTGGCTATGGGCTTTATCTATCAGATAATGAATTCAATATATTAGAATCAAGCATAAGGTGGATATACACAAGCGAATACATAAACAGCTCAAGGTGGTACAACATAATATTCACCATCTCACCTGCAAGCGGCGGAGATGTAGTATACTCAATTTACTTAAACGGGAAGAGGTTATACGTTTCTGGTCCTGAATCCCCCTCCTACCGCCCAGCCGATGAAATGAGAATAGGGAATGATCCCGGAAACGGAGATTACTTAGAAGGAATGATGGCAAATATGCAGGTTTACAATATAGCGTTATCACAGGGCCAGGTCAATGCACTTTACCAGGAAGGCATAGGAGGCGACCCGATTGACTTGACGCATTTAGTTGCTTGGTACCAATTGAATGGCAATGCAAACGACTATTCAGGCAATGATTACAATGGCAATGCAATTAATGTAGAGTACTCATCAACTTGGTACAGGACCTATTCTGCACCTTAAATCTGTGAAGCCGGTTTAAACTAAAAAGATAATATAAATATTGTAATGCAGTTAATTTTAAGCAAAAGTGGTATCATGAAATCAGAAAAAGCTAAAAAAGCAGACCATATAAATATATCCCTAAATCCCGACATATATAATGCCTTGATGATAGCTTCCATAGAAAAAGACATCAGCATTTCAAAGGTCATAGAGACTATCTTAATGGATTCGGAGGAATTTAAAAAATTCATCAATAAAGCAAAGGAATATGCAGAGCTTGAAAGCAAGCTAAATCCTTCAGCAGCAAATCCTAGATCGGTCAACAAAGAAGATAAAGACAAGATCAGGAAGTAATCTAAAAAATAGAAATAAGAAAATCAAACATTGTTTAATTTTCCCCTGTCTACAAAATTAGAGACTATCTTCTTCGGCTTTAATTTGCTGACTATATAGTTGAAAGCTGCATCGGGATTGCTCTCTTCTCCGCACGAGTATATGTCAAGAGTTGCATACATGCTCTCCGGCCATGTATGAAGCGCTATGTGACTTTCCTCTATCAATGCTATTATGGATACTCCACCGTCAAAGCCATTGTAAGGATTGAACTTTTTGGTTATCATCTCTATTATATGCAAGTTGCCTATTTTAGTGGATTCAACTACAATCTTTATCAAAGCGTTCAGGTTTGATATTAACTTGGGGTCAACCATATCCAAGTTGCCGTAAACATGCTTGCCTATGACTTCAGGCATTTCCAAACTAATCTCTTTTATCTGCATCTTAGCCATCTGGTATCACCCCATAAATAGTGATTTTATAAATATACCCGTTAGCTTAAAAGATTTTCCCCTTTGGCTATTTAATTTATATTTGTAAATGATATATAAATAAAAGTTTCAAGAGAGGTGAATTTGCACTTTTAGACGACAAATTTTTCAAGGCAAAATTTTATGTAAAAATTGGGATTTTAAGAGAAAATTTGCTTTTGCCAAACAAAGTTATTTATTTTGTAAAAATAAATCTTACCCATAAGTGATTATACGAGGTTTACAAGCGACTACAATAATTACTTGAGCATAGTAATCGTAATATGCGTATTCATAGCCTTATTCTACACTTTTTACTATATAATAGATATTTCAAGGTCCATTGGAATTTATGAGGGCATATTGACTATATCAGAGCATTACAACATTACTCTGAGCCAATCACTTAAGTTGGGTCTGTCAACTTTGCCAACTCTTGGAATAGCTCTTGATATTGTATACATAATGATCCCGATATCAGTCATGATGTTCGCCATAGCAATACTATGGATGTTTTCAAGACTTTACAGCAAGTGGAGCGTATCTGCTATAATAATACTTTCCGCAATATATGTCATGTTAGTGCATCTGCTGGAATCCAATTTTAATTTTAATGGTTTTGCAGAATCTTTCATGGTGCCCTATATTATAAATCTCTTGATCCTTGCACTTTCTGTATATTCATTAATTGCCATACTCTATGGCTCGGATAGCGATTTTGAGATAGAAATAAACCCGCTGACTCCATATTCAAACATGGCTATAATATCAAATAAATTGATGAGGCACCTAAAAGGGGACCTAAGGATACTGGATTCCCATTTTGACAATACATCTTTTGACAATCTCAGCAGGCTTATACTCAGGAACATGAACAAGTACACATCCATATACATATTGACTTATCTCGAAGAGAACAGCAGGGGATTTGGAAGGGGATATACCGATTTTAAGAACGAGCTCCAGAATAAGAACATAAAGTTTGAATTGAGGATAATGGGCAGGGAGGACTTCTCGAGGCAGCATGAGAGGATAATGATGGATTCGAATACAGCCTATAAGATACCTCCGATAAACATAATAAACAGGAAAAGCGAGCACATTGTGAGCTTGAACCACGATGAGGCATTCAGAAGGTTCAATGAAATATGGAATAGGTCAAAGAGTTACGAAAATTTTAGTAAAGGCAGCTGAATAGGTGTTTGCAATGAAAAGTTATACTGTAACAAGCCCTTTGAGGATAACATTTGCGGGTGGAGGAACAGATGTAGAACCGTTTATAGAGAAATACGGAGGTGCGGTAGTCAACTCAACCATAGACCGCAAGGTCACGGTCACATACCAACCTGATGAATATGATCTGGAGATATCTTCAAGGGATCTTGTAAAGAGCATAATAGTCCCGACAAACAATGAAGGGATAATAAGCAAGATACATAACTTATTTTACTCAAAAGGGATAAACAAAGGGAGGGTGATGATAAACAATGATGTCCCTCCCGGATCCGGGTTAGGGTCATCAAGTGCGCTCACGACCGCAATAGTAAAGCTTATCCACACCATAAAGAATGAAAATATATCCGGATGGGATTTGGCAAGGGAATCTTACGAAATCGAAAGAAATTACCTTAAGGTTGCATTAGGTAAACAGGATCCTTTCGCGATCTCATTAGGCAATTTCAAAATGATGGAGTTTCAAAAAGGCAAAGAGGAGCTGCACGACCTTTCAAAGAATGCAGAGTTCCTGAAAGAACTGCAGAGCCGTACCCTGCTGGTTTATACAGGAGGCACTAGGGAAAGCTCCAAATTCCTCAAAGAGCAGATAAACGCATCGAAAAGAGAGGGCGACGCGATAAACCAAAAGCTTCTTGCGTTAAAAAATATTGCATTGGATATGGCGAATTCTGTCGAAAGCAACGACATAAGTTCTTTTACAAGTCTTATAAATGAGGGATGGCAGGTAAAGAGGGAGTTGAGCGAAGGCGTTTCAAATAAGAAAATAGAAAGCCTTATAGAGAAAGCAAAGGAAAATGGCGCTCAGGCCGTAAGGCTGATGGGAGGAGGTGGCGATGGGTTTTTATTGACCATAGCAAAGGAAGGGAAGCTGCAGGGCCTTCAGGAGGAGATGTCAAAGCTCTCGGATTTTGCAATAAGGGTTTCTTTTACAGATTATGGTACAATGGTGTCAAATGCCTGAAAATTATATCAGTAACCTAAAAGGGTTAACCGCAAAATTATAATAATATTTAGATTCCAAAAGAATACGAGGTAGATGAAGTTCAAATATTATTGTCTAAGTTTTCTGATCATGATAATGCTTGCAGGCACAATGCATGCCCAAGTAGTCGGCACAGCTTCAATACATGCTCCAGCTTTAATTGCATACAATAACACAGGTATTATAACTACAATAAACCTGACCGTAACAAGAGGGGATGGATATGTCAATATCACAGGTCCAATAAGCGTCGGAAGCAGCACATTGAACTCCTCAAAAGATGCTGTGAACTACGCAGCAAAGTACTTAGGGATAAACAAAGACGACTACAATTTCACCTATGTTATAAATGATAGGAATGCATCGGTTTCAGGGCCGAGTGCAGGTATGGCGATGACCCTTTTGGCAATATCTTCACTGACGCACAAGCCATTGCTGCACAATTTTACATTGACAGGCGAGATATTGCCCAATGGCAGTATAGGCGAGATAGGAGGGGTATATGACAAGGTTTCTGCCGCAAAACGTGAAGGATTGAAATTTGTCCTTGTTCCAGCAGTTCCGAGCACATCATTTGAAAATGAGATCTACTATATAATAGAACTCAGGTTCAATATTCCTGTTATCCCTGTTGCGAACATAAGCGATGCGATGGGATATGCAATGGAAGGAAAGCCAATATCGGGAAACGAAGTCAAATACAGTTTCTATACAAATTACCATTTAAATAAGATACCAAATGCATCCCTGTCGTGCATAGGGCCTTGCTATAATAATTATTTCAAAGGCCTTACAAATTTCACTTTAAATATGACATCTTCGGAACTTCAAACCCTTGAATCAAATCCTTTGCTGTATAATGCAACAAGCCAATTTTCAGGATTGCTTAACCAGTCAAAGGAGCTATCAGGAAAAGGATATTATTATGCCGCAGCGGATATCGCATTCTTAGACTATGCAAACATCTACACATTCGTTAACAGCAACCAATCGATACCTGAAGGCCTGAACACAGTAAATGCTGTTGAATCAGAATGCAATTCAATACAGGCACCAAAAATGACCAACAACAACTTCCTTTACCGGATAGGGGGAGAATTGAGGCAGCTTTGGGGAGAGTACACATCACAAAGCACTTCAGAGGAATACAATGCAACCACAGATGACAGCGATGGAGTTATAAGAAACATGTACGATGCAGGCGTATCAAATGCATGGTGCGGTGCGGCATCATATATGTACAATGCCTCATCAGCAATAGGCGGATTGAATTACACAACGAACTCTTCCCTGTCCGGCATCGCATACAAAGTTGTAGAAAATGCATCAAACTATCCAGGAATATATACAACTACCGCAATCTCCGCTTATAAATCCGGCAATTATCCATTGGCAATTTACGATGGGGCATACGCGTATGCGATAGATGGCAACAGCAGCTCCAACATGACCGAAAGCGAGATGCTCAACAGTTCAAAGAGCATATCATACAATTCTACATATGGCATTTGGGCAACACAGTTTGCGAATGAGGCGATGTTCTATTATTATGAAGCGAAGATAACTGACAACGCCTCCCAATCAGAGCTATATGCGGTACAATCATACCACACTGCCCTGCTTGCCAATGAATTAAGCAACTATTCAAAGGTGATATACGACAACCTCAAAGTAGCTCCTGTTACAGTAACCACATCTTCTGTTTCGTACAGTGGCATATTATTGGTCGATATTGCATTGTTTATGGTATTGGCACTTGCTGTAATAATAGCAATACTATTAGTTCTTATAGTAAAAATCGTAAGGATAGAAAGCAGGATATCAGAGTTGAGCGACAGCCATAACAGAAGCAGACCTAGTCCAAATAGAAAAGCAAGAAATACCAAAAGGTTTAAAAATAAGAGATAATAAATAAAAATGCTTATTATAAAACGAGTGATAAAATGAGTGAAATATTGCCGGGCAAGATTTGCAGCTCTTGTGGAAGGCTTACACACAAGTACAGCGAATTCAAATGCCCAAAATGCGGAAAGGCAACCATAATAAGGTGCGATCATTGCAGAGAGATTTCCAACACATATAAGTGTGCGGAGTGCGAATTCGAGGGACCGTAATGGCAAAAGTAGGCGTAGTATATAAAGTATACCCAAAGCAGGATGTGGATGCAGATACTTTGATGGGAAAGATCAAGTCTGAGCTAAGCCCAGTAAGCATAAGTGCTGAGGATATCGCTTTTGGAATAAAGGTAATAAAGGCATTCTTCACATATGACGATTCAGAACAAGGATCATCAACAATGGAAGAAAAGCTAAATGGAATAGATGGAGTTGCCCAAGTAGAAGTAGATGAAGAATCCTTAATATAAACTAAAGGAGATCGATATGACTATGAAGTCCCAATCCGCAATGGAGTACCTGATGACATACGGATGGGCAATACTTGTCATCGCAGTTGTCCTTGCGGCACTATATTCTCTTGGAATTTTTAATCCTAATTCTTTTGCCCCAAAAGCATCGGCAGGATCCTGCGAAGTTGTAAGACCTTTCGGCCCTACAACAAGCACTGATATTCACAGTACAGGCACATGCACCAACATGCTGCCAAAGTATGTTGCAAGCTTCAATGGAAATGGTCAAATAAGCGTATTAATGCCAACCCTGTCACATTCCATAACTTACACAGCATGGGTCAATTTTGCTTCATTAGCTCAATCTAATTATGGTGATACTGGCCAAATAATAGGATGGGAACCGGGATATGGGCCGTCCTTACTGTTCTTGCAGCCAAGTATTTATCAATTTGAATTTTCTGTCTGGTATGCTAATACCCAACAAGAAGCAGTACTATCAGGGACTACCCCAAAGTTAAATACTTGGTACTTCATGGCAGGTACATATAATGAATCTTCTGGCCTTATCCAAGTTTATGTAAACAATAAGGTATATAATCAAACAATTTCTAAAGAAACACTGGAGACAGGTAATGTATTAACTATAGGAGCCTGGCCTAGCCAGCTTAGCTATTTTAAAGGCGAACTGGCAAATGTCCAGATTTACAATAACTCCATTTCCTCAAATCAAATTAGCGCACTTTACCAGGAAGGCATAGGCGGCGACCCTATCGATCTCACGCATCTGGTTGCATGGTATCCATTGAACGGCAATGCAAACGACTATTCTGGAAACAACTATAATGGAAAAGAGACAAATGTCGCATATTCCTCAACTTGGTACAGAACCTATTCCACACCCTAATCAAACGTTACCAAATTTCATAAAATATATGAAACCTTAAATAATTTTATAAAATAACACTTCTGATATAATGAAGTCCCAATCCGCAATGGAGTACCTGATGACATACGGATGGGCAATACTTGTCATCGCAGTTGTCCTTGCGGCACTATATTCTCTTGGAATTTTTAATCCTAATTCTTTTGCCCCAAAAGCATCGGCAGGATCCTGCGAAGTTGTAAGACCTTTCGGCCCTACAACAAGCACTGATATTCACAGTACAGGCACATGCACCAACATGCTGCCAAAGTATGTTGCAAGCTTCAATGGAAATGGTCAAATAAGCGTATTAATGCCAACCCTGTCACATTCCATAACTTACACAGCATGGGTCAATTTTGCTTCATTAGCTCAATCTAATTATGGTGATACTGGCCAAATAATAGGATGGGAACCGGGATATGGGCCGTCCTTACTGTTCTTGCAGCCAAGTATTTATCAATTTGAATTTTCTGTCTGGTATGCTAATACCCAACAAGAAGCAGTACTATCAGGGACTACCCCAAAGTTAAATACTTGGTACTTCATGGCAGGTACATATAATGAATCTTCTGGCCTTATCCAAGTTTATGTAAACAATAAGGTATATAATCAAACAATTTCTAAAGAAACACTGGAGACAGGTAATGTATTAACTATAGGAGCCTGGCCTAGCCAGCTTAGCTATTTTAAAGGCGAACTGGCAAATGTCCAGATTTACAATAACTCCATTTCCTCAAATCAAATTAGCGCACTTTACCAGGAAGGCATAGGCGGCGACCCTATCGATTTAACGAATCTTGTAGGCTGGTGGCCATTGAACGGCAATGCAAACGACTATTCCGGAAACAACTATAATGGAAAAGAGACAAATGTCGCATATTCCTCAACTTGGTACAGAACCTATTCCGCACCTTAATCATCAAAAGCAGTGCAAAACCAAAACGCTTTAACGGCGGCGATATCATTTAAATGTTATCTCCAAAGGTCCGGAGTAGTTAAAATCAGGTCCTTTTATAGACAGATTAACAACGAAGCTGCTAGGGTCATTTATAGTGAATGGCAGTTCAGTATCCAATTTGACAAGCTTGAAGGGCTCGTTAAGCTCAATGCTCCCTACTTTTCCCTTGTACTCCAATATCCTATACATTTGTACTGAAATATCAAATATCTGATTTTTTGCAAAATTGGTAAAGTACCTTGTATCATCCAGATTAACCTCCTTATCCCCACTTTTAAGCACTATCTTGTTTATATTGAGGTCTATCAAGTCATCTTTATTCTTCGGTGCAGAAAATCTTAAGGTGAGGGGTCCATTGTAATTGTAATCCGGAGCCTTCAAGCTGATTTTAAAGTCTATATGTTCTCCAGGTTTAATCTCTACCGGAGGTTTAGGATCAATGCTATCTATAGAGAACGGGTCCGAAGTACTTATATCGGTAACTGTTTCACGTTTTTCAGTAGTTTTTAGGAATGACAGTTCACTGGTATCTGAATGGTTAGTGAAAGGGACGGTAACAGTAAAGACCTTGCCGCTTATATCCATCCCGTCCATTGAATGCGATGTATCCCTCCAATAAAGTTTTACAGATGTGATCTTGCCCTTTGTTTCATTTTTCTTCAACTTGCCCTTTATATTATTGAAAATTGACATGTTAACACTATTTTTATCTTCCTAAATCTTTGGTTCGGGTTAGATTTTATATTTTACCCAAATAATTATATAGTATAGGTGAAAAAATGTTGCTTGAAAATACCAAAGCGCCAGATTTTGAGTTGGATGGATCTGATGGAAAGAAGCACAGCCTTGACGAGTTTAAGGGCAAATATCTAGTGCTGTATTTTTATCCCAAGGACAACACTCCGGGCTGCACGATTGAGGCAAGGCAGTTCAACGAGAAAATTGAAGAAATAGAAAAACTTAATGCAACAGTTGTTGGAGTTAGCAAGGACGACCTTAAATCCCACGATAAATTCAAGAGCAAATTTGACCTTAAATTCCTGCTTCTATCCGACCCAACAAGCGAAATGATAAAGAAATACGAATCTTATGGAAAAAGCATGATTGGGTTCGGGACGTTGAGGTCAACCTACATAATAGGCAAGGATGGCACAATATTGAAAGCTTATCCAAAAGTAAAGCCTGCCATACATGCCGATGAGGTAATAGACTACCTGAAAAGCGTAAACGAATAAGCGGTGCATGATTGCATCCGCCAGATTCCCTTTGCTTGCGATAATGTGGTAGTCATAGAAATGCCCATGACATATAGTCTACCACTTTATCGTAATCCTTTGTCACATTGCCCGAGTTTGAAAAATCAAGCATCTCTCCTTTCTTGGCACCATAATGTTTAGAGCATAGCAATGCCGCAGTTATGGGTCCGAATCCGCATATACTGTCGTTTAATGATTTCACCGCTTTATTGAAACCAATATAATCCATATTCTTAAGGTATCCTGCAAGCTCCATGTCCTTTTTGCGGGCTATGCTGTCCTTCTCGTAATGGTCAAAGTCTGAGCTTGCCAATACTATTATCTCCCTTCCAAGCTTTTCTGCTGTGCTTGTTACAGCCTTTGCCAAAAGCTCGCTGTTCTCTACCTCCTGATCTCCCATGCACACAAACACATATCTCTTTTCACCTACCAACCTTTGCAAAAATGGAAGCTGTACCTCTAAAGAGTGTTCATCCTCATGTGCAGATTCATCATGGTAAATACTACCCGAATAGTTTACTAGCTCTTTTGAGAATTCCAAATCATTCTTTGCAGTGCCCAAGGGCGTCCTCCAGTCCTCAAAGGATATGGAGAGGGGCGTGCCTATGCCTGTATGATTCGGCCCAATTAGCACTATCGTGTCTACATCTTTCAGGCGGCTGTTTGATGCAATGGCCTTGTAAGTGTAAGCAGCGGTATATCCGGAATATATGTAACCGGCATGCGGTGCCACATAGCATTTTGCCTTGGAAAAGTCCCCTTTAATTTTAGCTTTTTCCAATGCAGAGTCTATAAATTTCTCTGTCTCATCCTTATATTTTGGATAGAACGATCCATTGAATACGGGTTCCCTCAAATTACCACCAATTAGATATTAATCACAAAATCTAATAAATTTCAATTACGATAAAGTATCATGGATAGCAAGGCTGGATATGTTGTATACCTTGACATGGATTCCTTCTTTGCTTCATGCGAGCAGCTTAGGCATCCGGAATTAATAGGAAAGCCATTTGCGGTAGTGACCGATTCATTGGACAAATTCAGAGGGGTTGTGCAAACTGCGAGCTACTCGGCAAGGAAGTTTGGCATACACAGCGGGATGCCAACAATGAAGGCGTTGCAGCTATATCCGAATTTGCACTGCATAAAAGAAGACTATGATTATTATGAGAAAATCTCAAATGAAGTAATGGAAATAATCAAATCCTATGGATTTAAAATGGAAGCGGTCAGTGTTGATGAAGCCGCAATTGATACAACTGAACTTAATGAATCCCAGGTCCTTGAGGTAGCGAAAGGTATAAAAACTAAGATATCCAACGAGCTTAAGCTTAAATGCACGATAGGGATTGCAAAAGGCAAGACATTTGCAAAGATGGCATGCGATTCAGCAAAGCCAAACGGCTTCCTTTTCATAAAGGATTACGAGACAATAGAGTTCATAAAGTACAAAAAGGTATCCGATATACCAGGAGTAGGCGCAAAGACTGAGGGAAAGCTCGCAGGATTGAACATACACTACATAGGGGATATCCAGAATTCCAATGTGCAGGTGCTTGTAGGACTGCTTGGCGAATATGGCTCAGAACTATATAAGCTGTCAAAAGGAATTGACGAAGAGAAGATAGTGAGCGATTATACGGCGCTTTCAATAAGCAGGGAGAAAAACCTGTATGAGGATACCAACGACATTCCAACAATAATGGCTCAGCTCAAAGAGCTTTCAGAAGATGCTGCCAATGCGGTAAGAAGCACCCAAAAGCTCTACAAGTCAATAACAGTAAAGGTAAGATACTACGATTTTACAACAAAAATAAAGACAAAAACGCTGTCATATTACTCAGACTCCTCCGATGTGCTTTATTCCGAAGCATCAGAGCTGATAAAGCCGTTGATAAAAGACAATATACTGGTGAGAAGGGTTGGTGTTAAGGTATCCAGCCTTACGGATTCGGCGCACCAGCACAAGCTGTTTTAAGCTCAAGCTTTCTCCTGCCCTTTTGATTCATCATACTTGAGCTGTTGTATATATGCACGCGCTTCCAATGCTGCCTTGACCCCGCTGCCTACAGCAGTTGCCGCCTGCCTGTACTTGAAATCGGCATCGTCTCCTGCCACATATACTCCAGGTATGTCCGTATTCACGTCATCCTTTGTCACTATATAGCCGTTCTCCATTGGCAGTACTCCTTCAAGGAATTTCGTATTAGGCGAGTACCCTATAGCCATGAAAACCCCATCTGTTTCTATTGTGGACTCCTCTCCATTAACAACATTCTTTATCCTTGCACCCGTGACCTTGGCATCCCCAAGAATCTCGACAACCTCGCTGTTCCATATGATGTTTATCTTCTTGTTCGATTTGACCCTTTCCTGCATTATCTTACTGGCTCTGAACTCGTCCCTTCTGTGCACTATTGTGACGCTTTCAGCAAATTTTGTAAGGAAATCGGAATCCTCCATAGCAGTATCTCCCCCTCCAACAACTATAACCTTCTTGTTCTTGAAGAATGGTGCATCACAGGTGGCGCAGGTGCTTACACCCTTCCCTATGAACTTCTTTTCGGATTCAAGACCAAGAAGCCTTGGAGATGCACCTGTTGCCACTATTATGCAGTTTGCCTTGTACTCATCACTTGCGGTTTTTACTGTAAAAGGCCGGCTTTTCAAGTCTATTGATACAGCATTTTCATCTACAAACCTCGTCCCGAACCTTGAAGACTGCTTCCTGAATTTGTCAACCAGCTCCGGGCCCTGTATACCTTCTGGAAATCCCGGATAATTCTCAACAGTAGTAGTGAGCAGCAGCTGCCCTCCAGCTTCCAATCCTGCTATAACCATTGGATGAAAGTCTTCTCTTGCAAGATACAAGGAGGCGCTTAACCCGGCAGGGCCTCCCCCTATTACGATAACATCCTCTACCATTTTTATCACATTAATATTTGGTTATCAATCTTTATAATCTTTTACAAAAAACTTATGCACAGACCTTACAAAAAGTGCGCCTGCGCATTAGGCACCCATCCGAAAAAGTTTAGCAAAGAAATAGAAATTTTCGTAGCTGTTTATAAATTTGATGAATAAAACTATAATTGCAAAAAGGCAGGCTCATGATAAGGATTAACAACTTAAACATCTCATTAGACAGGAAGGAGGAAGGGTCAGATTTCGACTTCATATCCCATGCGCACAGTGACCACATAATGGCTGCCAAGTCATCAAAATCTGTGATCGCAAGCGATGAAACTTCCGACCTAATATATTCAGGATACAAGATAGGCATAAACAGGGCAGCATATCCTGATTTTATAAGGCTGATAGATTCTGGGCATATGCTTGGGGCAAAGCAGATAGCCATAGAAGATTACGATTCTGGAAATAAAATAATATATTCAGGGGATTACCTGATGGCCAAGTCAAAGGCTTCAAATCCTATAAAAGTGGAGGGATGCGACATATTGATAATAGATTCAACATATCCTTCGGAGCAGTTTGTGTTCAGGGACCGAGAAGAAGTAGAATACGAAATACAGGAGTGGGTTGAGAGAACCGTAAGAAAAGGCATTATATTATTCGGGGTTTATCCAATGGGTAAAGCCCAAGAGATAATAAAGATCCTTAATGAAATAGGGATAAAGCCTGCGGTCAACAGAAAAATATCCGCAATATCAAAAGTTTACAACAAGTATGGCCAGAACCTTGATTACGGGTCAATATACGAGGGGGACGAGGACCTTTTCGATGGGGATTTTGTAGGGATAATAGGTACAAGGAGCCTTAAGAAGGTAAAGCATATGCTCTCCTACCTTCACCACAAGCCCGTATACACGGCCGAAACGACCGGATTCTCCAAGGTATTCAGCCTATCCGTAGAAAAGCAGTTTGAACTAAGCGACCATTCCGACTTTAAGCAAGCCTTGAGATACATAGATTTCGCAGACCCGAAGAAGATATACACATATGGGGAGAATTCTCATATATTTTCAGCAAACCTGAAAAAATTAGGTTATAATTCAGAGCCTTTCCAAAGTTTAAAGAAGCTTGGGAATGCCACAAGCTTATAAAACCAATCTATTCCTTTGTCTCCTTGCTTTCATCCGTATTCCCATTGCCTTCACTATCCTCATTATCCCTGAGGATCCTTTTTAATCCTAATGCCATCAAGCCCAAGCTTGCGACTCCCGATATAGTAAATGCTATCCCAATCCAAGGTATGCCGTGATCAGCAGACAGGTATTGTGCGGGAATTGTACGGCTTCCTTCATAAATAGCGGGTGAAACTTCCTTGATATGGAAATAAAGGTCGGTTGCGATAAATGCCAGTGCGCCACCGGCGGTGACAAGAATCTTGCCAAGATAACCATTCTTATGCTCAAGGTAATCTTCGCTTATGTTGTCCTTTTTCCTCTCATAATTCTTATTTTTCAATCTTTCCGGTGTTTCGTACATAAATACCCTATCGGGATTTTAAACCCGATATATCTTGGGAAATTTTTAATATTTATAGGTTACTGGAAATCATTATAAACCCCAAATCAAAACATATTAAAATTTATATACCATAAAGATATTGATGTCAATATTAACCTCAGAAGCATTTGTTGAGATATCGGTATTTGTAATACTGCTACTTTCTCTTGGACTTACAATAATAATGACCAAGAGGTACTTAAAATCAAAGATAAAGCCTTTGCTGTTCTGGAGCACTGGGATGTGGTTTTTCACCATAGGTGTCCTAATAGAGCTGTTTTTCTCATTCGGCTACTACAATGTGTTAGTTGGAGATTTGTATCTGCTATTTGTGTCGATAATAGTAGAGATGCTTGCAATGGGTTCCGTGCAGCTGCTTAAATCAAGGAAAGCATCGATAGCGTATGGGGCATTCATGATTGCCTCAACCGCGATACTGCTGGCATCACTGCTGACATCTAATATAAAGGATATAGTTGAGCATTACATAGTCTTTTCAGTTCTGCCGTTAAGTGTGGTGCTCTCATCATCTTTGGTAACATTCCCAGCCGCAATACTTCTTATAGCGATAGCAGTGGTAAGCTACCTAAAGAAGAAAAGCTACAAGATGATAAGCATAATAATAGGCGTATTGGTGGTTTCAGTTGCCGGAACATTGTACATAGCTGAGATACCGGTCTTCCTTTATTATTCCGAATTCATAGGGATACTACTGCTTTGGTATGGGTTCATATGAAATCTGAAGGTGGTATTAAACAATATGCAAATTAACAGGAAAGTTAAAAAATTATCGGTTAAATATACTTTAGGTAAGAAAGCGGATGCAGTTTAGGTGTATATATTGTCTTTGCTCTCATTGTACGAATTCACGCAGGGCTTCTCATTAGGCATACATATAATATTAGCAACGATAGGCATAGGGCTTCCCATAATAGTGGCAACAGCGGAGTACTTGGCCTATAAAAAGAATGACAAGTACTATCGTGCACTTGCCCATAGGCTGTCCTTGATTCTGGTGGTACTTTTTGCAGTTGGCACTGCTTCAGGCACATTGGTTGCGCTTGAACTTGCATTCCTATGGCCCGCGTTCATGAGGCTGGTAGGGTACGTCGCAATACTCCCGTTCTTCACAGAGGTATTCGCATTCTTTACGGAAGTCATATTCCTGTCAATATATGTGTACTTCGGAGACAAAATAAAGAGCGAGAAGCTGAAGATTGCATCAATAATAATTGTAGCTTTTGCAGCGGCATTGTCCGGAGTTCTGATAACTATGGTCAATGCATGGATGAATACGCCCACGGGCTTCAACACTGCATTGTTCATATCTTCAGGGTTCAAGACAATTGCCGACGTGCATCCACTGACTGCATTTGACACTCCTTCAACCGGAATAGAGGTATTCCATGTTATATCTACCTCAATACTGGCAGGCGTAAGCGTGTTCTTCTCTTATTTCGCGTACAAACTTCTGAAGACAAAGGACAATGACGAGAGAGAATATTATAAGAGAGGGCTTAACATAACATTTGGCATCATCGCAGTGATAATAGTATTCGTGATAATAAGCGGAATAATGTCAATAACCACGCTTATGCAGTACCAGACCGAAAAATTTGATGCCATTGAACTTGACTTAATAACGCGTTCCGATGTGCCTGAGATAATATTTGGCACCTATAGCCCGCTAGGGCATACCGTATATAACGGAACAGTTGTCAACGGAACCGTCGTAGGAGGGATTCAGATACCGGGTCTGCAGAGCATACTCGCTTACGGGTTTGGAAAAAGTGCACAGTCAATCGTAATAAAAGGGCTAAACGCTTATCCAAAGGACACATGGCCACCTCTGTTCATACACACGCTGTTTGACATGATGGTTGGGATAGGATTCCTGCTTGGCGGATTCATATGGCTTGTGATGCTGATAAAGCTGTTCATTAAAAAGAATTTCTTTGAGAACAAGGCAGTGCTGGTGCTGTTCGTAATAATAGAAGCGGTTGTGTTGATAACTATGGAAAGCGGATGGGTTGTTGACGAGGTAGGCAGAGTGCCATGGATAGTCTATGATGTCATGCCAATATCCGCGGCAGCAAACACATCGCCGTCAATTGCATATTTCGCAGCAATAATCATATTGATATACATATTCATAATCCCAGCAACCGCATATGTGCTTAAGAGGCTGTTTGATTCAAGGCCGCTGAAAGGTGAATTAGAAAATGCATGATATAATATTGTTCAATTTTATAATCTTCGCCATATTCCTTTCGGCATTCCTGATAGAAGTTGGGCTTGCCCTCCTTCTGCTGATTGATTTCAAGGACAAGGAGAAAATAATGCGCTACCTTGTGCCAGTCTGGGAGATAGACGGCACCTTCGGCGTGTTCTATTTGGTGGATACGGAAGCGACGTTCCCAACTGCGTTGGTCCCTATTGGATTCCTTTACATAATACCAATAATGCTTGCGGGAATAATATTCGTGTTCAGGAATTCATTCTTCGGGTACTCTGAATTCATAAGCAACAAAGTGAACGAAAAGAAGTATCTTAGGGTATATGCGATATCAATCATATTTGTCGCATTCCTTGCGATGTCCGTGCTGAATTCAACCGTAAGCGGCATAGGTGTAAACCTGTCATCATACAGCCTTAACGTGCTTCAATCGATATTCAACGGATTTAACATAACGCTTTTCATAGGCGAGGCGTTGCTGGCATTGTTTGCAGACATGTTGATATTCAGGTTCTCAAAGCGCATCATCTACCCAATTGCCATTGTTGTGCTGTCTCTGCTGTTCATAATATCATCACTTTATGTAGGCAACTTGAACTACCTGATAAGCAACATGTACTCTGAATACTACCTGTTAGCCATTCCAATAATATTGATTGCAATCTCCCTGTCAACATACGCATATAAGGAGAGGTATACCAAGTTTGCAGTGCCAATAACGTTGTTCATTTCAATACTCTCATTTGAGCTTCTTGAGTACCCCGGATTGTTCAATGACAAACTTGCGTTCGCCAGCCTTTTGGTTACGCCCTCAACCCAGCCTCTTGTCCTTGCATTTGGAATAGTGGGCGGATTGATAATAGCATTCTTCCTTGTGATACTTCTCCGCTTGGGCCTTTCAGAATCAAAAGGTTCTCCGGAAGCGGTGGACAAAGAGGAAAAGAAATAAGCGATAGGATGCAATTTTTGCTCGAGCCGTCTTAACCAAATAAAAATTATTTACCTAAAGGTTTAAAAATAAACTATCCCAATAATTACCGGTATATATGAAATCCACTGATTATTCAATACATGTATCAAATTTGGTAAAGAGGTATGGGGATTTTACCGCAGTCGATGGCATATCATTTGATGTGAAAGAAGGCGAGATCTTTGGCTTCCTGGGCCCTAATGGTGCAGGAAAGACGACAACCGTGCACATCCTCACTACAATAATAGACAAGACTTCCGGAGACGCATATGTGTCCGGATTCGATGTTTCAAAGCACAAGGATGAGGTAAGGTCAAAAATAGGAATTGTCTTCCAGGACCCATCAATAGATGACAGGCTTACAGGGTACGAGAACCTTGAGCTTCATGCGATGATGTATGGAATCGACAAAGAAACCAGAAAGCGCAGGATAAATGAGATGCTTGAAATGGTTGAGCTTTCAGACAAAGCCAATGTGGTTATGTCAAGCTATTCGGGAGGGATGAGAAGGAGGCTTGAGATAGCAAGAGGGCTTTTGAATGAGCCAAAAGTTCTGTTCCTTGATGAGCCAACTGTTGGATTGGACACCCAAACAAGAAGGCACATACTCGAATACGTGAAAAAGCTGAACGAGAAATACCACCTATCAGTCCTTCTGACAACACATTACATAGAGGAGGCCGATTACCTGTGCGACAGGGTTGCAATAATAGACCACGGAAAGATTATAGTGTGCGACACGCCACAGAAGCTCAAGGAAGGGCTACACGGGGACATAGTCAAGATATCATTAAAGGAGGAAAAGGAGGTCAAGTTCCTTCAGAAAAATATAAAGAAGTTCAAGAACGTAGTGTCGATAAAGGTTGACGAGGCCGACAAGAAGATTGCCTATCTAAATGTGAAGAGCGCCGCATCAGACCTGCCAGAGATAATAGAGCAGGCATTCAGGT
Organism: Candidatus Mancarchaeum acidiphilum; assembly: GCF_002214165.1. Lineage (NCBI taxonomy): Archaea > Nanobdellati > Microcaldota > Candidatus Mancarchaeum > Candidatus Mancarchaeum acidiphilum. The sequence continues at coordinate 614,394 of NZ_CP019964.1, forward strand.
CAAAGCTCAGCATAACAAGCATAGACATACGCAAGCCAAGCCTTGAAGACGTGTTCATACACTACACGGGAAAGAGCATCAGGGATGAGGAGGCAAATCCCAACGAGAGGATACAGGCGGTTATAAGGAGCAGGAATAGGTGATATTATGAACAGAGATATATCGGTAATATATGTTCTTTGGCTTAGGGCGATGAAGAGGTTCATAAGGTCTCCATCCCAGATAATAGGCTCGATTGCAATGCCGGTGCTCTTCCTGCTTTTCCTGGATGCCGGTTTCGGTTCGTTGGCAGCATTCCTACATCTGCCGCCAGGTGTAAGCTATATAGACTTCCTGGTTCCGGGTATAGTAGGGATGTCAATGCTTTTCGCCGCGACGACAAGCGGAATATCGCTTCTTTGGGACAAACAGTTCGGTTTCCTGAAGGAGGTTATGGTCGCACCGGTTAGGCGTGTGAGCATAGTACTGGGAAGGGTTCTTGGAGGATTGAGCACTGCTATAATACAGAGCACATTGCTTATAATAATAGCTCTTTTCATTGGATTTAAGCTGCCAAGCGTACTAGGCATATTGATAACATACGGATTCATGGTGCTGATAGGCATTGTTTTCATATGCCTGGGCCTTATAATAGCGTCTTTCATGAAGGATATGCAGGGTTTCGGGCTAATATTAAACCTGCTCATATTCCCGCTGTTCTTCCTGTCCGGCGCAATATACCCTATAACGGTGCTGCCAACATTTGTGAAGTACATAACATACTTCAATCCACTGACATACGGAGTGGATGGAATGAGGTTTGCCCTGATAGGCATTTCGGTATTCCCGGGCTACGTGGACGCAATTGTACTAGGGATAATTGCTATAGCAATGCTTATACTTGGAGCGATAGCGTTCGCAAAAGGGAAGATAGTGTAATCAGCAAAGCAGCGAAGCAAATGCAATTTGCCTCATACGTTTGCTTTGATGTACTTTGCATCATATGATACAAATTGCGTTTAATGGTGTAGAGAACTGAATTTGGATACATATGCTATTTTTATCAAATTTGGCGTAAAACCCACACGCTTCAGCGGTGGGATATAAGCCACCACAACATGTATAAATACAGATAATAAAATATACATGTTTTGTATGAAAACTGCATACAAATATCGTGCATATCCTTCAAAGGAACAGAAGGGAACTCTGAATAGACAGATGTATCTTTCAAAGGAACTATACAACCTGCTTCTTGAAAAGTCAAAGTCATATTACAAGGAGACAGGAAAAACCTTAACGGAATTCAGGATGAACGGTTGGATAACCAAATTAAAGAAGGAAAAACCGGAATTTGCGGAAATCCATTCCCAGGTTCTTCAGAATATCTCAAAAAGAGTGTCAGATGCATACAAACATTTCTTCTTGAGGTGCAAGGAGAAGAAGCAAGGAAAGAAGGTAAAGGCGGGATTTCCAAGATACAAGAAGTTCGTATCATCTTTGACATATCCTCAAACCAATGGCTTCAAGATAGAGAAGAAGAAGGTTGAACTTTCAAAAATAGGAAGGATAAATTTCGTGAACCACAGAAATATTGAAGGAGGAATAAAAACATTAAATATAAAGAAGACAAAATCACAGGAATGGTACATCACGATTGCTGTTGAAAAGGAGGACAAGCCATTCATTTCAAACGGTAAACCAAGGATTGGTATTGATTTAGGAATAATGCAATACGCCGCGCTTTCGGACAATACAATACTCCAAAACGCAAAAATAACAAAACACGAGAGGAAACATTCAAGAGCCCTTCAACAAAACATATCGAGGAAGGAGAAGGGATCATCCAACAGAAGAAAGGCAGTGACAAGATTTGCAAGATACTCAGAGCATATTTCAAGGATAAGATTGGATTGCATAAACAATCTTTCGAATGAACTGGTGAATTCTTATTCATTCATTGCGTATGAAGATTTAGAGATAAACAATATGGTGAAGAACCACAGATACGCAAAATCGATAAATGAATCTTCTTGGGGAAATTTCACACAATTGCTGCAATACAAGGCTGAAAGCGCTGGTTGCGTGGCAATGAAAGTGAATCCTCAATACACATCAATGACATGCAGCAAATGTGGCAATGTGCAAAGTATATCAATATCCCAAAGGACATTCGTCTGCGAAAAGTGCGGGATGTCAATGGACAGGGATGTGAATGCGGCACAGAATATACTCAAAAGGGCTTTGGACTCCATCAGTCCAACTACCGAAGGGCATTCGGGAAGTCAAGCCCGCGGAGACGACATAAGACCTTCCGCAGGGGAGGCAGTTGCCTATGAAGCAGGAACTACATGGGTGGCATCATGATGACAAATCATAACCACCCTGGAAGCCCACACCATTTACAGGTGGGAGGATGTCACTTAATCTCAATACCGATAAACAATGGGGTAGCCGACTTCATAGGCAAGAAGGGCGCGGAGGACAGCTTGGTTTACTATAACAGGATTTACAACGATGACACAATTGTTGCAATATCTCCTGCAAACTTGGATGACAAATTCTACGGGCTTGCGGAATCTATCACCTTGTCCCATATCATAGTGATAGATGCAAAATCGATAGACAAGCAGCTTGGCGAAGTGCTTATAGCCACGGCATTGGCCGGCAAGCCCACTATAATAATAGAGCATGATACAATAGACCAATCCCAATTGGAGGGCATGCTGAAGCAGCTTAACCTGCCAAATTATACAACATGCAAGATGGAGGACATACTTGGGAAGATAGCAAGCTACAAGCTTGATTCGAATGACGCTTCCGGCCAATGCAGGGTGGACATAGACAGGTCGTTCAACGTAAAAGGCGCAGGCACGGTAGTTTTGGGCATAGTAAGAAAAGGATCCGTAAAAGTGCATGACAAGCTATTGGGCAAAGATTCAAAGGAAGTGATTGTAAGATCCATACAAAGCCAGGACAGGGACATCCAGGAAGCAGGAGTCAGCACAAGGGTTGGGCTTGCGCTTAAGGGTGCCGATTCAGATGAATTCAAAAAGGGCGATACTTTATCAAATTATAAGATAGATCCGAAAAAGAGCATAACGGCAACGATAAACGTGAGCAGCATAAACAAGGAGGATGTCAAAGAGAAATCCTCCTATATATTCGTATCCGGATTCTCTTACACAAGCGCAACTGTAAGCTCTTTTGATGGAAAAAGCATATCCTTGGTGTTTGACAAGCCCCTATGCATAGAGAGCTCTGATTCATTCATGCTTATACGCAAGCAGGAGCCAAGGATCTTCGCTTTCGGAAAAGCGGATTGATTCAGGCCGAATTCCACACAGAATAGAAATGGTCTGTGAGCTCTTTTATCTTTTTCTTGTCGTGCACTACCTCTATGTGCTCTATGTTCTTGTGCAGGCCGCTGTACGTGAAGTTGGCGCTTCCTGTTATCGCTTCCTCCTCCCCTATGTAAAGCTTTTCATGCACAAACCTGCCTTCCACGAACTTGAACTCTATATGCCTGCGCCTCTTTGGATACCTATTGAAAGATATGATCAGAACATAGATGATGATTGCCAAAGCAGCAGCATATACCACGATAGAAAGCAGAAGCATCATCTTTGTGAAGTAAAGCGCCAATGAAAGGATGACGAATATCATTGCCGCGTATATGAGATACTTGGCATGGCTCTTGGCTATGTAATCCTTTGCAACCTCTCCGCTCGCAGCGGCCTTTGACGTTATCACCTTTATCTCTTTCCTTGACGACATCTTTACCAATTTTTTGATATAATTTTTGCTTATGAAGGGCGAGATTATGAAAAGGTACCTGTCATCGTTTGAGACCAGAGGGTCGATGTACCTGTACGACTCATTTCCGCTGTAGCTCGATGATTCTCCATGCCCCATGGTTATACACTTAGTTTATTAATTTTTACTGCGATTTAAGTTTAATATTACGGTTATAGCATATTATTAATTTTTATGCGTACATATTAATTGGGGGTATTAGATGATAGATCTCGGAGAGATAGAAAATTTTACCAAGGAATACTGGTCAAAAGAGGATCCTATTAAAAAAATCAAAAAAGAGTCTGTGGACAAGAAAAAATATTACTTCTTGGACGGGCCTCCCTATGCGACAGGAGAGCTTGGGGTGCACCATGTCTGGGTTGGCGTTGTAAAGGATGTGATGCTTAGGTACAAAAGGTTCAGGGGCTTCTATGTCCACGATAGGGCTGGATTCGATGTCCATGGCCTTCCTATAGAGAACAAGGTTGAGCACAAGCTAGGGTTGAAGACGAAGGAGGATATAGATTCATACGGGATTGACAATTTCATAGAGGCATGCAAGAGCTTCGCTGACGAGCAGGTCAGCGGGATGATAGATATTTACAGGAAGTATGGTTCCTCATTGGACTTTGAGGATGCATACATACCTTACAAAAAAAATTACATGGATGCCGGATGGAGGATGTTCAAAGGGATATACGACAAAGGGCTCGTATATTCGGGAAAGAAAGCACTGGCTTACTGCCCCCACTGCGAAACAGTGCTCTCAGCCCAAGGGCCGGAGATAGAATATTCCGATGATACCGACCCGTCAATATTCGTGAGGTTCAAGGTTGATCCTGAAAGGTCAAAAGATTCAAGGATAAACATTGAGAGCAACCTTTACCTTGTCATATGGACTACAACACCTTGGACGCTTCCGTCTAACATGGCGGTTGCGGTAAACCCTGAAGGGCTATATGTAAAGGCGCAGTTTGGGGATAATATTTATATAGTTGCAAAGGACAGGCTTGACGCATTCGCGAAGAGCATAGACCAGAGCTTCACAGTGCTTGGAGAATTCTATGGATCAGAGCTGCAGGGGATTTATTACAAGGGCCCATTCGAAGACGAGATACCTAAGCAGAGGGAGTTTGCAAAATTCCATAGGGTATTGATGGAGAAAGGGCTTGTTTCCATGGGCGATGGAACAGGATTGGTGCATGTCGCTCCGGGGCATGGTCCAGAGGACTTCAATGTCGGATTCAAGAATGGCATACCTATTTACTCCCCTGTAAGCGACCAAGCAGAATACACGGATGAGGCAGGCGGGCTTAAAGGGATAAAGATACCGGATGAAGCAAACAAATTCGTGCTTGAGAAGCTTAAGAAGGATGGAAGCTTGCTTTACAGAGGATCGATAACGCACAGCTACCCCCACTGCTGGAGGTGCAACAGCAAGCTTATATACAGGTCGACAGATCAGTGGTTCATAGATATACAGAAGATAAAGGACAAGACAATAAAGGCAAACTCAAAGATAAAATGGCACCCTAAAAACACGAAAGAGTGGCAGGACGATACACTGCGCAATTCCCCAGACTGGTGCATATCAAGGCAGAGATACTGGGGAGCGCCAATACCAATATGGAAATGCAACGACTGCGACAACACCATTGCAATAGGATCCGCCGCAGAGCTCAAGGAGAAGGCAGGCTTGAGCAAAGAGCCTGAAGACCTTCATATACCATATATAGACAATATAACCTTCAAATGCGACAAATGCGAAGGGACCATGCATAGGGTCAAGGACGTATTCGACGTATGGTGGGATTCTGGAATAGCGCATACGGCAAGCTTGAGCGAAGAAGAGTGGAAGAGGCTGTTCCCCTCAGATTGGATAACCGAAAGCAGGGACCAATTAAGAGGATGGTTCTCCATGCTGATAAGGACATCGGTTGCATTGTATGGCAAGACCCCATTCAAGGAGGTAACGATAGGGGGAATGGTTTACGATGAGCATGGGATGGAGATGCACAGGCACCTGGGAAATCTCATACTTGCAAAGGACCTGCCCAAGTATGTGTCAGCTGATGGGTACAGGCTTTGGTGCCTTGGCAAGCCAAGATGGGAGGACCTAAAGGTAAAAGTCTCTGAGCTGAAAGAAAGCGACAACATAATTGTGACCTACTACAACATCATGAAGCTTGCGAGGGAGTTTTCAAACCTTTCGGGATCCGACTCAAAGAGAGTGAAGAAGCCGAACCTGGCACTTGCAGACAAGGATGACAGATGGATACTTTCAAGGATAAACACAATAGTGAAGAATTCCACGGAGCTATTTGATTCTTACGGGATAGACCAGGCGATAAACCAGATGGCAGACTTCCTTGTCAATGATTTCAGCAGGACTTATTTGAAGATCGCAAAGCAGAAATCCGAGGATATGAGTACGAAGAAGCTTAGGTATCTCTCAAACCTGATAAATTACGTGCTTTACAAGTTTACGGTTATCTCATCCGTAGCGCTTCCATTTACATCGGAGTACATTTATCAGAAGCTATTTTCCATAGACGGCGGCAGCGTTTTCTATGAACCGTGGCCTAAGGCGGATATAAAGTACATTGACGATAACATAGAGAAGGAATTCGACATTGCAAAGGAACTTTCAAGCGAGATACTGAACCTTAGAGAGAAGAACAGTGTCAGGCTTAGGCAGCCACTGTCAAACGCAAAGGTTATAACGAGGTACAACGAGGTTGCGGATGCGGTCGCAAAGCTTTCGAACATAATAGAGTCGCTTACCAATGTAAAAACAATAAGCGCCGAGATATCTGACAACCTTAACTTGAGGATAATACCTGTATTCGCGAAGATAGGCCCTGAATTCAAGGAGAACAGCAACGTTGTATCTGATGCGCTGCGCAAAGCGGACCCTAAGGAGCTGTCGGAAGCCGTAGAAAAAGAGGGGTACTACACGTTGCATACGGAAAAGGGCAACTTCACCATAAAACCTGAGATGTACACCATATCGGAAGACCTTATAAAGGAGAACGAGGAGGAATCGAAGTACGGCCTTATATACCTTGACACAGAGATAACGGACGACCTCAAGGGCGAGCTGTTGGTAAGGGAGATTATACGCAGGATACAGATGCTCAGGAAGGAAAAAGGATTCAGCAAATCCGACAGGATAAACGTATACCTGTCAGCGGACGTGGCGCTTTCAGCTCTTGTAAAAGAGAATATAGAGAGGATAAAGAAGGTCACAAACAGCAGGTCTATAGATGAAAGGCTCTCCGATGCTAATGGATTGGAGGAGGTTTCATTTGAGATATCTCCGGGAAACAGCATAAAGATAGCGATAGAGAAAAATGAAAGAGGCAAATGACCGGATGTGCGGCTATATATGAATAGCATTGTACTGCCAGGTTATTTTGCTGGCTTTGCAAAAGGTATTTATAATATAATGAGCAAATCCTATTGTTGTTTTCTTAATTATTTCTAATCAAATCAATTATATTAAGGTGTTATATTGACAACATTTTGTGAAAGATGCAAGCGCGAGATATACAGGTATGAAGTTTGTGATTACTGCGGAAGAAAGATTTGCAATAACTGCATGAAGTCTTCCCAGAGGGCTACAAAGACGAAAAGGCTAGTCATATGCAAGGACTGCTGGAGCGATATGGAGAAAAGGAAGGCATACAAATCCGGAAGGGCATTTAACGAGCCTGTTGAGACACACATAATGTGAATCTTTTTCTCTTTTTCGGTCTTTTTCTGTATTTCCTTGTATTATTATTTTATTATTTCAGCATTAGCCGTTTTGCCGATTCTGGATATGCCCGCTTTTGTAGATCATTGCCTATTGGTTTAGCATTGGTTTATTTAGCTTTTTAGAAAAAAATGCATATTGGATAATCGCTTATATTTTTGAATGTGGTATCATGAAGGTTTATGTGAAGACTTACGGATGCACCCTCAACCAGGCGGACAGCGACATAATAAAGACGCTGCTCAAGGACAGCAATATCACCGTTTCGGATGACGAGGCGGATTCTGATGCTGTGATAGTCAACACCTGCACTGTCAAAACCGCAACGGAGCAGAGGATAATAAACAAGCTTGAGAGACTGCAGAAGAGCGGGAAGAGGACAATAGTCACAGGGTGCATGGCTTCCGCCAACCCTGATCTCATATCAAAATACGTGCCTTCTGTAAGCATAATAACGGCCCCAAATATAAGCAGCCTTCCTGCTGCACTTGGCAAAGTTGCTGAAGGTGAAAGAGTTGTATACGACAGATATGGGGCTGTTGACAGGATGTCCTATTTCAAGCCAGGCAGCGGCATAATATCACGAATCCCGATAGGGGATGGGTGCCTGAGCAACTGCGCATTCTGCGAGACCAAGAGGGCAAGAGGCCCTCTGAACAGCTTCTCCTCAGACCTCATAGCTAAGGCGATCTCTTACAGCGTCCGGAAGGGGGCAAAGGAGATAGAACTGACATCTCAGGATGTCGGGGCGTATGGAGCAGACAGAAAGAGCAGCATCGCGGAGCTACTGGACAAGATAAAAACCCTTGACATAGGAGATGACTACTATATAAGGATAGGGATGCTTAATCCGGAGCATGCTCTTAAGCATATAGAGGCATTCACAGATGCGCTTAACAGCGGCCATTTTTACAAATTCATACACCTTCCTGTGCAGTCGGGAAGCGACTCGGTACTTAAGGACATGAACAGGGATTACGACATTTCGCAGTTCTATGAGGTTGTTGACAGGCTCAGGTCCAATGTGAAGGATCTTATGCTTGAAACCGATATAATAGTCGGATACCCTACGGAGAAGGAAAAGGATTTTGAGGAAACCCTCGAGATGGTGAAAGATGTAAAGCCTGACGTATCAAACCTTTCAAAGTTCGCAAGAAGGCCCCATGCAAGGGCATCGAAGCTTGAGCAGCTTTCGGAGAACGAGATAAAGAGAAGGAGTGTTGAGGCAACACGCATCATACGCAGGGTCCAGAATTCGATAAACAAAAAACTCATCGGCACATCGCAGGATGTGATGCTCACGGAAAGGACGGGGATTTCGATAAACGGCAGGAACCCGTCATACAAGCAGGTAATAATAGCTGGAGAAAGCGATGGCCTTGAATTGGGAGACAGATGCAAAGTGAAAATATACTCGTCGACATCAAACGCTTTATATGGGAAAGTGCTAAATTGATTCGGTGCTTATAGCAGATTTAATTAATGCATTCAAAATGGTGTGACCATGTACAATGGCTTGGTAAAGGAGCTTCTTGATAAAAATGGCTTAAAGATAGGAGACTTTGCTCTAATTGAATTTGGCAATTCAAAGGAGGTGGTAAAGATACTGCCGAATTCCGAATTCACGGAGAAAGGGATATTGGTAGTCAAGCTTGAAAGCGGATACAACTTCGGAATATCTGTCGATGAGATAGATAGTATAGAGAAGGCGGAGCACAAGGAGAAATCTGATGATCCTTCTGAATCGGAATTGCAGAGTATTGAATTGAACAAAGATCTACCCCAAGTATCTATAATATATACTGGGGGCACCATAGGGAGCAAGCTCGATTACAGGACTGGGGGGGTGCATATGCTTCTGAAGCCGGAGGAGCTTATAGCCAACGTCCCCGAGCTATCTAATATAGCAATGCTACATCCGGTGCACCTCTTCAGCATAGCAAGCGAGGACATGACATACCTTGAATGGCAGCGGATAGCAAGCACTGTTGCAGAAGAGATAAAGGGCGGAAGCAGAGGAGTTGTCATAACAATAGGAACGGACACGATGCATTATGTCTCATCTGCCTTAAGCTTTATGCTCAAAGGCCTCAATGCACCTGTTGTATTTACCGGATCGCAAAGAAGCAGCGACAGGGGGTCCAGCGACTCATTCATGAACCTCATATGCTCGGTGCGCATAGCAGCTGAATCGGACATAGCGGAGGTGGGCATCTGCATGCACAAGGACAGCTCCGATGACTACTGCCAATTGATAAGAGGAACGAAGGCAAGGAAGATGAACACGAGCAGGAGGGATGCATTCAGGCCAATAAACGACCTGCCTATAGCGCATCTTGGCATAAAAGGGGAGATACATTACGACAGCGATTACAACAAAGTCAAAAGTTCGGCCGAAGGGATAACCATTATGGACAAGTTCTCAGATAAGGTAGCGCTGCTTAAGGTATACCCTAATTCCGATCCTGACATAATAAATTATTACAAAAATAAAGGCTACAAAGGGATAATAATAGAGGGCACAGGGCTCGGACATACTTCGGTATCGGGAAGGCCTGAAAAATCATATTTGAATAACATAAAGGAAGCGATTGATTCCGGCATGATAATAGGGATGACCTCGCAATGCCTATATGGAAGGGTAAACTCCAAGGTTTACACAAACCTGAGGCTCCTCAGCAATGCCGGAGTCGTATACTGCGAGGACATGACACCGGAAACCGCATACATAAAGCTTGGATGGCTGCTGGGAAATTACAATAGGGATGAAGCAAGGCAGCTGCTTAACAAGAACATAGCCGGAGAGATAAGGGACAGGACCCTTTACGATGAATTTCTCATATAGATGATCAAATGGATGAAGATTATTACAAGTCTATAGGATTCATGTGCGGCCTTGAGATACACCAGAGGCTCAACACAAAAGAGAAGCTTTTCTGCTCGTGCACCTCGAAGCCTATCGATGATGATGAAAAGCCGGAGGCGAGCATCACAAGGTACCAGCGCGCGGTCGCGGGAGAGTTGGGAAAGATAGACGCGGCAGCAAAGATAGAGGAAGGGAAGAAGAAAGCATACCATTACAACGTATTCAAGGACAATACCTGCCTTGTCGACATAGATGAAGAGCCGCCGCACCAGATGAACGGCGAGGCATTGGGAATTGCATTGTCATTGGCGGCCGCATTTAAAATGCATATATTCAAGGAGCTGGAGCCGATGAGGAAGGAGGTTGTTGATGGAAGCAACACGAGCGCATTCCAGAGGACCACGATTGTGGGATTGGATGGCAGGATAAAGGTCAACGGCCATGATGTGCTCATACCTTCGATGATGCTTGAGGAGGAATCCGCAGGAATTGTCTCAAATGGGGATGACGAGGCTGTGTTCAACACGGACAGGCTTGGCATACCTTTGGTGGAGATAGATACGGACCCTTATATAAGGAGCCCCGCGGAGGCAAAGGATGTGGCCTCATACATTGGGATGCTGCTCAGGATAACAGGAAAGGTCCAAAGGGGCATAGGCACTATAAGGCAGGATGTAAACGTCTCTATAAAAGGAGGGGCAAGGGTTGAGATAAAGGGATTCCAGGATCTCGGAAGCATGGACAGGTACATAGAGAACGAGATAGAGAGGCAGAGGAGCCTTATATTGGTAAAGGGGGAGCTTGCAAAAATCGACTGGAAGCCTGAATTCGGCAATTTCGAGGATTTGACAGACTTATTCGTGGGCACAAGCTCGCGCTTGATAAAAGCGTCTCTTGAAAAGAACGGATCGGTAATCGCGGTGAACGTGAAAGGATTCAAAGGTTACTTGGGCAAGGAGATCAATCCCGACAGAAGGCTCGGAAGCGAGGTGAGCGACTACGCAAAGCTTGCAGGCGTGAAAGGATTGATACATGCGGATGAGGATTTAAAATCGAAATATGGATTATCGGATTCCGAGATATCGGCAATCAGGGGCAGGCTCAACATTAAAGATGATGATTCGTTCATAATGGTAACAGCGCCCAAGGCGAAAGCGGAAAAGGCATTGGATTATGCGCTTGGGAGGATAGCATATTTCGCGAAAGGCGTTCCTCCTGAAACAAGGTCCGTATACGATGACAAGCTTTATACGACAAGATTCATGAGGCCAATAGCGGGAGGCTCAAGGATGTACCCCGAAACAGATGCAAAGCCAATACTTGTTACCGAAGAGATGATAAAGCAGGCGGAAGAATCGAAGCCCAATCTCGAAAACGCGATAAATGAGCTGGAGGATGCGATAAAAGACGAAGCATTGGTCAAAAATCTCCTGCTTTCGCCAAGATATCCGCTATACAAGGAGATATCGTCATCCATTGACGTAGACAAAAAGATAATAGCCGACATCCTCATGCAAAAATTCACTGAGATGAAAAGAGAAGGCATTGACGTGGACAGCATGAGCGATGGCACCCTGAAGTCGATATTCGAGATATACAAGGAGGGTAAGCTGACAAAGAGGGGGATTGTGCAGATGGTCAGGGCGGCAGCCGAAGAATCCCCTTCCGCGGACAAAGGCGATCTTTACAGGATCGCTGAGGAAAGGAAGCTGAGGAAGCTCAGCAAAGATGAGCTTCTTGGGATAGTGAAGGAATTCAAGGAGAAGGGAAGCAAAAATGTGCTCGCGTCGATAATGAAAGACCATAATATTGATGTGGAGGCAGAAGAACTGCGGGACCTGCTAAATAATAGCAAGGTTTAAATACTTTAAATTTAAGAATTATATGAGTGGTGGATAGAATGACCAAAAATTTCAAAGCGCAAAGCGCTATGGAATATCTGATGACTTATGGTTGGGCAATATTGATTATTGCAATAGTACTTGCGGCACTGTACATACTTGGAGTGTTCAATGGTTCTGCGTTCATAGGGACAACGTGCACAGCAACATCTGGAGCACTATGTACATCTCCTATAGCTTCGCCGAGCACATTTTCAGTGACATTAGGGCAGGTTAGCACGACCGATTGGGCAGCAACAACGTTCGCGTTTGTGCCAACAGGATCTGTGATGCCAGCAACAACAAGTATGACTTCATACCCTGCTAATTCAGTGCTGGGTGTTCCTTCAGGCACAGTAAATGATATAATACCGTATGCGGGTGGTACTAGTGGTGATGTACCTGGTGCATCTTCAATGACAAGTGGATTTACAACAACAGTAACTTTTGATGCAGCTACAGATTGCTTAACCTCACAGGACAATAATGCTATAAGCAAATGCAGCAGCATACCAAGTGCAGTAGGATCAACAACATCTGGAGAGATCTGGGCAATATACACACTGCCTACAACAAATGATTCATCTCCTTTCTATGCACAGGAACTTGGAAAGGCAACAATGAAGATATCCTGATTTGATATCTTCTTTTTATTTTTTTATTTGAATTTTGATTAACTACTATTTCTTTTAAGCTTGTTTTATTGATGCTTTATTGATACTCGATCATTAGCAGATAGTTTAATAACAAACGTTTAAATAGTTTAAATGCGGTTTATCCTAATCCTTCATTTAAAATGGTTGTGGTAATATGGAAAAAAATTTCAAAGCGCAAAGCGCTATGGAATATCTGATGACATATGGTTGGGCAATATTGATTGTTGCGATAGTGCTGGCAGCACTTTATGTGCTTGGCGTATTCAATGGGTCAACTTTTGTAGGCACATCCTGTTCTCCTGCTTACGGTGCATTGTGCACATCCCCTATAGCAGCACCTTATAATTTCTCTGTTTCATTGACAAATATAGGCCAGACAGATTGGGCAGCTACGACCTTGGCGTTTGTGCCTTCAAGCTCTATAATGCCCGCTACCGAGAATATGCTCTCTTACCCTGATGGCTCGGTTATTGGGAACGTCATAAGCCTTAACGGCGGAAACTTCGATGGTGCACAGGGAGCCACAGCCATGAAATCAGGATTTCCAACTAAAGTATTCTTCAATGATGACCCATCAAGCGATGACTGCATAGAAGGCAATGCACTTTCCAGTTGCCCTAAAGTGGGAAGCATACCTGGAGGTATAGGTTCAACGACTTCCGGAGAGATCTGGGCAATATACACACTGCAGGCAACCAATAATACTGCCCCATATTATGCTGTAGAGGTGGCGAAGGTTACAATGAAGATATCCTGATTTGATATCTTCCTTTTTTATTTTTTATTTGAGATTTGGATGGCAGTTAATTCTTTCTGCTTGCTCATAAAATTTATATTTGTTTAACACTAATACTAATTGATCCGATGGATATTGATGAGCTTTATAGGTTTGATTCTCTTGACGAGTTCTATGGCAACAAGGAGTCTATCGACTCTATAACCTTATACTTAAAGAACTTCTCTCCAAAGGAGAAGAGAAAGCCCCTTCTTGTATACGGGCCCACAGGCACTGGAAAGACCTCTATAGTCAAATTCTTGGCTGAAAAGCTTGGCTACAATATAATAAACTTGGATGCGAGCGATTACAGGGACAAGGATTCTATTGAGAAGCAGCTCTTCTACGCTTCCAATTCAATGTCCCTATCGAATAAGAGGAATATGATACTTCTTGATGAAATAGACAATCTTGACCTAAAATTCGACAAAGGAGCATCATCTGCAATAACCGAACTTATAAAGATATCTGTAAGCCCTATAATATTCATAGCAAACGATGCATATGATAAAGGCATATCATTCCTCAGAGACAAGGCAGACAAGGTTGAATTCAAAAAACTTAATGAGATCAATATCAGGAAGCTACTTTCGGGCAAAGCGGATAAATTCGGAATAAGGCCTAAATCGGAATTGATAGATTATATAGCAAAAGCCGTAAATGGAGATGCAAGAGCCGCAATCAATGATCTTTATGCCGTGTATGCGGGCGGTATTGAAGATGACGGAGAATATGACGGCTACAATGTTGTCGGCCTAAGGGACAAGACGGATGACATCTTCTCTTTCCTGAACAAGGTTTTCTCCTCAATCACATTCTCGAGTCCGCTCCATGCCCTTTCGCTCATAGACCTGACTCCTGATATGACGATGCAATGGCTGGCTGAGAATATACCCAAGATATATAAGGGAAATGACCTTGCATCCGCATTCAATATGCTATCGCTTGCCACTGTGTACAATTCGAGAGCAGTGAGAAGGCAGCATTATGCTTATTGGAGATATATGAACATCTTTATGACAAGCGGTGTAGCCCTTTCAAAAAGCAGGTATTATACCTCAAACTCCCGCTACTCCTATCCAAAGATGATAAAGGAGAGGGGGATTAGGAAGGATTCAAATGCCAAGATGAATGAGATATCTATTGATCTAAAGCATATGATAAATGAGAGCGTCTTCACAATAAAGGAGTACTACCTTCCTCTTATTAAGGAGATGATAAGGTCAAATTCAAAAGATGGTATTTTGGATCCAGAGTCCTATGAATTTTTTTCGAGGAAGTATGGGCTGAATGCAAAGGAAGTCGATTGGATCAAGGACAACAGCTTATGACCGCTTATTATGGATGGACTCTTTAATCATGCTTGCCGCCCTCATTTGGTAAGTCATCAAGTTTAGATATTATCATTTCTATTGTTTTCTCAAGGCTGCCCTCCTCTGGCTTCACCTTTATGCTGGCAGCCTCGTTGTGCCCTCCCCCATTGCATATTAAATCCTCATCTTCAAGCTCTTTTATTACCTTTAGGAGCTGCACCCTTTCGACAAGGCTGTCGCTAACCCTTATTGAGATGTATTTGCTGAAGTAGACCATTGTGACGTTGCCTCCATGGTTAAGCTCCTCAAGCCTGTCGTGAAGCTTTGTCGTATACCTTCCATGCTTCATGTAGTCGTAGTTCCTTTCGTCTATGAACTTGTAGTCCATTGTATACACGATTGTGCCATCCTTAAGTACATGCTTCCTTGACCTTTTTACCCCTATATCGAGTGATTCGTTAAGCTCGGATATTGCTTTGTTCAAGACATACTCAAAACCGGCTTTGTCCTCTATTATACCAATCATATAAGCGGGGGATATCCTGTTGTAATTGTCGTAGAACTCGTTTACTGTGAGTGCATCAAGAACGGTGGCAAGGTCGTTTGATGCTTTGTCGTTGAGGTCCGCGAAATTGCTATGGTCACTTATAAGCGAAGCGCCTTCCAGATTATTGTATCTCTCGCCCGCTATCATTGATGCAAATTCGGCTGTAAGGAATCCAGCGGTCACATTTGAATCCATTCCATACATCCACGGGTTTATGTAAAGCTTGATATTTTCGATTGGAAATCCTTCATATATGGGATGGTGCTCCAGCCAGATTACATTTTCCGTGAACTCTTTTATTGCAGGTTCGCTTTCGGGAGTTGTGCCAAAATCAGTAAGAAGTATAATGGGCTTTTCTATCGATTCAAAACTTTGCACATATGACCTGTCTATGTTGTAAATCCAAGGGCTGTAACCCACACCTTTGTTAGGGCTCCATATGACATTTGGCCGTTTTATCCCAAATATGTTCCCTATCGCTCCAAATGCTTTATAGAGTGCGATTGCCCCTGAAGCTCCGTCCCCGTCCATATGGAATCTGACCGCCATTGGAGCCCCTGACAGCAAAGACCTTACAACCATATTGGAGGCTTCTTTAAGTGGCTTCTCCATCTTCTTTATATTCTTGTCATCCGGATTCATCCCATGTATTTGGCCCGACAGTGCAGATAACACTTCCTCGTAATATTCTTTTGTGGCTGCGCCTATCGTATCTATAGATCCGTCCTCCGGATCATAATTTAACTTGTCATAAAGCTTGTATCCCGATTTGGCCTTGAACATGAATATGCTATGGGAATTGATGGCTGTATAGTAGCAGTCATCATATCTTGGATTTGACTTTATTGATGTTATTATCACTTCTTCATTTGACATAAGATCACTTAAAATTTGTTTATCTGCCTTCTTGTTCACTTGATTTCATTGCATTTTGACTTCAATGTAGCATTAGTTACATACCTGCAATAGCTATAGTTCTTTGTTTCATTCGCAAGGTTATAGTATTCCTCTGATATACATACGCTGTGCAGCAGGGACGGCACATCGGCACAGGTCTCGTTTATCTCGGTTGAGTTTATCAAAGTGGGCGTTGTCACATTATAGCTGCACAAGTATGATAGCGAGCTTGGTATATCGCTGCACAGCGACCTGTTGTTCGTGAGCTCGAAAAGTGATACATAGCAGAGGCTCCTATCGTTTACGATATGGTTTTGGTCCAGATAAAGTGAATCCCCCTCAAGATTATAGTCCGCGCTTTTATTTAATGGTAGCATCTCAAGGAGATTTGACAAAGGAACCGATGTATTGTCCGGAAGGTAGCTGCAGTATTCCGGCACGTTATCGTAGATTGCGGACTTGAAGTAATATTCATTATAGCATAGGGATTTGTTTGCATCCCCTAACAGGTAGCTGCAGTATTTGTCATCGGTCTGGTTTGATATTAGTTCAAGTTTGGAGGCACATTCGGATCTTAAGGTCGCATTGCTGTTTGAAAGGCATATGTTTGAATTTGAGGCATTTGTGAAAGAGTAAACGCAGTTCTGGTAAGCCGTTGAAGAGGTGTTTACAAGGCCGCAGTAAGAGATGTTCTTGGTTTTGTTAGCTATATTTAGGTAACATCCCTGAACACTTGAATTTGGAAGGAGCCTGCATATAGAGGCGTTTGCTTCAGATGCTGCGAGGTTCTCAAGGCATTGGTCTTGGTTCAGAAGCTTGCTCTCACATCCTTTTACAGTATTTGGATTTGCCCTTGATGCCAAGGATGAGAACAGCAAAGTTACTATTATAAGTAGGGCTAGCAGTATTATTATAATAAAGTATTTTTCTTTCTGCTTCAGCACGATTTTGACATTGTTCTTATTCCCATCTGCACTCGCATTCTTTTTTTTGGAATCTGTGTCTGGTGCATTTGCACCTGCCTTGGTCTTGCTGTTATTGCTCCCCGAATTAGAAACTTTGTCCATATTTTTAATCATCCTAAATCATTAAAAACAAAAGAAATGACTGTTCACGACAATCCTTGACTTTCTGGGGTGAGTATGTTTATTCCTGAACTGGTTATGCTGTAAGGGGCAAGGAACCAGCTGTGGTCGCTACCTCTCATCTTCACCACTTCAAGGGTAAGCTGCCTTTTATCCTGCTCCCCTAACTCGTACATCATGATTATTCCGTCAAATGTGAAAAATTCGGGCTCAAACAGTATGCCTTTCCTTTCGCTTGATGAGACTTCAACAGTAAATATCGATGTTACTCCTAGAGACCTGAGCTTTGATATAAGGGATAGCAATGCTATCCTGTAGTTCGTGTTGTCCGGTATCATTAGATGCAGCAGGGATATTGAGTCAATAACAACAAACTTTGATTCATTTGCAATTATCATATCATCTATATCTGATACTATTGAGCTGAATGAGTAGCTCGATGAATCGGTCTTCTCAGTTATTTTCATTGCCACGGAGCTGCCTCCTATCTGGAGCATATGCTGTTCTTGAAGCTTTTCTATATCATCGAATTCTGTGAATACCTCCTTTGCATTCCTTATTATACTTTCAGGGGGTTCTTCAAAAGAGATAAAAGTTGAAGGGATTCCGGACTGGGCCATCTTATAAGCTACTTCAAAGCTCATCAGTGTTTTTCCTGCTCCTGGAACTCCTCCTATCATAATCTGGTTCTTAGACGGGATTCCTCCGTAAAGCATATAGTCCAACCCTTTTATCCCAGTCTTAAGTTTTATAATTTTGTCTTTCATTTCACTCATCGCCAATTAATCACAGCTAAAATTCTAAAGCCTGAATCACCATTTACTCTATTGCAATAAAATATATAAAAGCTTTATCCAAAGAGATGGTTACCATCTTATGCTTTTGAATAATCGATGCTTTTGCTTTAAATGGCTTTTTGCCGCTTGCTACAAAATTATTTAACTTTTTACTTACTATGCTTAATGATTGGATGAAGAAGAAATTTCTATATGTTGGGATAGCCTTAATCCTGATATCGATCATAATATTTGGTTATATAATTCATGTGGTCAGCTCTATAAGTTCACCATCCGTACAGTCAAAGCTCGGAATAACGAATTATACTATAAGCAAGGGAGGGTTTGAAAGTTACAACTTTACATCCAATGGGAACACCAGTGCGTTTATAGCTATAATGGAGGAGAAGGTGGATTTCCTTATATTCAATTCTTCCGGATACAATCTATGGATTGGCAATGCCACATTGGCAAACGCAAAGAACCTTGAAGGGAGAGGTACAATGCTGATAACGCTTAACTCGACCAATTTCACAATTCCTTTGCCAAGCAGTGAAAATGTCTATTACCTTTCAAAAAGCTTGAATGTGACGAACCTGAAAAAGGGCTTGCTTCCTATTGGTAATTACACTTCGGTCTTCTATAATGGCCCTGGCAGTTATTCTTCCAATTCCAGCACAAATGTGGTGCTTACCTATCTGCCTTCATCAAAGCTCTCTTACCTAACAGGATTCTTTGGCAACTTCGCCATATTGGGGGTTGTTGCTATAATAGCATTCATAGCGGGTATAATACTGATAATATATAGCTTCTTCAGCAAGGAGAAAGTGCTAGGAAGTGCAGACATTCAAGGAAATGTAAAATCTAATGGAAAAGGCAAAGGACAGAATAGCCAAGAAGATAAATATATAGATGACCTATATAAGTATGTTGACAATGGGAATGCCAATAAAAAACCGAAATCTGCTAAGGCAGCCGCTTCAAAAAGGTCAAAGAAGAGCAGCAGGCCAAAGCAGCAGGAGGGCAGTTGATTAAGGTCGAAGAGGATAAAACGTTGATTTAATGAATAGCTTGGAAGAGAAGATTGCCGGAGAAATAACCCTTTCGGACAGCCCCGGAAGCGTGATGAAGAAGTGGAGGGAGCTTTTCGGGATAACTCAGGTTGAGCTTTCAAAAGCCCTTAAGATCTCGACATCCACGATAAGCGATTATGAAAGCAATAGGAGGCTCAGCCCAGGGGTTGGCGTTATAAGGAGGTTTGTCGAGATGCTCCTTTACATAGACGAGAATAAAGGAGGTGAAGTCAGGAAAAGCCTTAATATGCTTAACAATGAGGGCGGCGAGAGCAATCTACCCTACTTGATACACGACTTTATCGCACCCGTGAACGGCATTGACTTTAACCGTATAATAGACGGCAAGATAGTGGCCAGCCAAAACTACCTTGACAATTTGAGGCTTTTTGGTTATACAAAGCTTGACAGCTTAAGGGTCATACTTGAGATGTCTCCATCAGACTACCCGAAGCTGTTCGGATCCACCAATGAGCGCATCTTCATATTCGAGAATGTTTCTACCGGAAGGTCTCCTATGGTAGTGATAAGGATAGCACCTATAAAGCCAAGGATAGTGCTTATACCCAGCCTGCAGAATGTGGACAAGCTTGCCATAAGGATAGCGCAGATAGAGAAGATACCTCTTATAACTACAAGATTGAGCATAAGCGAGATAGAGGAGAGGCTTAACAAACTATAGTCAGTATGCATTTGCAGGTAGATTGTGCAATCCATGAAACATGGATTGAGGTTTCGCACCTGCCTTTCCTTGTCATCCCCATACATCCGCTTTTACTTTCTTTGGATCAACGTTAAGCTCTGCCAGCGACTCCTTCATAGCTTTTACAAAATTTAGGGGACCGCATATGTAAACGGTCCTTTCGGTTACATCAGGGGCATACGATTTTATCCTATTGCTGTCGATATGGCCTTTTTCTCCATCCCAATTGTCGCCTTCGGCAGGCCTTGTGACCGTTATAAATTTCTTTATCTTGAGCTCCTCGCTCAAGCTGTAAAGCTCATCCTTAAGTATTATCTCTGAGGGGTATTTGACACTGTAG